>CAYZFZ010000020.1:0-28206 GCA_964477795.1 uncultured Bifidobacterium sp.
CGGCCCTGTTCAGCGCCAACTCCGAGGGCGCCTGCCCGGCCTGCAACGGCGCCGGGGTGATCTACACCGACCTGGGCATGATGGCCGGCGTCACCACCGTGTGCGACGAGTGCGAGGGCCGCCGATTCCAAGCGGCCGTGCTCGACTACCGGGTGGGCGGTCGCAACATCGCCGACGTGCTCGACATGGCCGTCGACGAGGCGGCCGAGTACTTCGCGGCGGGCGAGGCGCACACGCCGGCGGCACACGCGATCCTGCAGCGGCTCGCCGACGTGGGGCTCGGCTACTTGCGCATCGGCCAGCCGCTCACCACGCTCTCCGGCGGCGAGCGGCAACGGCTGAAGCTGGCGACACACCTCGGCGAGAAGGGCGGCGTGCTCGTCCTCGACGAGCCGACCAGCGGCCTGCACCTCGCCGACGTCGAGCAGCTGCTCGGCCTGCTCGACAGGTTGGTGGACTCGGGCAAGTCCGTGATCGTGATCGAGCACCACCAGGCCGTGATGGCCCACGCCGACTGGATCATCGACCTCGGCCCCGGCGCCGGCCACGACGGCGGGCGCATCGTCTTCGAGGGGGCGCCCGCCGACCTGGTGGCAGCCCGCTCCACACTCACCGGCCAGCACCTGGCGACATACGTCACGCGGGGGTGAGGGTGCCGCCTCCGGAGAGGGTGTACGTCGCGCCGGTGAGCGCGCTGTTCGCCGCGTCCGTCGCGTCGTAGTAGAGCGTGTGACCGTTGCCGACGACGTTGGTCACCGACGTGCCGGACAGCGCCAGCCCGGCCAGCGCACCGACGTACGAGTCGGCGGTAAGGGTCCAGGTGCTCGTGGCGTCGAGCGTGACCGACGTGGTGCCACCGGCATTCGCGGTGTCGAGCGCACCCGTCCACGCCGAGCCGTTGGCCAGCACGATGTTCACCGTCGAGATCGAATCGACCGTGACGTCGCCGGTCAGCACCTGCCCGTCGCCGGCGAGCGTGGCGGCTCCACCGTTGGCCCCGTCGCTGCCCCAGTTGCCCGCACTGGCGTCGAGCAGCACGCCGGACGACGCGGTCAGGTCGGCGCCGGTCAGGGTGATCTCGGCATTCGTGTTGGTCACGTAGAACAGTGGCCCGGCGGCGGCGGTGAGCGAGCCACCCGTCATCGTGAACACACCGTCCACGCCCTCGGCGTCGCCCGACATGCTCTGGTAGATCATCACGCCCGACTTCTGCGAGCAGGTCATGTCGGTGTCCGCGAGCGTGATCGAGTTGGAACCCTCGATCACGGCGCACTCGGAGCCGGTGGCGACGATCGTCATGCCCGTCACGTCCAACACGCCCGTCGAGTACAGGCCGGGCGAGTCCTGGCCGCTCGTGGTCGCCGAGCCGCCGACGACGGTGATCGTGCCACTGCCGCGATCCGTCGCCACCGCCGCAGCGTTGGCGCCGGCGGTGTCGATCTGCACGTCGGTCGCGACGAGCGTGCCGCCCTGGGTGGCCATGATCCCGTGCGCGTACTGGCCGGTGGCCGACACGATCACGCCGCTGAGCGTCACGGTCGCGCCGTCGCCGGTGGCGAAGATCGCGTTGGCGCCGTCGCCGGAGGTGGTGACCGAGCCGCCGGTCATCGTGATCGAGCTGCCCTCGGTGGCGAGGACGCCCGAGTCGAGGCCGTAGAAGCTGGAGCTGTCGGACGACGACGACGCGCCGGTGGTGGAGACGACGACGTCGGTGAGCGTGAGTGTGCCGCCGCCGGTGACGAGCACGGCGGTCGTGTCGTCGGTATCGGCAGTGAACGTCTCGCCGCTCGCGCTCTGGCTGCCGCCGCTGAGCGTCAGGCCGGTGTCGCTGCCGGCATAGTCGGGGGCCGATGTCTGCCCGCCGGCGCCGCCCGGCGGCTGGCCGGGAGCACCGGCGACCGTCGTCTGTGTGGCGGCCGTGCCGTCGGTTGCCACGCTGGAGTCGGCCGTGGCGACGGTCGTCGGCGCGGCCGAGGACGTCGACACGGACGAGGTGTTGTCGGAGCAGGCGCCCAGTGAGAGGAGCGTGACCGACGACAGCACACCGAGGAGGGTGGAGGTGTGTGTGGCTCTCATGAGCTCATGGTCGGCCCACTGCCTGTGAACCACCTGTGAGCACTCAAAGAGTCAGCTGTCACCCGCCGGGGCGGGTGGGCCTCAGGCCTGCTGCAGGCCGAACTTCGGGTAGGTGTTCTCCACCATCACGACATAGGCCCACACGCGGTACTGGTAGTTGCTGACCCGCACCAGGAAGTCGCGCATCCCCGCCGGCCACTTCCCGGTGAACAGCACGGCGAACCAGCCGAGGACGCCCACCACGGCAGCGCCGAAGAAGAAGACGAGCAGCACGATGTAGTGGGGGATCGCCTTCAGCACGTTCAGCGCGGCCGAGCGCGGTACGGAGGCGGGCACTGCCGGCAACGTCAGCCGCACCGGTGGGTACGCGTTGTTGTCCGCAGGGCCGGAGTTGAAGTCGAACGGCGCGTACGTCTCGGAGAAGCCGACCAGGAAACCGCTGGCGCGAGCGTTGTACCGCTCGTACATCGCCATGATCCCGTACATGCCGGGGTGCAGGTTGCCGGTGAAGACGAGCATCAGCCAGTAGACGATGAACACCACGCGGGCAAGGATCTGCAATCCGTACAGGATGATGGCGTGCGGGATGTAGAGCACCCAGTTCACCAGGGGCCGCCAGTTGGCGACCTCGTAGGGCGACTCGACGACCAGATAGGGCTGGCCACCGGTGGGTTGGCCGGCGACGTTGGTCACTTGGTTCATGGCGCGAACCTCCTTGGACACGCGAATCTTGCCACCGCCCAGCCTGCGCGCGTGGGACGCTTCGCGACCCGAGCCCGCAGGCCGTCGTGTTGCGAGCCGAGTCCGCGTCGCTCCGACACTCGCCGTGCGCGGCGGCGGCCGTACTGTCGCGACGCATGACGGCACGGCACCTAGTGTTCCGCGGGCAGATCGCGACCCGCTCGTGAGCGCGCTGCCCGACGGCTGCCGCTCGCACCTGGTGCAGGTCGGCGACGGGCGCGTGCATTGCGTGGAGGCCGGAGAGGGCCCGTTGGTACTGCTGGTGCACGGCTTCCCGGAGTCGTGGTACTCGTGGCGCCATCAGCTGACCGCACTCGCCTCCGCCGGATACCGGGCGGTCGCGATCGACGTGCGCGGTTACGGCCGCTCGTCGAAGCCGCTCGCCGTGGAGGACTACCGCATGGTGCGCCTCGTGGCCGACAACATCGGCCTCGTCGCAGCGCTCGGTCACGACACGGCGACGGTCAGCGGCCACGACTGGGGCGCCCCGATCGCGTGGACATCAGCGATGCTGCGACCCGACGTGTTCACCGCCGTCGCCGGGTTGTCGGTGCCCTTCTCGCCGCCCGGCGAGGTACGCCCCACCGCCGCGATGAGGGCAATGGCCGGCGACGAGGAGTTCTACATCGAGTACTTCCAGGAGCCCGGCCGCGCGGAGGCCGAGCTGGAGGCGGACGTGCGCGGCTGGTTGCTCGGCTTCATGTTCACCGCCTCGGGCGACGCCCCGCCACCCGACCTCGCAAGGGGGACGGTGGCCACGGTTCGCCGCGGCGGGCTCATGAAGGACCGCTTCCACTGGCCCGACCCGCTGCCCGCGTGGCTGACCGAAGCCGATCTCGACATGTACGCGAGCGAGTTCGAGCACACCGGGTTCCGCGGGCCGCTGAACCGCTACCGCAACGTCGATCGCGACTGGGTCGACCTCGCCGCGTTCCGCGGTGCGCGCGTCGACGTGCCCGCCCTGTTCATCGGCGGCGACCGCGACGGCCCCACCGCGTGGGGTGCACCCGCCATCGCCGCCTTCGAGCGCACACTGCCGAAGCTGCACCGCTCGATCATCCTCGAGGGCTGCGGCCACTGGACGCAACAGGAGCGCCCGGCCGAGGTGAACGCAGCCCTCGTCGACTTCCTCAGGAGCCTGTGACATGACCGCCGACCGAACCCTCACCGACCCACAGGACATCGCCGTTGTCGGCGGTGGTATGGCGGGCATGCTCGCCGCCTTGATGCTCGCCCGCGACGGGCACCGCGTCACCGTTTTCGAGCGCGACGACACCGACCTGCCCGCCACCGCCGACGAGGCGTTCGACGGGTGGGAACGCCGCGGCGTGCCGCACGCCCGCCAGTCGCACGCGCTGCTCGCCAGGTTCCGCCGCATCCTGCGCGACCGGGCACCCGATGTGCTCGACGAGTTGATGGCCCAGGGTGCGACCGAGCTGTCCGTCGAGCGCATCCTGCCGCCGGAGATCACCGATCGCGAACCCCGGCCAGGCGACGACGACCTCGTCGTGCTGTGCTGCCGCCGGCTGACCATCGAGTGGGTGCTGCGCAAGGCGGTCGCAGCCGAACCGGGCGTCACGTGGCGCGGCGGGTTGGGCGTCGCCGGCTTGCTTGCCGACGGCACCGACGTGCGCGGCGTGCGCCTGGACGACGGCACGGCCGCCGAGGTCGATGTGGTGGTGGTCGGCGGTGGTCGCAACTCGCCGGTGATGGACTGGATCGCTCAGCTCGGTGGGCCGGCGATGCCGACCGAGGAGGCCAGCGATGCCGGCATCATCTACCTTTCGCGCTTCTACCGCCTGCGCGACGGCCAGGAGTTGCCCCTGCTCACGAAGGACGGCGCGGGTGGCGACCTCGGCTACGTCGCGTTCGCCGGCTTCTACGGCGACAACCGCACGTTCTCGGTGACGCTCGGGGTGCCCACCGGCGATCGCGAGCTGATGGCGCTGCGCGACGAGGGGGCGTGGGAGCAGGCCATCCGCACGCTCACCCCGCTGGTGCCGTGGACGGCCGACGGGCTCGCCGAGCCGATCACCGGCGTGGAGTCGATGGCGGGTCTGCGCAACCGGATCCGGCGATTCGTCGTCGATGGTGAGCCGGTGGCCACCGGTCTGGTCGTCATCGGCGACGCGCTGCAGGGCAGCAACCCGTGGTACGGCAAGGGCTGCGCGCTGGCGGCCATCGCGGCCGACGGGCTGTCCGCCGCGCTGCGCGTGCACGGGCGCGACCGGGTGGCGCTGGCGCACGCGATGGACGAGGTGCTGCGCTCGGAGATGGAGCCGCACTACACGCTCGCCTGCCAGCAGGATGCGGACCGGATCACGCTGCATCAGGCCATGCAGGCCGGCAGCGAACCCGATGCGGCGGCGGTGGCCACCCGCGACTTCATCCTCAACGGGTTGCTGCCGGCGGCGCGTGCCGATGCCGACGTGTTCCGGGCGTTCTTCCGCTCGTTCAACATGCTCGACGCGCCCGACGCGCTGATGACCGACGAACGCGTGGTCGCGGCGTCGATCGCCGCACATGCGAAGAAGGACGAGCGGCCACCGGCACCCAAGCTCGGCCCCGACCGAGCGGAGTTCCTCGCGGTCATGGCCGGCGCCGGCTGAGGCGGTCGAGCACGTGGCGGTCGAGGACGTGGCGGTCGCGCGGTATCGTCGGAGCCGACATGAGCCGTGCACTCGACGCCGTCCTGTTCGACATGGACGGCACGCTGGTCGAGTCGACGAAGGCGGTGGAGCGGGCGTGGACCGTGGTCGCCGGCGAGCTGTCGCTCGACGCCGTTGCGCTGCTCGCCGAGTGCCACGGCCGGCCGGCGCCGGACACCGTGCGCCGCTTCTGCCCTGAGGCCGACGAGGCGACCGTCGCCCGCGCCGCCGCCCGCCAACTCGAACTGCAGTACAGCGACCTCGACGATGTGGTCGCGATGCCCGGGTGCGCCGAGGCGCTGGCCGCCGTCGAACGTTGCGGCCTGCGCTGGGCCGTCGTCACCAGCGCCGACGTCCCGCTCGCGGCGGCCCGGCTCGGCCACTGCGGCATCCGGCCGCCGCTGCTGGTCACGGCCGACGACATCGGCCGCGGCAAGCCCGATCCAGAGGGCTATCTCACCGCGGCCCGCGGCCTCGGCGTGGAGATCGGCCGCTGCGTGGTGGTGGAGGACTCCGCGGTCGGCGTGGAGGCGGGCAGGCGCTCGGGCGCGCTGGTCGCCGCGCTGAACGGGCTCGGCTGCGACATCGCGCTCACGTCGCTGCACGATCTGGCGTCATGGCTGGACCACGAGGTCGCGCGCCGCCGATGAGAGCGGAAGGTCAGGCGGGCCGTCGCCGGGCGCGGAACACGACGTCGTCGACATGGTGCGTCGACACGGCACCGGGCGGGCGCGGCCGCGTCTCGTCGACCTCGATCTCCCAGTCTCCCGAACCGGCGATCGCGGCGGCGACGTCGACGACACGGACGTACGCATCCGGGTCGAACGCACGGCTCTGCTGCGACGTGTCGATCGGCGCCCGCATGGGCTCCAGGTCGTGGCTGACGACGAGGATCGTTCCGCCGGGGGCCACGGCGGCGAGCATGTTGCGCACGCCGCGACCGTCGTGGGTACGCGGGATCGAGGCGTAATGCGCCGAGACGAGATCGAACTGGCGAGCGCCGAAGGCAGCGGGCGAGTTCGCGTCGGAGTGATCGCACTCGACGGTGAGGCCGCGCCGCTCGGCCTCAGCGGCGACACGGGCGAGCGCCCGCTGCGAGATGTCGTTCGCCGTCACCGACCAGCCGTGCTCGGCGAGCCAGATCGCATCGCCGCCCTCGCCGGCGCCGATGTCGAGCGCGCGCCCGGGCTGCATCCCAGTGATCTCGACGACGAGCGTCCCGTTCGGGTTGCCGCTCCACAGCTGGTCGCCGCTGTAGCGATGGTCCCAGTCCGCCTCGTTGGCGGAGGTGGTGGCCACAGCCGGAACCTCTCCGGCGTCGTCCCGCTCCGACCGCACATGCCCGGCACGGATGCTGGTGCCGCCGGTGAGCTCGACCCGGCTGCCGCCGCCATCCGTGCGAGTCACGCCCACCGCCCGACCGGCGAGCACCTCCACCCCGTGGCTGCGCGCATCCTCGCGTGCGGCCGATGCCTCGCGTTCGTCGCGCCCCTCGCCCCCGTCGCCGGCGTCGACGACGATGACCGAGTATCCCTCGCGCGCCAGCTGCAGCGCCGCAGCAAGGTCGTCGGCCGAGCCGCCGATGACGACGACGTCGCAGTGGCGTTCGATGGTGCGGTGGACGTGTTCGCTCATGCCGTCGAACGATACGGCCCTCGTTCGCTGCCTGGCCCCACCAACGGCACCACCACGGTGGGATCGCGCTGACCAGACCGACCGGACCGATCTACGCTGCGGCCATGCCGTCCCCGAAACGTGCCTCTCTCGACGACTACTACGCCCAGCTGCCGAAGGCGGCGGTACCCCATCTGACTGCTCTGCGCGAGCTGTGCCGCAAGGGGTTGCCCAAGGCGGAGGAAGCGCTGCACTGGAACAACCCGGCGTTCGTGCAGGACGGCACCCGCCTCCTGATGCTGCAGTCGTTCAAGGCGCACTGCTCGCTGCGCTTCCCCACACGCCAGTTCGCCGGCCAGCGGGCGGCGGTGGAGGCTGCCGGCTACGAGGCAGGCGAGGGCTTCATCAAACTGCCCTACGACCGCGAGCTGCCGGTGCCACTGCTGAAGAAGCTGATCAAGGCCCGGCTGGAGGAGTTCCAGCAAACCGGCGCCGGCTGGTAGCCCGCACCTGCCGTCAGCCCAGCGCCACCACCAGCTCTGGGCGCAGGAAGTACGGCGTCACCATGCCGGCCATGTCGGCGAGCGGCAGCACGCAGTCGGGCACGGTGTAGCCGAGGGTCGCGCGCATGAACGTGCGCCGGGCCTCGCAGCGGCGCAGCACGCCAGGGTGGCGCTCGGCGAGCTCGGCGCGCAGTGAGCCGTCCGCGATCACGAAGCCCTCCTCCATCCGGGTGGAGCCGTACACGGGGTGGCCCGGGATCACGTCGCTCTGCAGCACCATCCCCGACTTCAGCTCGTCGTTCGAGCCCTCGGCGATCGGCGACGACACCCACTCCTCGTACGCGATCAGGTGGCCCGGGTTCAGCGTCACGCCGTACACCTCGTCGGGCAGCAGGCGGTGTATCAGCTCGAACACGTCGCCACCGCGCGCGCCGGGCGCCAGGTGCGCCAGCCATGCGGACATCGCCTCCACGTACGGGCCGGCGAATACGGCTACGTAGTCGCGGGCCGCGGCCGGCAGGTCGTCGGCACCGGCAGCGATCCAGCCGGCACGGCAGATGTTCGCGCCCCAGTGGCAGATGTTGAAGGCGAGCGGCTCGCCCACCAGGATCGGCTGCCCGGTGGGCCCGCTGAGCCCGAGGCGGCGGTTGCCGGCGGTGGCGAACGTGGAGTGGCAACCCAGCGGCAGGCCGGCCAGTCGCGCCTCGCGGAGCACGTCGAGATCGGTGCAGCCGTTCGCGGCCGCGCCGGCGAGCGCGTCGATCACGGCCCACGTGGCGCGCGAGGCCTCCGCGTTGGCGTACTCCCACTGAGCGATCTCGTCCGGTCCCGCGACGGCCCGCAACCCGTAGCCCGGGTGGATGAGGAGGTCGGTCGCGTTCACGACCGCCTCCCAGCCGGCGAGCGAGCGGATCGTGTCGGCAACGTGGGCCGGGACGTCGACGGCATGGAGCGGGTCGTCGTGCTCCTGCGCGGTGAGGTACTTCCAACCGATCACACCGACCCGCGAGCCGGCGGTGATGCCCTCCTCGCGCAGGATGTCGGCGAGGCGGCGCGACGACGAGCGCGGCTGCGAGGGCAGCGAGAACGGCTGGTAGAGCTCGGTGCGCAGCTCGCCCGTGGCATACAGCGGCGAGACGGCGGCGTACGGCAGGCACTCGTTGCCGGCGAGCAGCAGCGGCGGCTCGTGGGCACCGACGACGAGCAACGCCTCCTCGAAACGGGCGTCGAAGCCGGTGGCCCACAGCAGGTTGCCGACGTGCTCGCGGTCGGCGTACACGACGACATGGGTGAGCCCGCGACCGGTGGCGGCAGCACGCAGTTCGTCGAGATGCCGCCGATACACCTCGCCCGGCACCGGAGCCGGTGGCGGCACCGCCTCGAACACCGGGCGATCGATCTCGAGGAGTCGAGCAACCATTGCCGGATCGTAGTGGTGGGGCGCAGGCAGATCCGGCGCTCCAGGTCTGGCCGAACGATGCCTGGCCACCTAGATTTCATCGGATGCGAGTTCACCTCGATTCCGAGAAGTGCCAGGGTCACAACCGTTGCTACGCGTTGGCGCCGGAGCTGTTCGACGTCGACGACTTCGGCCAGGCCGTGCTGCTGGTCGAGGGCGAGGTGCCCGCTGAGCTGGAGACCAAGGCGCGGCTCGCCGCGTCGAACTGCCCCGAGTACGCCATCAAGATCGTGGAGGCCACCTGACATGACCGAGATCGTCGACGCCCAGCCCACCGCTGCGCCCGAGCCGTTCGAGTACGTCGAGCCCATCTTCGGCGACAGCCCGGAGGGCACGCACGTCTGGCAGCGCGTCCCCTACAACGCCGACGACTACGGCCCGGTCAGCGACTACGCCGCCGACTTCGACCACGCGGATCCGGCGTACAACCCCAACGCCCCGGCGGTGTGGAAGCAGCTGCGCGAGTCGGGCTGCCCTGTCGCCCACTCCGACCGCTACGGCGGCATGTGGGTGCCCATCACGCACGACACGGTGAACGAGATCGCCTACGACACCGAGCACTTCACCAGCCGCGCGGTGGTCGTGTCGGTCGGCCGGCCCGGCGACCTGTCGCTGCCCGCGCCCATCGGTGGCGCGCCGCCGATCACCAGCGACCCGCCGTTCCACAACGTCGCCCGCCGCCTGCTGCTGCCCGCCTTCGCACCCAAGAAGATCGAGCCGTGGGAGCCCGAGATCCGCGCCCTGTGCCAGCAGCTGCTCGACGGGATCGGCGAGGTCACCCCCGGCGACACCGTCATCGACGCGGCGGTGCAGTACGCGCAGAACATCCCGGTCAACGTCATCGGCCGCATGCTCGGCTTCCCCGCCGCCGACGAGGAGCGCTTCCGCACGTTCGTGCACGACGTGCTCGAGCGCATCGCCGAGGAGCCCGGCACCCAGGAGGGCTTCGACGAACTCGGCAAGTACATCCTCGCCCAGATCGCCGACCACCGGGCCAACCCGCGCGACGACCTCACGAGCTACCTGATGAACGTCGAGCTCGACGGCCAGCCGGTGAACGACGAGATCACCGGCGGCATGATCATCCTGCTGCTGATCGCGGGCATCGACACCACATGGTCGGCGATCGGCTCGTCGCTGTGGCACCTCGCCCAGCACCCGGAGGATCATCAGCGCCTGCTCGACGACCCCGAGGTGATGACGTTCGCGCTGGAGGAGTTCCTCCGCGCCTACGCGCCGGTCACGATGGCCCGCATGGTCGCCGAGGACAACGACTTCCACGGTTGCCCGATGAAGAAGGACGACTGGGTGCTGCTGCCCTTCCCGGCAGCGAACCGCGACCCGCACCAGTTCGAGGACGCCGACACGTTCATCGTCGATCGCCAGGAGAACCGCCACGCCGCGTTCGGGCTCGGCATCCACCGCTGCCTCGGCTCGAACCTGGCCCGCCTGGAGCTGAAGGTGGCCATCGAGGAGTTCATCAAGCGATTCCCGCGCTTCGAGCTGGCCGGCGACACCCGCTGGAGCGTGGGCCAGATCCGCGGCCCGCGGGAGCTGCCGGTGCGCATCCTCGAAGTCGCCGGCTGAGGCGCCGCGCCTAGCGCGGGCGCACCATGATCGGGGGCATCGACTCCAGCTCCACGGTGTCCACCGGGTCGAGGCGCAGCATCGGCCGGCGGATGCGCCGGTAGGGCAGCGACGTGTAGTCGGAGGTGAGCGTGCCCGGGCCGTCGCAGCGGATGACGTGCGCGGCGAACTTGCCGAAGTCGTTCATGAAGTGCTGCGTGCTCTTCACCACCAGGAGATGGCGGGCCAGCGGGTCGATGCCGTGGTCGCTGAATACATGGCGGCTGAACACCTGCGTGCGCACCTGCGCCATCACCACCTCGATGCCGGCCGGCCCGCCGATGCGGATGGCGGCCGTGCGCCCGAGGCGGAAGGCCGGCTCGCCCTTGCCGAACAGCGCCTGCGCCGAGTCGCGGCGCACGCTGATCACCTCCGCCTCCACGTCGAGCGGGTCGCCCGACATCGGGCCGCACTTGCCGCCGATGCGCAGGGGCAGCAACGCACCCTCACCGGCGTCGTGGCACAGGTCGACGGCGAGCGGGTCCCACAGCAGCGCGATCGCCGTGTCGCGGACGCCGCGCCGGATCAGCTCGGCGAGCACGAACGTCGAGTCGCCCGCGGCGCCACCGCCGGCGTTGTCGGCGCGGTCGGCCAGCACCACCGGCGACCCCTCGAACGCGAGCGCCTGCTCCACCGACTCGGCAACGCCCGGTCCGCGCCACGACTGGCTGGAGATGACGGTGAGGAAGTCGGCAGCGAGGTCGTGCGCCATGCTCGCGGCGAGCTCGGGCCGGCCGTCGGTGGTGACCACCACGCTGGCCGACACGTCGGGCTGGTCGCTGGCCTCGAACCCGTGGTTCACCGACACGTGCAGCACACCCGGCTGCTGCTGCGCGGCGGTGAAGCGGGCGACGAACGAGGCGAGCGGTTCCTCGGGTGTCGGGTAGGCGCCCGGTGCCATGAAGCGCACGGCGGCCGTAGTAGCCACCACCTCGCCGCGCCGGATGCGGGCGAGCACGGGCAGCAGCTCCCGGGCCCGCTCGCCGTAGTCGATGTGCGGGTACTCGCGGCAGGTGACCACCAGGTCGGCGGCAGCGAGCATGCGCTGCGACACATTGGCGTGGAGGTCGAGCAGGCAGCCGACCGCCACCTCGTCGCCGACGATCTCGCGGGCACGCTGCAACAGGTCGCCCTCGCAGTCGTCGGTGCGGTCGCTCATCTGCGCGCCGTGCAGGCACAGCCACACGATGTCCACCTCGCCCGCAGCCCGCAGCTCGTCGAGCACGCCGTCGCGCAGCTCGCGCCACACGTGCTCGGCGGCCGGCAGCGACGGTTGGGCCGACGAGAACGGACCGGCGATCAGCTCGAAGCCGAGATCACCGACGACCTCGCACGACTCGCCGTACCCCAGCCCCAGCGTCTGCGCCCTGGGCTGCACCCCCCAGCGGACGGTGTGGAAGGAACGCAGCGAGGTGGGGATGGGCGAGAACGAGCTGCACTCGTGCTGGATCCCGGCGACGAAGACGCGCATGCCCGGAGGCTACGCGGAGGGCCAGAGCGGGAACAGGGTCGGCGCATCGGGGCGGGCGCCGCTGCCCAGCGACAAGTCGCCGAGGTAGCGGGCCGTGAACGTGCGGCGGGCGAACTTCCAGCCGTCGGCGCGCCGGACGTACTCGTCCTCGTAGCGGCCGGCGACGAAGCGCGGCGGCTGGTCGACTGGGATCTGCAGCTCGGTGATCTGCCAGCGAGCCCGGGCCCGATCACGGTCGCCGCCGTCGAGCTGCACCACGCCACTGTGCACGAGTTGCAGGACGAGGTGGTATCTGGCCACGGTCGCGCGCAGCACGTCGAGGATCGCCTCGCGACCCACGACGCTGGGCCGGTCCATCATCGTGAACACGGCGTCGCCGTCGTACGTCGGTGCGATGTCGTCGATCGCGCCGCGGTTGATGGCGTCGGTGTACGACGCGACGACCGTGCGGATCGCCATCTCGTCGGCAAGTTGCTCGGGTGTCATCTGGCTCTCCTCGTCACGTCGCCGGTTCCACCGCCGGCGCGGCCGGCCGGCGGGTGACCTCCGGGTTGCCGTCGCGCCAGGTGTACTCCTGCGTTCGCCGGGCGATGCGCCAGCTTCCGTCGGCGGCACGCTGGAAGCGATCACGGTAGGTGCCGGCGATGACGTACAGCTCACCGCCGGGCAGGCCGCGGCGGACGTGCTGCGCCTGGAAGTAGGTGACACCGGTGGCCTCGGGCGCGTCGACCGTGACGAGGATCGTGCCGAGCAGGTGCTGGCAGGCATCGAGCGGGGTGAGCGCGGTGCGCGTGCGCCCGACGATGTCGTCCACACCGTGCAGCTCGCCACCGGGGTGCACGTACACGGCGTCGGGCAGGTAACAGTCGGCGAGGGCATCCCAGTCGCGCTCGTCCTGGGCGAGCGCGAGCGTCACCAGGAGGTCGTGGATCGCCGCGCGGTCCAGCAGGTTGCGGATGTCGACGGCGTTCACGAGCCGAACCTCGCCTGCAGCGCGGCGCGCACCTCGGCCAGGTGGTCGACGTGCGCCTGGTGGCCATAGAGGCCGAGCTTCATCGTGAGCACCGCCACCTGCGTGCCCCCGACGTCGGCCCACCTCGATGCGGTCTCCACCACCTCCGCGGCGGTGCGGGCGCGGGTGAGGATCAGCTCGCGGCCGAACTCCTCGGGGTCGCGCCCCTCAGCGACGAGCAGCTCGCGCACGCGCTGCAGGCCTTCCAGCGCGGTGCCGGCGTCTCCTGCGAAGGAGAACCCGTCGCCGTGCCGGCTCGCGCGCCGGAACGCGGCCTCGCCGAAGCCACCGAACCAGACGGGGATCGGGCGCCGCGGCCGCGGGTTGATGCAGCCGCGGTCGATGCGGTCGAACTCGCCCTCGAACGTGACCAGCGGCTCGGCCCACAGGCGACGCAGCAGCGGCACTTGCTCGCTGAGCCGCCGGCCGCGGCTGGCGAACTCCTGCCCGAGCGCGTGGTACTCGACCCAGTTCCAGCCGGTGCCGACGCCGAGGCGCAGGCGGCCGTGGGAGAGCAGGTCGACATCGGCCGCCTGCTGCGCGACGAGCACCGTCTGGCGCTGCGGCAGGATGAGCACGCCGGTGGCCAGCTCGATGCGGCGGGTGATCGCGGCGACGAACCCCATCGCCACGAACGGGTCGTGGAACGGATCACGCTCCGTGTATGGCCCCCACAGCGCAGGCTCGCGATCGGCGTGCTGGGCGCCGACGACGTGGTCGTAGAACAGCAACGAGTCGTAGCCCAGCGCCTCCACTGCGGTGGCGATGGACGGCAGCGCCTCGGGGTCGTGCGACACCTCGGTCTGCGGGAAGACGACACCGAACTTCATCCCTTGGCCCTCCGCGGGTTCGGCATGCCGCCCTCGCGGCGGGGCTCGATGCCGGCTTCGAGCACGCGCCGCTCGGCGATGCGCCACACACCGTCGGCATGGATCCAACGGTCGTGGTACTCGCCCCACAGCACCATGTCCGGCCGCTCGTGGTCGCGCGGGCGGTGCCACGCGCGCACGTAGCTGACCGCCGCCGCCGTCGTGTCGCCGGTGAACGTGATCGAGATGTTGCCGATGAGGTGCTGCGTCGCCTCGAACGGGGCGAGCGCCCGGTTCATCCACTCGACGACGGCATCGACACCGTGCATGTCGCCGCTGTGTGGGGAGGCGAACACGCAGTCGGCAGCGAACACCTCGCGGTGGTCGTCCGTCTGCAGCCAGTCGGTCGCACGGGCGTAGCGGTACATCTGCTCGCTGATCGCCCAACGGTCCTCCAGCCGCGCGGCCGCAGCGCTCACGACTCTGCCCCGGCGCGGCGCACGGCGGGGCCGACCAGGGTGCTGGGCAGCGAGAAGTGGCGGGTGGCCTTCTCACCCAGCGTCTCGCCCGCACCGTCGATCACGAGGCAGGCGCCGTTGACGTACCACGCTTCCTCGCTAGCCAGGAAGACGGCGACCGCGGCGATGTCCGCGGGAAACGCGGCCCGGCCGTTGCGCGCCCGCGACGCCATGTGGCTGGCGGTGCCGGCCATGTCGTCGGGGTCGCCGGTGATCAGCCCGGCGGTGAGGCCGCTGACGGTGCGCCCGGGGGCGATGGCATTGACACGGATGTCGTGGGCGGACAGCTCCACGGCAGTGGATTCGGTGAGCCCGACGACGGCGAACTTCGCCGCCGTGTAGCCGTGCGGGCCGAGCCCGCCGCGCACCCCGGCGGTGCTGGCGGTGTTGACGATCGCGCCGCCACCCTGGGGGATCATCACGCGTGCCGCCTCGCGGATGCCGAGGAACACGCTGGTCGCGAGCACGTCCATCGTCTGCTGCCACGCGCCCAGCGAGTGGCCCACGATCGAGCCGACCGCGCCGAGCATTCCCGCGTTGTTGAACATGGCGTCGAGCCGGCCGAACCGGTCGACGGCGAGATCCACCGCGGCGGCGACGTCGGCTTCCTGGGTGACGTCCACCCGCACGGCGACGGCGGCGTCACCCAGCTCGGCGGCCAGTGCCTCGGCTCGCTCGATCTGCAGGTCGGCGATCACACATCGCCCACCATCGGCGACGAACCGGCGGACGATGCCCTCGCCGACTCCGCCGGCGCCGCCGGTGACCACCGCGACCCATGCACTCTCGTTCATCCTGCCCCCTCGACTTTTGGAACAAGTGTGTACTGCACAGGTACACACTTGTCAAACAGGCCGAGGGGGCCTGTGGCTCAGTCGGTGACGATCACCGGCGGCACGTTCTCGGAGAGCCTGGCGGTCACCTGCTCGTCGGGCATGCGCATCAACGCTTCCAGGGCCTCGCGGGGCATGCGCAGCTGCGGCTTGTCCCAATCCACCGGCGGGTTGGGCACGGCGCCGCCCTTGCCGTCGAAGGCGGCGGGCGCCTTCAGCGTGGCCAGCAGGGCGTCGTCGATGCCGAGCAAGCCGACGACCTCGGGGTCGATCCAGGCCCGCGCGTCGATCGCCTGCTCGGACGTGGCCACCTCGAGCGCGAGGTTCTCGAGGCCGGCGAAGTAGATCGAGTGGCACATCCCGTGATCGAGCGGCCCGAACACGTTGATGCCGCGATCGCGGATGCGGTCGCGGATCGCGAGCAACTCGTCGAGATCCTTCACGTTGAACGCGACGTGCTGCATCGTGCCGGGCGCCGACGGGGCGCCTGCGTTGCCCGCGTGCGACACGCCCATCACCGGCTCGATCTCGGCGTTGGCCGGCGACTGCACGAACGCGACGTAACAGGTGTCGTTCAGCTTCACGAACCCGTGGAACGTGTTCGCCACGCCGTGCATCCAGTACAGCGCCGTCAGCTCGGCACCCAGCACGTCGGTGAAGAACTCCAGCTGACCCTTCATGTCCTTGGTCGAGATCGCCAGATGGTGCACCCCGTTGAGACCGTCCACGGCCACCCCCTTCGTCGGCGCCCAGCCTAAGAGCGTGCGTCCCATTTCGCCCGCTCCGAACGCCCTGGCGAGTTCGCACAGACCGACCACTGGGCGCGACGTGGTTTCTGGGGCTGATCCGTCCCAAATCTGCTTCTGGGTCTGACTCGTCTCCACTTCCGGGACGATCTCCGCATCACTTGTGCCGTCAACGAAGGCTCCCAGGGACTCGCGCCCGGCGGGCGTTTGAACGAACGTTCAAAATGGGGTACGGTCCGGCGATGGACCAGTCCGATGTCGATCTCGTTGCTGCCGGCCGCACGCAGGATCCGGCAGCCTCCATGTCGTTGCACGCGTCGGCGTACGTCGAGGCCGGCTGGTTCGAGGTCGACCAGCGGGCGATCATCGGGCGCAGCTGGCAGTGGTGGTGCCACGGCGAGGCGCTGCGCGAGCCCGGACAGTACGTCGCCGGCGACGTGGCCGGCATGCCCGTGGTGGCCGTACGCGGCGCCGACGGCGAGCTGCGCGCGTTCTACAACGTCTGCCGCCACCGCGCCCACGAGCTGGTGTCGGGCTGCGGCCGGGCCCGCACGATGGTGTGCCCGTACCACGCGTGGACGTTCGATCTCTCCGGCAAGCTGCTCGCGGCGCGGCACACGGGCGACCTGGTCGACTTCGACGTGGGCGACCAACGCCTGACGCCGGTGCAGGTGGAGGAGTTCGCCGGCTTCGTGTTCGTGAACCTCGACCCCGCGGCCACCTCGCTGGCTGAGCAATCGGGCGAGCTCGCCACCGAGATCGCGCGCTGGGTGCCCGACGTCGAGCGCCTGACGTTCGCCCGCCGCCTCACGTACGACATCGCGTCCAACTGGAAGAACGTCGTCGACAACTTCCTCGAGTGCTACCACTGCCACGTCGCCCACAAGGACTTCGTGTCGCTCGTGGACATGGACAGCTACCGCGTCACGACGCACGGCATCTACTCCAGCCACATGGCGAAGGCGGGCACCACGCCGAACTCTGCCTACGACGTGCAGCACGCCACCGTCACCGATCACGCCGTGTGGTGGCTGTGGCCCAACACGTGCCTGCTGCGCTATCCCGGGCGAGGCAACATGATGGTGCTGAAGATCATCCCCGCCGGGCCGGATCGCACGATCGAGACCTACGACCTGTACCTCGAGACGCCCGACCCGAACGCCGCCGAACTGGACACGATCCGCTACCTCGACGAGGTGCTGCAGGTGGAGGACATCGCGATCGTCGAGAGCGTCCAGCGAGGAATGCGCACGCCGGCGTTCGAGCAGGGTCGGATCGTGGCCGATCGCGCCGGATCGGGCCTGTCCGAGCACGCGCTGCACCACTTCCACGGGCTCGTCCTGGGCGCGTATCAGGCCTCGGTCGGCGCGCCCCGGTGAACGCCGCCGTCGACTCCCCGCCGCGCGGTCGCGAGGCAGCGATCCTCGACGCGGCCCTCGCGGTGCTGGCGCGCGACGGCATCGGCGGCGTCTCGATGCGGGCCGTCGCGCGTGAGGCGGAGGTGTCGCTCGGGCTGGCCAGCTACTACTTCGCCGACAAGACGGCGCTCGTCGCCGCCGCGCTGCGCCGCATCGGCGAGGAGGATCTGGCGATCGTGCGGCCCGCCGAGGGCACACCCGGCGACCGCTTGCGCGCCGCGCTGGATCGGGTGGCCGCGCCCGAACTGCTCCACCGCGAGTACCTCGCGCTGCGGCTGCAGCTGTGGTCGCTGGCCGCGGTCGACGAGACGTACGCCGAGATCAACCGCGCCGGCCAGCGCCGCTACCTCGGCGAGCTCGCCGGGTTGATCGCAGCCGCGGTGGACGGCATCGATGGCGCCGAGGCGATGCGCCGCGCCGGCGAGATCCTCGTGGTGCAGAACGGCATCTGGCTGACCACTGCGATCTTCGACGACCCCGCCGCGCAACGGCGCAGCGCCGAACGCTGCCGGCAGATCGCCTTCGCCCCCACATCGCCGCAGGAGGCACGCGCCCGATGAACACGAACGAGCCGAACGAACCCGTCGACGAGCTGCTCGCCGCTGCGTACGCACTCGACGGCCCCGATGCGAACCGTGCGCTCTACGCGCGGTGGGCCGCCACCTACGACAGCGGCTTCATCGTCGACAGCGGGTACCGCTACCACGACCAGGTGGCGGCGGTGTTCCGCGACCGTTGCGCAGGCAGCATCGGGGCCGGCGAAGCAATCGTGGACGTCGGCTGCGGCACCGGGCTGGGCGGGCAGGCACTGCGCCGCCACGCCGCGTTCGTGATCGACGGCATCGACATCTCCCCGGAGATGATGCAGCAGGCGGCGGCCAAGCAGGCGCACGGGTCGCCGGTCTACCGGCGCCTGATCGAAGCCGACCTCACCCAGACGCTGCCGATCGGCGACCACACCTACGCCGGTGCCCTCAGCGTGGGTACGTTCACACACGGGCACGTCGGGCCCGGCGCGCTGCACGAGGTGGTTCGCATCGTCCGCCCGGGTGGTCGCCTGGCGATCGGCATCAACGCCGCCCACTTCGCGTCCGCCGGCTTCGCCGCCACGTTCGATCAGTTCCTCCGCGACGGCCGCATCGCCGCGCTCGAGCTCACCGATGTGCCGATCTACGAAGGCGGCGACACCGACGACCCCGACCAGATCGCGCACGTGGCCACCTTCACCGTCGCCTGAGGCGGTGCCGTTCGGCACATCCGTGTCCTGCAGCGCTACAGCGTTGTCCGTCACTGGTACGGTCGCTGGCGATGGCCGCCGCTCGTCGCAGCTCCCCCCGCAGCACCACCGCTGTTGCGGCTCGGCCAAAGCGGACGGATCCGCGCATCCTGGAGACGCAGCGCCTCGTGAAGGAGGCAACGCTCGACCTGATCGCAGAGATCGGCTTCGAGGGCACCACCGTCGAGCTGATCGCCGAGCGCAGTGGCGTCTCGCGCACCACCATCTACCGCCACTGGCCGGACCCGTCGGTGCTGTTCCTGGAGGCGTTCGACCCCACGTCGGTCGACCGCCAGCCGCCCCCGCTGACGGGCGACTTCACCACCGATCTCGACGCCTACCTCCGCCACGTCGCCGAGCGCCTCAACGACGACCGCTTCGCGGCGGCGCTCGCGGCCCAGGTGGACAAGGCACGCCGCGACCCGCAGTACCGGGCGGCACACCTCCGCTACGCCGTCACCCGCAACGAGCACGGCGTCAAGCTGTTCCGGGCGGGCATCGCCGATGGGTCGCTGCGCCGCGACCTCGACCCGGAGCACGAGACCGACCTCATCCTCGGCTTCCTCGTCTTCCAGCGGCTGATGAAGTACCGCCGCCTCGACAGGACGATCGTCGCCGCCGTCCGCAACGGGGTGCTCGCCCGCTGCCTGCGCACGTGAGCGCTCGGCGATGATCCCCGGGCAGGCGTCGCACACGGCCAGGGCCGTAGCCGCCTACCGGCTCGGCTTCGAGCGCCTGACCTGCCCGGCGGGCGGCGACCTCGGCGACCCTGCGAGCAACGACCTCGGCGACCCTGCGAGCGACGACCTGCTGACCGCCACCGTCGCCGCCGGCATCACCGTGGACACGACGTCGCGCATGAGCCGCTACCTGGAGGCACGCACCCGGTTCTTCGATCGGCTGGTGGTCGACGCGATCGGGCGGGGCGTGCCGCAGATCGTGAACCTCGGCGCCGGCTACGACGGGAGGGCGCTGCGCTTCCGCCATCGCGGCGTGCAGTGGTTCGAGGTCGACCACCCCGACACCCAGGCCGACAAGCGCCACCAGCTCACCGCGCTGGCCATCGCCCACGCGGACATCCGCTTCGTCGCCATCGACTTCGCGTCCGGCACCGACCTCGCGGACGCCATGCACGGTGCCGGGTTCGACGGGTCGGTGGAGGCGCTGGTGCTCTGGGAGGGCGTGGTCGCCTACCTCGAGGTCGCCGACATCCTCGCAACGCTGCGCAGCCTGCGACAGGCGGTCGCTCCCGGGAGCCGGCTCGGGGTGAGCGTGGCGACGTTCACCGACGAGGTGCGCCACGGCGCGTTCGCACGAGCGGTTGGCGAGATGGGCGAGCAGGCCGCACCGAGGATCACTCCCGACGTCGCCGGCGAGCTGCTGCGCGAGACGGGATGGTCGGTGACACCCGGCGGCAGCGAGGCCCGCGGCGACGGTTCCGCGTCCGCCCGGCTCGGCTTCGTGATCGCCTCGGCCGGCTGACGAGCCGGTCGGCCAGTCGTCACCCGCGGGATGGGGGCGAGGCGGCAGCCGGCGTTCGAGCACGCGAACGGCTTGGCCTTGCAGCTCGCCGAGGCACCTTCTCCCGGACCATCGCCTCCATCGCACGCCCGACGACTCGCAACGGTTCGGGGTCGCGGGCGGAGCGGGCGAGGACGAAGCCGCCCTCCAACGAGGCGACGACGATGGTGGCCAGCGACCGAGCAGTCGACGCGCCGACGCCTGCGGCGCGCAGCCGGCGGGCGAAGGACCGCTCCCAGCTCGCGAACACGTCCGCACACGCTCGACGCAGTACGTCGTCGGTGCTGGCCACTTCACGAGCGATGCTGCCGATGGGGCAGATGTCGACGAAGTCCGTCGAGGCGAGCACGTCCGCAGCGCCGTCGAAGAAGTGCCGCACCCCACGCGCGACGTCGCCAGCCTCGTCAGCGATCGCCTCCCAGAGCTCGAGGTAGGCGGCGCCGCTCGTGCGGATCACCTCCTCCGCGAGCTGCTGCTTGCCCTCGGGGAAGAAGTGGTACACGGATCCGATCGTCACGCCGGCCGTCGAGGTGACGTCCTTCACCGACGTCCCTCGGTAGCCCTGGCGGCGGAACAGCTCCTCCGCGACCGTGAGGATCTTGCGCTTGGTGCCGATCATGCCCTGGACATTAGAGCACTCGTTCTAATAGAATGAGCGTTCTAATGCAGGACATCACCACGCTCTCCCGTCGACTGCGGCTGGCCGCGATCGTCTTCGCCGCCGGCTCGGCGATCCATGTCGCCGATCACCTCCGGCGCGGTCAGGGCAGCACCAACGACACCCTGCTCGCGCTGGGCAACGTCGCCCTCGTGCTGCAGGTACTGGTCGTCACCCTCGTGCTCGTGGGCCACCCCAGCGCCCCTTGCGTTGCAGCCGTCCTGGGCCCGGCCCTCGCCATCGGCTTCACCGCCGCGCACTGGCTGCCGCACTGGGGCGAGGCGAGCGACCCGGTGTGGCAGGTCGAGTCGTGGCGATGGGTGACGGTGATCGCATCGCTCGCCGAGATCCTCGGCGCCATCGCGCTCGGCGTGTCCGGCTCCCTCGTGCTGCGACGGCAGTGGCGCGGGGTACCGTTCGGCACCGAGGAGGCCTCATGACCCAGCACCGGATCTTCACCACCAGCGTCGGCAGCGTGTACCCGCACTATGTGGCGAAGGCCGAGCGCAAGGGCCGTACGAAGGCGGAGGTCGACGAGATCATCCGCTGGCTCACCGCCTACGACCAGGCAACCCTCGAGGCGCTCCTCGCCGACGGCACCGACTTCGACTCGTTCTTCGCGGCTGCCCCGGGCATGAACCCGGCACGGCGGTCGATCACCGGCTCGGTGTGCGGCGTCCGCGTCGAGCAGGTCGCGGAGCCGCTGATGCAGGAGATCCGCTACCTCGACAAGCTGATCGACGAGCTGGCCAAGGGCAAGCCGATGGCGAAGATCCTGCGCCCGCCCGCGACGGTGTAGCCACCCGCGACGGCTGCTACTGCCCGACGGCTGCTACTGCCGGACGGCGCTGGCGAACTCCGTTCGGGCATGCACGGATGCAGTGCGGGTCGTCGTGTCGGCCGATAACACGGCGTACACGTCGTGGAAGGTCGGGCACCACACGGCGGACTTCAGGCCCTGCCGCTGCGCTGCGCACGGGCGGACAATGAGGCAGTCGCGCCGCACGGAGCGACCCGCAGCCCGCGCCGATCAGGACACTCGATCCACCATGCCATCACGTACACAGAAGACCGTCGTCAACATCACCTTCCAGGGAAGCGAATGGGACTACGACGAGCTCGTCTCGCTCGGCCGGCGACGGTTCCGGCTCGTCCGCGTGGGCACCAGCGGCGACGCTGCGGCGGCGCAGGAGCAGGTGCGGCAGTGGTCGGGCGTCGCCGACGCCATCGGCCTCAGCGGGGTTCGTGAAGCCCGCGCCGCCGGCCACCCCGTCGGCCGGCCAGGCGACCTGGAGCGGATCAAGGAAGGGGCGACGGGCGCGCCGATCTGCGACGGCTCGCTGCTCACCGACATCCTGCAGGAGTGGGCGATCCGGCGCATCGAGACGGAGATGCCCGGCTACTTCTCCAACGCCCGCATCGTCGTGGTGGGCAGCACCACCGTCGACCGCACGATCGCCGTGCTGCGCGAGTTCACCGACAACATCGTCTTCGACGACCCGCACCACGACCTCGTGCTGCCCGGCCAGGTGAAGACGAACCCGATCACGGCCACCGCTGCGGGCGTGGGCGAGTTCGCGCTGCACCAGATCCCCGGCTTCGTGAAGGACCAGCTCGCCAGCCCGTTCGGCTGGGTCAGCGCCAAGGTCGCGCACTACGCGGCCACCGACGCCGACGTCATCATCGGCTCGTTCTCCGAGCTGATGCGCTTCGGCCTGCCCAACCTCAAGGGCAAGGCGGTGATCACGAGCGCGGTCTCGGCAGAGCGGCTGGCGGTGCTCAGCGATCTGGGCGCCGATCTCGTCGTCGACGTCACGCCGCAACCGTTCGACTTCATCGTCGTCCCGGCGATGTACGAGTCGATGGTCACCGCGACCTTGCCGCGCGGGGCCACGCTCACCACCGACGACCTGGCCCAGTTCATCCAGGACACCGGCGTGGAATCGCGGCTGCTGTGGCCGCACGGCCGGCGGCGCAAGAGCCGGTTCGCGTTCGTGATCCACCCCCTGTCCACCGAGTACTTCAAGAACGTCCAGCCGCTCGGCTACCTCACCAACATCCCGGGCATGACGCAGGTGGTGGAGAAGACGGTCGCCTACGTGCCGCCGTTCGTCTACAGCCATGTCACCGGCATCGTCTCGGCCACCGGCGACGAGGCCGAGGGCTGGCTGATCACGGTGGGCGGCACACCCAAGCAGATGCTCGCCCACCCGCCCGAGTTCACCTACTCCCGGCTGCTGGAGGCGGCCGAGCTGTCGCGGCGGCTGGGCGCCCAGATCATGGGGCTGGGCGCGTTCACGAAGGTGGTGGGCGACGCCGGTGTCACGGTGGCGAAGCAGGCGAAGCTGCCGGTGACGACGGGCAACAGCTACAGCGCGTCGGGCGCGCTGTGGGCCGCGCACGAGGCGGTGCGCCGGCTCGGCATCATCGAGCCCGACGCCGACGGCCGCCTGCGCGGCAAGGCGATGGTGGTCGGCGCCTCCGGTGCGATCGGGTCGGCGTGCGCCCGGCTGCTGGCGCAGGCCACCGACGAGCTGTGGCTCGTCTCGCCCGAGACCGCGAAGCTGCTGCAGCTCAAGCAGGAGATCGAGCGCGACGAGCCGCGTGCGGTGGTGCACGTGGCCACCAACCCGTCGGCTGCGCTGTCGGAGGTGGACGTGATCGTCACCGCCACCTCGGCGGCCGGGCACAAGGTGCTCGACATCATGCGCGTGAAGCCCGGGTGCGTGATCACCGACGTCGCCCGCCCGCTGGACATGTCGCCCGAGGACGTGGCCAAGCGCCCCGACGTGCTGGTGATCGAGTCGGGTGAGGTGGCGCTGCCCGGCCATGTGCGCATGCGCACCATCGGCCTGCCCGACGGGGTCGCCTTCGCCTGCCTGGCGGAGACGATCGTGCTCGCGCTCGACGGCCGCTACGAGAACTTCACGGTCGGGCGCAACCTCAGCTGGACGAAGGTCAAGGAGATCTACCGGCTCGGGCTCAAGCACGGCATGCAGCTGGCGACGATCTCCGGCGTGCGCGGCCCGTACACCGACGACGACTTCGCCCGTGTGCGCGCTGCCGCGCTCGCCGCGCGCGCGGCGCAGGCAGCGGCCCCGCCGAAGAAGCCGGCCGCGAAGAGGGCCGCTGCGAAGGCGACGTCCAAGAAGGCAGTGGCGAAGAAGGCTGCCGCGAAGAAGGCCGTGGCCAAGAAGGCCGGCGCCGGGAAGGGGTCGAGATGAAGTCGGTCAAGGGGCTGCGCGTCCTCGTCACCGGGGCGGCGAGGGGGATGGGGCGCCTGTTCGTCGAGCGCGCCATCGCCGAAGGTGCTGCCACGGTGGTGCTGTGGGATCTCGACGAGGCGTCGCTCAACGACACGCTCACGGACCTGGACGACGGCCGCGCCGCGCTCACCGGCTACATCGTCGACGTCGCCGACGCGGCTGATGTCGCCAACACCGCGGCGGCGGTGCTCGACGAGGTCGGCGGCATCGACGTGCTGATCAACAACGCCGGCGTGGTGCGGGGCAACACCTACTTCTGGGAAGCCGACGTGCAGGCGGACACGAAGTTCACGATCGACGTCAACACGCTCGGCCCGATGTACGTGGCGCACGCGCTCCTGCCGTCGATGATCGAGGGCGGCGGCGAGGGCCGGATGGTGAACCTGGCATCGGCCGCCGGGTTCACACCCAACCCGCGCATGGCCGTGTACGCGGCGTCGAAGTGGGCGGTGATCGGCTGGTCGGATTCGGTACGCCTCGAGCTGAAGCAGGCCGGCCTCGACCGCATCAAGGTCACCACCGTCTGCCCGTACTACGTGCGCACCGGTATGTTCGAAGGCGCCCGCTCGGCGCCGCTGCTGCCCCTGCTGGATCCGGCGGCGGTCGTCGAGGAGACCTGGTCGGCGATGCTCGCCGGCCGCCCGTTCGTGGTGCTGCCCAAGACGGTGATGCTCAGCGAGATGCTCAAGGGCGTGCTGCCCACCGGTGTGCGCGACTTCATCGCCGACCACGTCATCGGCGTGTACCACACGATGGAGGACTTCACCGGCAGGGCCGAACCGGCGGGCTGACGACAGCGGGCTGACGACGGCAGGGCCGAACCGGCCGGGGCCGAACCGGCCGGGCGGCAGCTGCGCGGTGCAGCGGCCGCGCTCAGGCGCGGGTGCCGTGTGCGGGCCGGCGCAGCAGGCGCAGACCATTGGCGATGACCACCAGGCTGGCGCCCATGTCGGCCAGCACGGCGAGCCACAGCGAGGCCGTACCCGCCATCGTGAGGCCGAAGAAGACCGCCTTCACCGCCAGCGCGATCGTGATGTTCTGCCAGAGCACGTGCGCGGTGTGCTGCGAGATGCGGATCGTCTCGGCGATCTTGCGCGGGTCGTCGTCCATCAGCGCGATGTCGGCCGTCTCGATGGCGGTGTCGGTGCCGGCGGCACCCATCGCGATGCCCAGGTCGGCACGAGCGAGGGCCGGTGCGTCGTTGACACCGTCGCCCACCATGCCCACCGGGCCGTCGCTGCCCACCAGCTCGGTGACGATGCGCAGCTTGTCGTCGGGCAGCAGGTCGCCACGGGCGTCGGCGATCCCCGCCTGGCGGGCGATCGCGGTCGCGGTGCGCTGGTTGTCGCCGGTGAGCATGATCGTGGCGACGCCCAGCACGGCGAGGTCGGCGACCGCCTCGCGGGCGGTGGGGCGCAGCGTGTCGGCGACCGCGAGGACCGCGATGGCCTCGTTGTTCATCAGGACGATCGCGGTCTTGGCCTCGTTCTCCAGCCGCTCGAGGATCTGCTCGAGCTCGGGGCTGCAGCGCCCGGTCTCCTCCACGAGGCGATGGTTGCCCAGCGTGTAGGTGACGCCGCCGATGGCGGCGCGCACGCCGCGACCGGGGATGGCCTCGAAGGCGTCGACCGTGTGCAACGGGCCGGTGTGCGCGGTGACCAGCGCGTGCGCGACGGGGTGCTCGGAGCGCGACTCGATGGAGGCAGCGATGCGCAGGATCTCGTCGTCGGCCATGGAGCCGAGGTTGATCAGATCCGTCAGCGCCGGGGTGCCGTGCGTGAGCGTGCCCGTCTTGTCGAGCGCGATGGTGCGCAGCCGGCGGGCGTTCTCCAGGTGCACCCCGCCCTTGATGAGGATGCCCCGCCGCGCCGCGCCACCGAGGCCGGCGACGACGGTGACCGGGGTGGAGATCACCAGCGCGCACGGGCAGGCGAGCACGAGCAGCACGAGCGCGCGGTAGAGCCAGTCGCGCAGGCTGCCGTGGCCGGTGACCACCGGGGCCACAGCCACCAGGATCGCCAGCACGAACACGGCCGGGGTGTACACCGAGGCGAAGCGGTCGACGAAACGCTGCGCCGGCGCCTTGGCCGCCTGTGCCTCCTGGATGGAGCGGGCGATGCGGTCGAGCGTGCCCTCGCCCTTCGCAGCCGTGACCGCCACCTCCAGGGTGCCGCGCTCGTTGATGGTGCCGGCGAACACCGGGTCGCCGGCCACCTTGGCGACGGGCAGCGACTCGCCGGTGATCGGCGCCTGGTTCACCGAGCTGGACCCCACGGAAACGCGACCGTCGAGTGCGATGCGCTCGCCAGGCTTCACCAGGATCGTCGCGTCGAGCGGCACCTCGCCGGTGGGAACGGTGACCCAGCCGTCGCCGCGGCGCATGGTGGCCGTCTCCGGGGCGAGGCCCACGAGGGACCGGATCGCGTTGCGCGCCCGCTCCAGGCTGAGCGCCTCGATCAGCTCCGCGACGCCGAACAGCCAGATCACCACTGCCGCCTCCGGCCACTGCCCGAGGACGACGGCGCCGAGCACCGCGACGCTCATCAGCAGGCTCATCGTCATCCGCCGCGACCGCAGCGCCTGCACCGCTTTGCGCAGGGTGTCGCGGCCACCGAGCGCGATCGCCGCCAGCGCGAGCACCGCCACCGGCACCGACTGCTCGTCGACGCCGGCGATGACGGCGACCTCGGAACCCACGGCGAGCACACCGGCGACACCCATCACCGCGATCGAGCGGCGCGACAGACCTCGGCGCAAGGGGACCTGCGGATCGTGGGCGACGACAGTGGGCCGCATGCCGATGTCGCGGATCGCAGCCTCGATCGCCGCGGGCGACGCGAGCTCGTGGTGCACCCGCACCTGGCGGCCGACGAGGTCGAACTCCAGCGTCTTCACGCCCGGCAGCGGCGCGAGCGCCGTACGCAGATCCTGCTCCTCGACGGCGCAGTCCAGCTCCTCCACGCGGTAGGTGACGACCCCCGCGGCGTGTGCCTGCTCAGCCGGCACGGTGGGCCGCCGATCCGCGGGTGGCGCCGGCGTCGTGTCCCTGGTGCTGCACATGATCGGCGGAGAGGTCGAGCAGCATCCGCACGTGCGCGTCGGCGAGCCGGTAGTGGATGCGGCGGCCGTCGCGCCGGGTGCGAACGACGTCGGCGGCGCGCAGCAGCCGCAAGGCCTGGCTCACCACGTTCTCCGCCACGCCGACCACGCGGGCGATGTCGCACACGCACAGCTCGCCGCCCTCCAGCAGCGCGTGCAGGATCGCCAGCCGCGTGGGGTCGCCGAGCAGGCGGAACAACTCGGCCGCATCCACGTGCGCCTCGCGGCCGGCCACCCGTGCGCGCAGCACCTCGACCTCGCGTACGGGTTCGTCGCAGTGCGCCGGGCAGACATCGAGCTCGACAACGGGGGCCTTGCGGGCAGCAGTCATGCGCGCAGTATATCTGTTCAACTGAACAGATGACACATCATCGAGCCACAAGGCCGGAGTGCCAGCCCACCAGTCCGAGTGTCAGCCCGCCGGTCCGAGTGCCAGGCGTCATCCGAGTGCTCACTCACACCCCGGGGTGTGTGTGAGCACTCGGATGGACACGACCACTCGGACTGGCGGCGTGGCACTCGGACCCCACTGGACGCTCGGACCCTCGCGCGCTCGGGGCGAGTGCGGATCAGCGGGCGGCGGCGAGCTCGACGCCGCGCTGGAACGCCTGCTCGTTGAGCTCCATCATGGCTCGCTTGCCGCTGACGGCCGCGTGGATCGCGGCGAGGAACGTCGCCTCCGGGAACAGCCCGGTGACGCCTTGCAGCGCGCCGAGCGCGACCACGTTCTTGACCAGCGGCGAGCCCAGCTCCTTGGCCGCGTCGGTGAAGGGCACGCCGACTGCGTGCACACCCTCTGCCAAACCGGCCGCCAGGCCGGCCGGCACCTCGGAGATCACCGAACTGTCGTAGACGACGGTGCCGCCGGCGCGCACGGTGGGGCCGAACTTGGCGAGGCTGGGCGCGTTGAAC
>CAYZFZ010000021.1:0-28040 GCA_964477795.1 uncultured Bifidobacterium sp.
GGGATGATCACCACATCGGGGCCGTGGTTGAAGATGGCGCCGAACTGCGGCGGGCAGTGGCGCAGGCACGCGTCGCAGTTGATGCACTCCAGCATCTCGATGCGCAGCGGTGCGTTCTTCCACTTCTCGTTGCGCTCGCGAGCGGCGATGCGCGCTGCACGCGATGCTGCCATTGGGCCGAGTGTAACGACGGCTGCGCGCGCCAGATTGACCCGCGGGTCAATGCCTGCTGGACTGGGCCCGTGATCGACGACCGCCGGCACACCGAACAGGGCAACGAGCGCAAGCAGCAGCTGCTGGCGGCGGCGGAGCGGCTGTTCGCCGAGAAGGGCTACGGCGCCACCCGCATCAGCGACATCTGTGCCGCGGCGGGCGTGGCCAAGGGGTTGTTCTACTGGTACTTCCCCACCAAGGAATCACTGTTCGGCGAGCTGGTGCGCACCATGCGGCTGCAGCTGCGCCGGGCCCAGGCCGCGGCCATGGACAGCACGGCCGACCCCGTCACCCGCATCCGTCAGGGCGCCGAGGCGAGCGTCCGCTTCATGGCCGAGCACCACGCGTACTTCGCCCTGCTCGACGTGGAGCGCACCGACGACCAGTTGCGCTCGGTGATGCAGGAGGGCAGCGACGTGTACGCGTCCGACGTGCGACGCCTGATCGAGGCCGCCCAGCGCGACGGCCTCCTCGCCGACTCGGATCCGGCGTTCGCGGCAGTGGGCGTGCTGGGTGCGGTCTCGTCGTTCGGCCACGCCCACCGCAACGGCCGTCTCCCGATGTCCATCGACGACCTCGCCCCGCTCGTGGGCGAGTGGATCACACAAGCGCTGACCGGTCGAGCTGCGGCACCAGCGACGGATCGCGACGCGCCATCACCGCGATGAACGCCCGCACGAGCCGTGGGTCGAACTGGGTGCCGCGGCCGGCGGAGATGTAGTGGATCGCGTCGACCGGCGACCACGCCGGCTTGTACGCGCGGACGCTGACCAGCGAGTCGTACACGTCGGCGATCGCGACGATGCGGCCGCTGAGCGCGATGCCCTCGCCGGCGAGACCCGACGGGTAGCCGGTGCCGTCCCAGCGCTCGTGATGGGCGAGCGCAACCTCGGCGGCGAGCTGCACCTGCGGTGACGGGCTGCCGTCGAGCAGTTGGGCGCCCAGCAGCGAGTGCGACTTGACCAGCTCGAACTCGTCAGGCGTCAGCGGGCCCTGCTTGAGCAGCACCTCCTGCGGGGCGACGAGCTTGCCGATGTCGTGCAGGCGGGCAGCGACACGCAGCCGTTCGACGTACTCGGACCGCTCACCGGCCTCGGCGGCGATGTCGGCGGCGAGGTCGCCGACGCGCACCGGATGCACCGCCGCGTCGGGGTCGCGGAACTCGGCGAGCACCGCCACCCGCAGCAGTGCCTCGACCTGGAACGCCTCCATCTCGTCGGTGCGGCGGTTGATCATCTGGTCGAGGTCGGTGGTGCGCAGGCGCAGGATCTCCGACTGAGCCCGTGCGGCTTCCGTGTCGTACTGGATCTGCAGGGTGCGGATGCGCAGCTCGGTGGCGCGGTTGAACATCTCCTCGTTCAACGCGTAGCGCGCCTCTTGATGGCCGAGCGCCTGCTCGAAGCGGCCCATCTCCTTGCACAGATCGGCGAGCTTCTCACGCAGGGTCAGCGCCACCTCGGTCATCCCGGCCTGGGTGGCGAGCTCGAGCGCGTCGTTCCACTCGCGCACGGCATGGTCGCGCAGGTGCTGGGCGACGTAGAGGTCGCCGCGGGCAGTACGCACCGTGACGACGCTGCCCGGCGACAGGGCCACCCGGCGGGCGGTGCGGTCGCGCAGGACACCGTCCGCCTCGTCGAGGCAGCTGGCGGCGCGGTCGAGCGCCGAGAGCGTGACGTAGGCGATGGCCAGCCGGGCGAGGATCTCGGGGACGAACTCGGGCGCGTGATCCTTGGCGAGCGCCAGCGCGGACTCACCGAGGCTGACGGCCAGCAGATCTTCGTGGCGGTCCGCACGCACCTTGGCCATGTTCGCCAGCGTGATCGCGTCCAGGTCGGGGCGGTCCTGGCCCTTGTTGGCCATCAGCGCGGCCTCGTACGTGACGATCGCCCGGTCGGTGTCGCGCAGGCTGTGCTGGATGACCGCGAGCGAGTTCAGCAGCAGGCCCTCGCTGGAGCGCTCGCCGCCGGCGCGGTACAGCTCGAGCGCCGCAGTTGCCGACGAGAGCGCCTCGGAGTAGTTCGCAGCCTGGTACTGCACGGCCGCGATCAGGTTGAGCGCGTTGACCTCCGACTTGCTCGCCCCGCACTGGTGGGCGAGGTCGCGGGCCTCGAGCGCGACGGCGAACGCCTCGTTGTTCAGGCCGGTGGCGTAGGACAGTTCGGCCAGCCGGTAGAGGGCTTCCGACTCACCGTGCGAGTCGTGCTGGGCGCGCGCCATGACGCGCGCCTGCTGCACCATCGACCGTGCCCTGGCGAGATCGGAGGACTCGACCTCGCGCGCCATCTCGAGCAGTTCGTCGACGGTCGGCTCACGACTCGCGCCTTGTGTTGCGGCGACCGTCGCTGCCATCTCACCTCCCGCCCTCTCTACCCGCCACAGGCCACCGGCCGGCCGTGTCAGGTTAGTTATCGACCATTCCGGCCCGAGCGATAGTGGAGATTCCTGTGATGCCGCGATCACCGCCCGTGAGCTGCGATTTCAGCTCCTATCGTGGCGTCGTGGAACCCTTGCGGCGCAGCCATGCCGCGCGCCGAAACCTGGACACGTCGGCCATCACCGCCATTGCGCCGGTGGTCGCCGTCGCGCCGGTGTGGCTGCTGGCGCTGCTGGTGTTCTGGTGGCCGCTGCAGCTGGTGTGGGCGGTGTCGTTCGGTTGGTTCGCCGGCGGCTACCTGGCGGCCGTGATCCTGCTGTTCCTGCGGCCGGTGCAGCTGTACGTGCTCGCGCCGCTGCTGGGCGCCCGGCCGCCCACACCCGAGCAGCGCAGCATCCTCGCGCCCGCGTGGCGACCCGTCGTGCAGGCCAACGACCTGCCGCCGCGGCGCTACGTGCTTGCCGTGCTGCCGTCCAACGAGCTCAACGCGTTCGCCTGCGGCGGCCACCTGGTAGTGGTCACCACGTACGCGCTGGAGGCGCTGCCTCGCGACGAGCTGTCCGGCGTGCTCGCCCACGAGCTGAGCCACCACCTCGGCCTGCACACCGTCGCGCTCACCGTCGGGCAGTGGCTCAGCATCCCGGTGCTGCTGCTCGCCCGCATCGGCTTCTTCCTGCAGAACGTGGCCTCCGCCGCCACCACCAGCTACGCGAGCCACTCCTCGGCGATCACCGCGATCGGCCGCACGATCGCCGCGCTGCTCACCGCCGTGTCGTGGGTGTTCCTCAGCGGGCTGCTGCTCAGCAACCTGATCGCGAACATGGTGGGCCGCAACAGCGAGTTCCAGGCCGACCAGCGTGTCGTCGGGATGGGCTTCGGGAGGCCGCTGGCCACCGCCCTGCGCCGGTTCGTCGCCGAGTTCGGCGGCGACCCCCCGCTCACCTGGCGCGACCGGCTGGCTGCCACCCATCCCTCCGCGCGCACCCGTGTCGCCCGCATCGAGGCCATGCTGCGCAACCGGCGCTGAGCGTCCCGCACGGCACGCGAGGCGTGGCGTAGTGTCCACCCGATGTCAGCCGTCGACGCCCATGCACTCGCCCGCGCGTTCGGCGACAAGCAGGCCGTCGACGGCGTCGACCTCACGGTCGCGACTGGCGAGATCTACGGCTTCCTGGGCCCGAACGGGGCGGGCAAGAGCACCACGGTGCGCATGCTCACCACCCTGCTCGCGCCCACCGGCGGCACCGCGCGCGTGGCCGGCTTCGACGTGGCCACCGAGGCAGCGAAGGTGAGGTTGCGCATCGGCGTCGCACTGCAGGACGCGGCGCTGGACGGCAAGCAGAGCGGTCGCGAGTTGCTCGACCTGCAGGGCCGCCTGTACGGGCTGTCGAAGACCGAGCGCCAGCAGCGGCTGCGCGAACTGCTGCGGCTGGTCGACATCGGCGACGCGATCGACCAGCGGATCAGCACCTACTCGGGTGGCATGAAGCGGCGGCTCGACCTGGCGGCGGCGCTCGTCCACCAGCCGGAGGTGCTGTTCCTCGACGAGCCCACCACCGGGCTCGACCCGATCAGCCGCGCGGCCGTGTGGGCGGAGGTGCGCTACCTCAACCAGGAACTGGGGATGACGATCTTCCTCACCACGCAGTACCTGGAGGAGGCTGATGCGCTGGCCAACCGGGTGGGCATCATCGCCCACGGGCGCCTGGTGGCCGAGGGCACACCGGGCGACTTGAAGCGCTCGATCGGCAGCGACGTGATCGTCGCCCGGGTGGCACCCGGGGCTGCGGCGCACGTCGCGCAGGTCGTCGGCGGGCTGGCGGAGGTGGACCGGGTGGAAACGTCGGGCGACGAGGTGGTGATGGCCGTCGCCCACGGCGCGGCCACGATCAGCCCGGTGGCGGTGGCCCTGGCGGAGGCGGGCATCACCGTGGAGGGCCTCACGTTGCGCACGCCCACCCTCGACGACGTGTTCCTCCACCACACCGGTGGGCGCATGCAGGAGGATGCCGCATGACCGCCGTCGACGACGACGACACCGTCGTGCACGGCAGCCGCGTGCACCCGCGCAGCGCCGGCTTCTGGGCCGACATCCGCACGGTCGGGTTGCGCGCGCTGCGGCTCACCTGGCGCGACCCGGAGGCGTTCGCGCCCGCGCTCGCGATACCGCTGTTCTTCTTCGTGGTCAACGTCGGCGCGCTGCAGACCTTCGTGGAGGGCAGCTTCCCCCCTGGCTTCGACTACAAGGCGTTCCAGCTGCCGGTGGCCGTCGTGTTCGCGGTCACCGGCGTCAGTCGCGCCGCGTCGCTGGTCACCGACATCCAGAGCGGCTACCTCGACCGGCTGCTGCTCACCCCTGTCCGCCGCGGCACCCTGCTGCTGGGGCTGATGGTGGCCGACTTCGTGCTCATCGTCGCGCTCGCCGTGCCCGTGCTGCTGCTCGGCCTGGTACTGGGCATCCACGTCGCCACGGGCATCGGCGGCATCGTCGTGTTCGTGCTGCTCGCCGGCTTCTGGGGCCTCGCGTTCACCGGCTTCCCGTACGCCATCGCGCTGCGCACCGGCAACCCGACCGCGGTGAACAACACGTTCCTGCTGTTCTTCCCCTTCGCCTTCCTCACCACCGCGTACCTGCCGGAGGAGGCGATGACGGGCTGGCTCGCCACCGCGGCGAAGCTGAACCCCACCACCTACCTGCTGGCCGGCATGCGCGGGCTGCTGCAGACCGGCTGGCGGTGGGGTGAGCTGGGCAAGGCGACGCTGGCCATCGTGCTGATGGGCAGCATCTCCTTCACGCTCGCCTTCCGCGCCCTGCGCGGAAGGGTGAAGCGCAACTGACCCTTCTCGTCGAGGAGTAGCGTCGGCGACTTCGGGAGGTGTTGCGATGCGCTCCAAGTCCCAGACCGTCAAGGGTGTTCAGGTGTTCGCGGTCGCCGGCACGAACACGGTGTCGTTCGGCATCCGCGCCACGGCCACCGCCCGAAAGGGCTTGCTGGGCTTCGGCATCGAACGCATCGACACCGCCACCGGCGAACGCTGCGAGTTCAAGGGCTACAAGGTGTTCCGCTCGATCATCCCGCACCCGACACCCACCACCTCGGTGTCGACGTTCGTCCATCCGGTGCAGAGCCTGGTGTGGGACGACTTCACCGCCGAGCCCGGCCACACCTACGACTACGTGTTCCATCCCCTGAAGGGCACGCCCGGCAACCTCGATCGCAGCACCCCGCCGGTCACCGTCACCGTCACGACCGAGCCGCTCACCGGCGGCACGCACGACGTGTTCTTCAACCGAGGCGTCACCGGCAGCCAGTTCTACGCGCGGGAGTTCGGCAACAAGGCGCCGGACAAGCAGCCGACGGCGCAGAAACGGGCGGACGCGTTCGCGTGGCTGAGCCGCGATCTCGACGAGGCGATCGTCGACTTCATCGAGTCGGCCGCGCCGGGCGACGCGATCCGCGGCTGCTTCTACGAGTTCCACTTCGACGCCGTGCTGACCGCGTTCAAGGCCGCCATCGTCCGGGGTGTCGACGTGCAGTTGATCGTCGACATGAAGGTGAACGAGAAGACGATCAAGCCCACGCCGAAGAACAAGCTGAAGAAGCCAAAGTTCGTGCCCAGCAACCCTCGCGTCGCGAACCTGAAGGCGATCGCCGCGGCCGGCCTGCCCGCCACGGCGATCATCCCGCGCGAGGCACGCAAGGACGATCTGCAGCACAACAAGCTCATGGTGCTGCTGCGCGGCCAAGCACGCACGCCTGTGGAGGTGTGGACCGGTTCGACGAACCTCACCGACGGCGGCATCTTCGGCCAGGCCAACGTGGGCCACCGCGTGCGCGACGGGCACACCGCCTCCCTGTTCCTGCAGTACTGGACGCTGCTCGCCGGCGACCCGGGCGCGGCCACCGATGCGAAGAAGGACCCGGTGAACGTCGCGTTCCTGAAGAAGGTCGACGCGTCGACCCCGACGCCGAAGCGGGTGAACGACATCGCGCAGGGCATCACACCGCTGTTCAGCCCGCGCGGCAACCTGCGGCCGCTCGACCTGTACGTGGAGCTGCTCGCCGGTGCCAAGCACCTCTCGTGTGGCACCTTCGCGTTCGGCATCCCATTCCCGTTCCGCACGGCGATCAACGCCAACGGCCCCGACGGCCCGCTGTGCTTCCTGCTGCTCGAGGACAAGGACGACCCGAAGCCGACGAAGAAGAACCCGGGCCCGGTGATCCGCCTGAACTCGAAGAACAACACGTACAAGGCGTCGGGCTCCGAGCTGCACACGACGCTCGGGCGATGGGCGAAGGAGACGAACAACAAGGTGATCGGGCTGAACGTGCACGTCACCTACATCCACCTGAAGTTCATCCTGCGCGACCCGCTGGGGCCCGATCCGATCGTGGTCACCGGCTCGGCCAACTTCAGCGAAGCGTCCACCGACGAGAACGACGAGAACATGCTGCTCATCCGCGGCGACCGGCGGGTGGCCGACATCTACTTCACCGAGTTCAACCGGCTGTGGGGGCACTACCAGTACCGCTCGGTGGTGGAGGCGACGAGCACGCACCCGCCGAAGCCGGGCGCGCCCGCGCCGCACAACTACCAGGACCTGTTCGAGAACACCGACTGGCAGCGCGACTACGAGCCGGGCGATCTGCGCTCGAAGCGGGTCGACCAGTACGTGAAGATGGCGCTCTGACGGCGAGGCAGCGGACGGTAAGGTGCGCCTGCCTCCAGGCCCGGGGGCCCAGACGTTGGGGAGCGACCGTGACCACTTCACCGGCACCGATCTCGGTGCAGCTGTACTCGTTGCGCGAGGAATCCGCTGCCGACTTCCCCGGCGTGCTGCGCCGGCTGGGTGAGGTGGGCTTCGTCGGCGTCGAGCTGGCCGGATTCCACGGGCTCACGCCGGCGCAGTTCAACGAGGTCGCCGCCGATGCCGGGCTGGTGGTCAGCAGCGGCCACGTCGGCAACACCGAGGCGGGTTCGCTGCACGCCGCGCTCGACGACCTGCAGGCGGTGGGTTGCAGCACGGCGGTGCTCGCGTTCCTTCCGCCCGACGCGTTCGCCGACGCCGACGCCGTCCAGCGCAGCGCCGACACCATCAACGCCGCGCACGCGCTCGCCGCGGCGCGCGGGTTCACGTTCGGCTACCACAACCACTGGTGGGAGTTCCGCCCGCTGGCCGACGGGCGCACCGCGTGGTCGCACCTGCTCGAGCGGCTCGACCCGGGTGTCGTGATCGAGCTCGACATGTACTGGGCGACGGTGGGGCGAGCCGCACCCACCGACGTGATCGCCGGCCTCGGCGACAGGCTGCACCTGCTGCACGTGAAGGACGGCCCGGCGGATTCGTCGAAGAACCCGATGGTGGCGGTCGGCTCCGGCAGCCTCGACATCGCCGGCGTGCTGGCGGCGGCACCGGGCGTGGCGTGGCACGTCGTGGAGCTCGACCAGTGCGCGACCGACATGTTCCAGGCGGTCGCCGACAGCTACCGCTTCCTCGTCGGCAACGGGCTCTCGCAGGGCCGCGCATGAGCCGCGTGGGCATCATCGGTTGCGGCAACATCGCGCCGCAGTACACGCGCGCGCTGAAGGATCTCGGCTGGGGCGAGCAGGTCGTGTTCGCCGATGGCCTGCCGGGCCGCGCCGAGAAGTTCGCCGCCAGACACGGGGGCACGGCGGCCTCCGTCGACGAGTTGCTCGCCGACGACACGCTCGACGCGGTCGTCAACCTCACGCCGGCCACCGCGCACGCGGCGGTCACGCGGTCGATCCTCTCCGCCGGGCGATCGGCGTTCAGCGAGAAGCCGCTGGGGGTCGACTTCGCCGAGGGCGGGGCGCTGCTCGCGCTTGCCGCCGAGCGCGGCCTGCGGCTGGGCTGCGCGCCCGACACGTTCCTCGGCACGGGCCTGCAGATGGCGCGCAAGGCGATCGACCGCGGGATGATCGGCGAACCGCTCGCCGCCAACGCCTTCATGCTCGGCTTCGGCCCCGAGTGGTGGCACCCGAACCCAGAGATCTTCTACGGCCCGGGCGCCGGCCCGCTGTTCGACATGGGCCCGTACTACCTCACGGCACTGGCCAACCTGCTGGGCCCGGCGTCGTCGATCATGGCCGCCGCCCGCATCGGCATCCCCGAGCGGGTCATCCACGCGAAGGGCCGGGTCGGCGAGGTGGTCACCGCGACGGTGCCCACCCACGTCTCCAGCATCGTCGAGTTCGCCGGCGGCCCGGTCGCGACGCTCGTCACCAGCTTCGACGTGAAGGCCACCCGCCTGCGCAACATCGAGGTCTACGGCACCGAAGCCACGCTCTCGGTCCCCGACCCGAACACGTTCGCCGGGCCGGTGATGATCCGCGGCATCCTCGCCTCCGAGTGGCGCGAGCTCGACCTGCCCACCCCGAACATCCCGATGCAGCGCGGCATCGGGCTCGCCGACATGCTGTCCGCCACCCGCGCCGGGCGGCCGCACCGTGCCTCCGCGGAGATGGCGCTGCACGTGCTGGAGCTGATGACGGGTGCCCTGCGCTCGTCGGCGGAGGGCCGCCGCGTCGAGATGACCACCACCTGCGAGCGGCCGGCCCCGATGCGCTTCGACCTGCCCACCAACACGTTCGACTGACAGCGACTGCGAGGACCAACGCGACATGGACACACTCAGATACGGCTTCGTCGGCGGCGGCTTCATCACCCAGTTCCACCTGCGCGCGTTGGAGAGCGTGCGCGGCGTGGAGGTCGCGGGCCTCACCTCGCGCACCCCACCCACCGAGCTGGCCGCCAGCGCCCGTGAGCGCGAGCTGGGCCCGGCTCGCATCTTCGACAGCCCGCGCGAGATGGCCCACCACGTGGACGTGATGGCGCTGTACAGCCCGAACTTCAGCCGCATCGACACGATGGAGCAGATCGCCGCTGCCGTGGCCGACGGTGCGCAGTTGCGCGGCATCATCTGCGAGAAGCCGCTGGGGCGCAACCTGGCCGAGGCCCGGCGCGTGGCCGAGCTCGCCCGCGAGATCGGCGTGCCGACCGCCTACTTCGAGAACCAGATCCACATGAAGATGCTGCAGCAGGCGCGGGCGCAGCTGGCCGGGGCTGCCGGGGCGATGGGCCCGCTCACGCTCGCCCGCTCGGGCGAGGAGCACGCCGGCCCGCACAACGCCTGGTTCTGGGACCCCACGCAGCAAGGCGGCGGGGTGCTCTCCGACATGGGCTGCCACTGCCTGGCGGTGGGCTGGTACCTGCTCACGCCCAACGGCCAAGGCCCGCGGTACCTGGTGCCGCAGACCGTGTCGGCGAGCGTCGGCCTGCTCAAGTGGGGCCAGCCGCGCTGGCAGCAGGAGCTGCGCGACCGCTACGGCGTGGACTACTCGCGCACACCGGCGGAGGACTTCGCCACCGGCCTGGTTACCTACGCCGACCCGGCCACCGGGCAACGCTCGCAGGCCCAGTTCACGGTGTCGTGGATGTACGACAAGCAGGGTCTGCGCCTGCTCGTCGATGCGATCGGCCCCGGCTACGCGCTGGAGGCGAACAGCCTGCGCTCGCCGCTGGAGATCTTCATCGGCGACGCGGCCGCAGCCGGTGTGGTGGATGCCGAGCTGGCGCTGGAGAAGGCGACGTCGTCGCAGGGCCTGCTCGCGATCCAGCCCAACGAGCCCGACCTCTACGGCTACACCGACGAGAACCTCGATGCGGCCCGCGCGTTCCGCGAGGGCCGCAGCGCGCTGCTCGACTTCGACTACGGCGTCGAGATCGTGAAGCTGACGATGGCCGCGTACCTGTCGGCCGAGGAGGGCCGCGTGGTGGATCTCACGGACGCGGCGACGCTGGAGCGGTTGGAGACCTACGTGCCGCTGATCCAGCAGGGCCGCGGCGGTGGCCAGCTGCTGCCGGGAACGGTCAGCTGATCGCCGTCACAGCAATCGTCGTCACGCGATGACGACCGCCGCGCCGACCTCGGCGCTGCCGTAGGAGGCGAGCACCAGCCGCACCGCTTCCATGCCGTCGGCGCCGGTGCACACGACGTCGCGGTCACCCGCGATCGCGGCGAGGAAGTTGGCGACGTGCTGGGTGTGCGGGGCGGCACCGCGCAGCTCGTAGCGGGCGACGTCGGTGTCCGCCCAGGTGGTGCCGGCGGACTGCCGGTAGCGATGGACGAGCACGTTCACACCCACCCGGTTGTCGCACTCCAGCGAACCCTCGGTGCCGAACACCCAGAACGCCTCCTGCCAGCCGGTGCCGGTCCACGCGACCTCCACCTGGCCGAGCGCGCCGCTGACGAAGCCGAGCGACGACACGGCCGTGTCCTCCACCTCGATGTCGAACTTGCGCGTTGCCGTGCGGGCGAACACGTCGCGCACGTCGCCGGCCAGGTAGCGGGCGAGGTCGAACAGGTGGCAGCCGTTGTCCAGCAGGGTGCCCCCACCGGAGTGCGCCTTCGAGCCGAACACGCCACGCACCTTGGTGGCGCCAGCCCAGTCGTGCGCCTGACGGAAGCGGGCATACGTGACCGCGCCGATGGCCCCGCTGTCGATCAGCTCCTTCGCCTTCGAGGCGGCAGCCCACGAGCGCATGTGGTGGCCGACCTGCAGCACCACCCCTGCCGCGGCGCAGGCGTCGATCATCTCCTGCGCCTCGTGCAGCTGCATCGAGATCGGCTTCTCCACCAGCACGTGCTTGCCCGCCGCGGCGGCAGCCAGCGTGAGCGGGTGGTGCGACGAGTTGGGGGTGCAGATCGACACCGCGTCGATGGTGTCGTCGGCGAGCAGCTCCTCGAAGGTGGTGTAGCCGTGTGGCACGTCCCACTGCCGCTGGCGGCGGGCCAGCACGTCGGCATCCACGTCGCACAGCGCGACGACCTCGGCGCGGGCGGCCTTGTAGCCGGCGACGTGCTCGTGGGCGATGTTGCCGGTGCCGATGACACCGATGCGTGGCCGCGTCATCGCGGTCACTCGCCGACGCTCTGCGAGCCGGCCTGGGCGGCCGCGGTGGCACGGGCCGACGCACCCGGCACCCACTCCAGCGCAGGGACGTTCGGCGCGTCGCTGGTGGGGATCGTGACCGTGCGAGCGCTCCAGCGGCACGCGTTCGCGATGACGCGCAGGATGTCGGGGTTGCGGTACGTGGGGTACTCCTCGTGGCCGGGGCGGAAGTAGACGATGCGCCCGTGGCCGCGCTGCCAGGTGGCGCAGCTGCGGAAGACCTCGCCGCCCTGGAACCAGCTCACCATCAGCAGGTGTTCGGGCGTGGGCACGTCGAAGCGCTCGCCGTACATCTCCTCGGCGGGCAGCTCGATGTAGGGCGGCACGCCGGCCATCACCGGGTGCGACGGCTCCACGACCCACAGCCGTTCCTTCTCGTCGGCCTCGCGCCAGGTGAGCGAGCAGTTGGTGCCCATCAGGCGCCGGAAGATCTTCGAGAAGTGGCCGGAGTGCAGCACGATCAGGCCCATCCCGCTGAGCACCTGCTGGTGCACCTTGTCGACCACCTTGCTGTCGACGAGGTGGTGGCCCATGTGACCCCACCAGATCATCACGTCGGTGGACTCGACCACGTCGTCGGACAGCCCGTGGGAAGGCTCCGCCAGCGTGGCCGTGCGGATCGCGAAGTCCGGGTGCACACCCAGGCCCTCGGCGAGCGCGCCGTGGATGCCCGTCGGGTAGACCTCGGCGATCGCCGGCTCCTGCACCTCGTGGAGGTACTCGTTCCAGATGGTCACGTTGATCGGGCGCGTCGCGTCGTTCGGCTGCATAGGCAGCCGAGGTTACGCCCCGGCCCGGGCGGCGCTACCGTCGGGTATGCCATGACCCACCCTCTGACGCACCCCGTGACCCACCCTGCGGATTCGCACTCGATGCCGTCCTCCGCGGCACGCGGCGTCGATCTCGATCGACGCCCGATCCTCGTGTTCTGGGAGTCCACACGGGCGTGCGGGCTGGCCTGCGCCCACTGCCGGGCCGAGGCACAATCGACGCCGGTGCCGGGCGAGCTCACCACCGCCGAGGCGCTGGCGTTCATCGATTCGCTCGCCGCCTTCGAGCGCCCGGCACCGATCCTCGTCATCACCGGCGGCGACGCGCTGATGCGCCCGGATCTGGACGAGTTGATCACCCACGCGAAGGCCGCGGGCGTGACAGTGGCGCTCTCGCCGAGCGTCACCCCACTGCTCACCGACGGGCGCCTGGCCGAGCTGCGTACCCTGGGCGTGAAGGTCGCGTCGCTCAGCCTCGACGGTGCGTCGGCCGCCACGCACGAGGGCATGCGCGGCATCCCCGGGCACCTTCCTGCCACGCTCGACGCGCTCGAGCGCCTGCGCGCGCACGGCTTCGTGGTGCAGGTGAACACGGTGGTCACACCCGACAACGTGGGCGAGCTGCCGGCGATCGCCAAGATCGTGCGGGACAGTGGGGCGGGGATCTGGGAGGTGTTCTTCCTCGTCAACGTGGGCCGCGGCAGCTCCATGCGCGAGCTCGGGCCCGACGACAACGAGGACGTGTGCCACTTCCTCTACGACGCATCGCAGTACGGCTTCGTGGTGCGCACCGTGGAGGGGCCGATGTTCCGTCGCGTCGTGCGCTGGCGCGAGGATGGCCGCCAGGCGCCGACCGGCGCGCTGTACGCCCGGCTCGCGGCGGGCCTGCAGCAGCAGCTGGGGCCGCCGACGGCACCGCCGAAGGCGCACACCAAGGGCACGCGCGACGGGCGCGGCATCGTGTTCGTCTCGGCCACCGGCGACGTCTACCCCGCCGGCTTCCTGCCGATCCCGCTGGGCAACGTACGCGAGCAGAACATCGTCGACGTGTACCGCGACGACCCGCTGCTGCGCCGGATCCGGGCCGCCGAGTTCACCGGCAAATGCGGCCGCTGCGACTACCGCGAGCTGTGCGGCGGCTCGCGCGCGCGGGCGTTCGCGGCGACGGCCGACGCGCTGGGCGAGGACCCGGCCTGCGCCTACGAGCCCTGACCGGGTCCACTCCGGTGCTCGCCGTGCGCCGGCCGTGCGCCGGCCCTGGGCCAGCCGTTGCGCTGGCCCTGACGCCAGCCCGCCCCCGGGCTTGTTCCTTCGCGGTCTCGTCTGTTCGATTTCGATTCCTCGAGAAGTCGAAATCGAACAGACGAGACGAGCAGCTCACCACTGCCCTCCCGGCCTCCGGGCCCTCGCCCGCTCGGCTCCGGCACATCCGCAACCCCTTGCATTCAGCCGCCGTCCGGCGCAGGCTTGCAGGACCCGCAAGACGTGTGAGGAGGCGCCGTGTTCAGTTGCCTGATCGTCGCAAACCGCAGCATGGGTGGACGCAAGCTGGACCGCCACCTGCACCAGCTGCTCGCCGAGCACGGCGACGCCCGGTTCCACCTGGTGGTTCCCGAGCGTGGCGTGGAGGCCTACGAGTTCTCCTGGGCCGTCGGTTTCGGGATGCCCGTCAGCCTCAGCGAGCGGCTCGAGGACGCGATGCGCACCACCGAGCAGCGGCTGGAGCAGGTGCTGAGCCTGCTGCGCAAGGGTGGCCTCACCGTCACCGGCGAGCTGGGGCCGGCACCGCCGATGGCTGCGATCGCCGCGGCGCTGGAGCAGCAGACCTACGACGAGATCGTGATCTCCACGCTGCCCGACACGTTCTCCCGCTGGCTGCGCATGGACCTGCCGCGGCGGGTGCAGCGCCGCTTCGGCCTGCCCGTCACGACGGTGGTGCACGACGCCGACGATCCGTCGCTCGTCCCGCTGGTCACCCGGACGACGTACCCGACCACCCTCATCGAGGAGACCCGCGCCGTGCTGCGCGACGCGGCTCGCGAGCACCCGATCCATGTGCTGATGGCCGACTTCGGTTCACCCGCCGGGCGCCGCGCCCACCAGGCGCTCGACGAGACGGGCCTGTGCGCGCTGCACGTGGTCAAGACGCTCGGCGAGTCGCTCGCCTACCTGCGCGGCGAGGGTCTGTTCGCCGGCCGGGCCATGCCCGATGTGATCGTGGTGCCGTTCGAGACGCACCTGGCCGCCCGCGACTTCCTCGCCGAGCTCGGCACCGAGGCGGTGCGCCGCAGCCGGCCGCTGCTGATGGTGGGCGCCGACGACACCGATGCGGCCCGCCGCGACGCAGATGCGGTCGACGCCTGGGCGTTCGTGCCGCTCAGCGACGACGCGCCGGAGAACACCGAGGTGCTGGAGCAGTTGCTCGTCGAGCTGGTGGCGTTGCAGCACCGCCAGCCGATCCTGCGCAGCTGAGGGGCCGCGGGCAGTCGCCTGCGCCGCTGGGCGCGACTCAGTGGATGGTGACGGTGCCGGCGGTGCCGTCGACGGTGATCATGGCGCCGTCGGGGATGATCTCGGTGGCGTCGGCGATGGACGCCACGCACGGGATGCCCAGCTCGCGCGAGACGATCATCGCGTGGCTGCCCTGCGCGCCGACGTTGATCACCACGGCTGCGGCCGGCACGAACAGGGGCACCCACGACGGGTCCGTCTGCGGCGCGATCAGCACGTCGCCGGGCTCCAGGCCCTGCGGGTCGGCGGCGTCGAGCACCACGCGCGCCCGCCCGGTGGCCACCCCGCCGGAGCCGGCGGCGCCCTTCAGCACCGTGCCCGCCACCGCCTGTGTGGTGTGCTTGTCGCTGCGGCGGGTCATCTCGCTCAGCGACGGCACCCGGCCGTTCACCACGAACACCGGCTCGTAGTCGAACAGGGTCTGGTACTGCGCCCAGCGCTGGGCGATCACATCCTTGAACGAGTCGGGCTCGAAGCGGATCTGGTCGAGCTCGGCGTCGGTGAGCATGAAGATCTGGTCGACGCGCTCGATCACCCCACGCTCGACGAGGCGGCGGCCGAACTCACGCAGGGCCACGCGAGCCTCGTTGATCACGCGCACGCAGTTCGTCTTCGCCCGCTCGCGGCCCGCCAAGAACACGTGGGCGGACTGCAGCCCGGCCTCGAACATGCCGGCGGTCTCCGGGTCGCCGGCGATCTTGCTGCGCACCTCGGCGAGCACCCTGTCGCACTCGGCCACCGAGGCCTCGTGGCGCACGGCGGGCGACTTCGACTCGTCGGACTTGCGCATCAGGTTGATCGCCGCCAGCGCGATGTGCGGGCTGACCTCCCACGACTCGGAGCGCAGGTCGTACTCGTTCTGCGCGCGGAAGCCGTGGTCGACGAGGAACCGGTCGAAGTCGGCGACGAACGCCACCGCCGACGCGTCCGCGGACGCGCGCAGCCGGTCGAGCAGGCCGTCGAGGCCGGCCTCGAACTCGGCGCTCACGGCCGGCGACTCGTGCGCGCTGCGGCCGAGCTGCCACATCGCGTGCGACGGCGCGGCCGAATCGACGTCGATGCCGGCGAGCAGGCGGATGGCCAGTGTCGGGTCGCCGAGGCCTTCGCACACGGCGGCGATGGCACCGGTGCCCAGGGCCGACAGCGACGACACGCGCATCGCGTTCTCGAACGTCTGCTGCACGTAGGGCATCATCGCCCGCGCCCGTGCGATGAGCGCCGCGTCGGTCAAGCCGGCGAGGTTGGGGCGCTGGTCGCGCAGGCTCTGGGCGAGCGCCTTGTCGGCGTCGAGCTCGGGGATGGAATCGGTGGACATCACCCAGGCCATCGAGGCGCCGAGCCGGGCCTCGTGCTTGGGCGAGTCGTGCCACGGCTGGTGTTCGTAGGGCGGCACCTCGTCGCGGTCGTCGAAGAACGCCTTGTCGATCATCTCCGGCGACGCGCCGGGCATGCGCCAGCCGAGCACGCGGGTCATCGTCAGCGGGTTGTACGGGTAGCCGCCGAACACCTTGAACAGGTCGGGCCGGTAGGGCTCGACGAACTCGTCGTAGTCCATCGCGCCGTACGAGATGTACGCGTCGCGCAACCCGGGGCACATGCCCTGGCGGATGACGAGGCTCTGCCCGAGCGGGCTGATCGGCTCGGGGAACACGTCGGCCGCGTTGCCGCGGGTCCACGCCGGGAACCGCTCCTCGAGCGTGGAATCCCCGAACCAGGTGTTGTGCTCGCTCATGACGTTGCCCCCTCAGCCGTGCGTAGGGGGAACGATAGACACGTGGCGTCCGCAGCTGCGCACGACACCGGCGGCGGCGCACAGCACCGGCGCCGGCGGCGGCACCGTCGGCGGGCGCAGACTGTGGCTCGGGTCACCCTATTCGGACGCGCCCGAGCCCGGGTGGGTGCACGGAGCTGCGTCGCGTCAACATTGAGGTGCTTGCGGAAGCATGTCGGCACACATGCGTGCGGAAGTGCTTCCGTGACCGGCACATCGAACTCGAAGCGAGCCGACCGGATGCCCCGTCTCGCTCGTTGAGTTGCCATCGGGCAGTAGATCCGGTTGCCTACCGGAAGGGTAGGGGAACCGGGTTCTACGCCATTCGGCTTGCGGTTCGCGTCGTGCGGACGCATACTTGACGTTGCTCACGGCCAGCGCTGTGGGAAGTGGACCCGGTTGCCAACCCTTTGGTTGGGGAGCCGGGTTCTGCGCTTTTCAGAGCTCGATGATCTGAGTCAGGTTCGTGCCAAGGAGATCCGACCAGCGTGGCCCAGCGCCCACGCTCCAGGCCACGCCGTCGGCGATCCAAAGCAACGGCTCGTCGACTCCCCGCCGATGCTCGAACACGAGGCGTGGCTCTCGTTGACGGTGTCGATGGATCGTGCGCTCGTCGTCCACGTCGTCCTGGCGGCTCTCGATGACAAGTCGATCGACCGACCTCAGCTGCAGCGCGCCCACGATGTAGGCCAGGCAGCGCGTACGTGCCTGGAACTCGGTGACGCCGTGACGGCGGCGGCAGACCACGACGAACGACTCGATCGAAAACGCAGCGAACGTCTCCAGCAGGACTTGTCGCCGCGAGTCGAGCTCGGCGTTGAAATGCACCCGACTGCTCTTCGTCCCGGCCAGCGCGCCCACATCGGCGCGCATCTCCGGCATGTCGTGAGCCTGCATCAGCACGCACGCCATGAGGTAGCGCTGACCGCGGATCGACTCGTCGACGAACGCGTCGGTTGGCCGGAAACGCCGGCTCACGCGAACTCACCAGTGCGTCGGTTGCGCGCCTCGAGCTGGGCGGCGAGACGCTGCGCGTCGCGCTTGCCGCCGTGCACCGTGCGCGACAACTGCGTCGGCCGACCACGCGCGTCGGAGCCCGTGATGACACGAACCTCCCACATGCCGGGGCCCTTCTCATGTCTCGTCGCCATGCCTGCGACGCTACGCCGGGGGTGTGTCACACGGTCTCGGTCGGGGCGATGGCAGCCAGCGAGTGCGACTGGGGCATCCGGTCCGCTCGCTTCGGGTTCGACGCTGGCCACGGAAGCACCTCCGCACGCATGTGTGCCGACGTGCTTCCGCAAGCATCTCGACGTTGACGCGACACAGCTCCGGGCACCCACCTGGCCCCGGGCGCGTCCGAGAGAGGTGACCTACATCATCACCTCCCGCCCGCAAGCGCCCGCCGGATCGACCACGCGGCTGGAAACGGCCGGGCAGGCCGCGGGCCGCCGAACCCGGCGGACTACTCGACGCGCATGCCGCTGATCGCCCGGGCGATCACGAGCTGCTGGATCTCGCTGGTGCCTTCGAAGATCGTGTGGCTCACCGTCCCGTGTCTGCCTGGTGCGGCCGGGTGTTGCGCCGTGCCCGTGAACAGGTGCTTCGCGAGTCGACGATTTCACCTCGTGTCACCGTTTCCATCCGTTTCTAGGTCGAAAACTAGGGATAAGGCCGAATTCGACCCACTCCGATTTCGCGACATCCCTAGATGCCGGCGCGGGGTCTAGGGAGATCTAGGGAAGCCCTGGTCACGCCAACTCTGGGGTGATCGCCTTCCCGGCCTCCCTCGATCTTCCGGTGATCTTCTGGCCGTCAGTACGTCTCGCCGAACCCTTCGGCAGCTTTGATCATCTGCTCCACCGCAGCGAGTCTGGCTGCGCGCTGGTCCCGGTAGTCGAGCACGTCCCGCGCTCTGAACAGACGCCGACCGTTCGTCGTCGAGGTTGCACGCAGCAGCCCTCGTTCGACGAGACGCACGACATCGGCGCGGGCGACATCGAGCAGGTCGGCCGCTTGCTGCGCGGTGAGCTCACCATCGGTACGGATCACGTGGACCGTCGCGCCCGTCGCCAAGCCCGCAAGCAGTGCCCGAACTGCTCGACTGGCCTCGGGCGGGAGTGCTGCGACTTGGTCGCCGACTTGGAGGTGAACCAACAATTTGTCGAGGTCGAGCGCGGCAACGACGGCACTCTCTCCTCCGTCGAGGGTGAGGGTCTCGGTGCTCCGGTCCACGCAGCCAGTATCGGCGACGACGAGGTGTCCGCTATCGGCGACTTCCAATCGGTCAGAACCGTGAAAGCGGTGCCGCGCCGGGTCACTCCTGGCCAAGCCACCGATACACCGCGTTCCGCACCTGACCGGGCCGCGCGATGTCGACGAGACCTTGCTCCACAAGCTCGCTCATCGCAACGCGAACGTGCTTCTCACGAGCGACCCCCAACAGCCTCCCGTACGTTGAACCAGGATCATCCTGCAAGCGCACGAGACCAGCACGGCGAACCAGGTCAGCGAGATGGCCCGGCAGATAGTCGTGCGCCCGCGCGTCGAGCACCCTGTTGATCTCCGACTCGCTCGGCTCGGAGTGCAGGGGGAAGAGCGACGGCGCGATCTCTTGTCGAGCGAGGTATGTCTCGTAGTCATCCGACTCACATCGCATGAGCCAGTCGACGCAGGCCTTGCCGGCCATGTCGGCGAAGTCCCACAGCGCCTTCCCGACGGGGTCCCGGCAGAACAGCGTCAGCACGAACAGCGGGAGGTGTTCCGGCCGCTTGCGGATCGGCACAGAGAGCGACGGCACGCCGCACTCGCTCGCGATTGCGGCGTTGAACTGCTGGGCGAGGTCGATCGCTGCCTGGGTCGGTGCACCATCTAGTTCAGGCAAGTCCTTGAGCGCTGCGCGCCAATCCAAAGGACCCAGCGCTCGATCCAGCTGCGTCGCGTTACTGGCAGCGCCTGCCCCCTTCACCGCCGCTCGGCCCATCCGGGCGATGCTGAGGGTGCTGAAGTGCAGAAGGACGTCGACCGGGCCGCGTTGGCGAGACCGGCGCAGCACACGCACGAGCGTCTCATAGCTCAAGGCAAGTCCGAACGGGTCGACGAAGAGCAGAACCGCCCGGTCCGAGTATCGATCCAGCAGCTCGTCGATGACGGACTCGAGGGGACGATCGAGCAGGACATCGAACTCGACGCCCGCTTCGGCGAGATTCACTGAGAGGCGGCGCCGGACAGCGGCATCGGGTTCGACGAAGGCGAGCATCACATCTCGATTGATCGTTTCCGCCCGTTTCGCACTGCTGGCGAGCAGCAGCGGAGACCCCTGGCTGCCATCCTCGTAGCGGCCAGCCCCGGAGTAGCCATCGATGAACGCCAAGCGTCCACGCGTCGCGTGGCCGGCGCGTCCGGCGAAGTAATGCGCGTATCGCGTGAGCAGCCCGTGCTTCAGCACCGCCTGCGGGTTCTTCGACCCGAAGAAGTCGCGATCCGCCATGCGCTACGAGGCCACGGAGACGGGCAACCCGTCGTGGATCGCGCCGTCCAACTCTCGGCCACCCGCCTTCGGTGTTCGGCCGCCCCACTGTTTGAAGAAGAACGCCACCCCAGCGTCGTCGCACTGGTCGCGGAGGCTTCGAACCCACTTCGACTCCATGGGTCTTGCGGAAGGCCCGCTCTCCCCGCCCGCAATCAACCAGTCGATGCCGTCGAGGTCGAGATCGTTCAGCGGCCCGAGCAGCGGTTCGGCGCTGACAAAGCGGACGGCGGCGTCGACGGACCTCAGATGGTTGAGCCTGAACGCGTACCCAGCACTCTCGACGCTCACTCCCATCCACACATTGGGCGGCCATGCCAATCGAGAGCCGACCTCAGCGAGCCGCTTGGAGCGCTTCGTGAGGACCTGAAAGGTGTGCCGCGGTGTCTCGGCCATGACTGCGAACACGCGCTCGATGAACTCGAACGGGACGTCCGGATGGAACAGGTCACTCATCGAGTTGACGAAGATCATCCTCGGCGTCCTCCACGAGCGGGGTATCTCCAAGGCGTCATCGTGGATGGTGAGTCTGAAACCAGGGCCGCTCGTGCGAGGGTCGCCGTCGGCCTGGTACTTGCTCGAGCCCATTGCCTTCAGGCGCTTCGCCAGCGTCAGTGCGTAGCAGTTGTCGCACCCAGGCGAGGTGCGGTCGCAGCCCGTGGTGGGGTTCCACGTGGCCTCGGTCCACTCGATCGCGGAGTTGGTGCTCATGGGTTCATCCTCCTGGTCGCCACAGTACGCACGGGGTGTGACATCGATACCGGCCCAGTCTCGCCGACGACCACGCCGTCCGGGGGCATCTCAGGCGAACCCAAGAACCACGCCCGTTGCAAGGCGCTGCCACGCCGGACCTCGTCCTCGACTTTCACCTGCACGGGTCGCTAGACGAGGCGACAGGCACTGTCGAGCACGACACCGCGAGCAGTGAACAAATGCCCCGTCTTCGTGGCCGACTGGCGCCTGGGAATCTGGAACGTGGGAACATGAGAACGATGTCGGCTCGTCCAATGGCCATGAACAGAGTCCCGCTACTTTCGATCGCTCTACTCGCTGTTGCCTCGATCGCCGCCAGCGCTTGTAGCGACGACGCAAGCACGACCTCGCCGACTGCGCATCCGCTCCTTGAATGTGGCGGCGAACGCAGCTTCACTGGCAACTACGACCTCACAGGGCCGGGTTTCGAGACCGCGGCGGCCGCTCTGGACGATCGACTGAGCTACTACCAAGGCCTCTACGGAGGCGAGATCGCCGAACTGCCCGAGAACGAAGGCGCCCTTCAGATCGATGGGTCCAATGTCGTCGTCGCAACGGCACGGGCAGCACCTGACGGCGGCTTTCTCGTTCAAGAGGACTACTACTGCGACGGCTTCCAACCCCAGCAGCACAACGCGCCCGCCACCGAACCAGTCATCACCGCCGGCTCCTGAGCTGAGACTTCCAGAAACACGTTCACTGCAATCAACCCTTGTGATTGTCGCAACTCGATGAGACAATCACAGCATGACCGGCGATTGGATCTTTCTCACGTGCCTTTGGATCTTTTCCGTGGTCCTCATCCTCGCTGGATTCTGGCCGGTGTCCGAGGAACGCCTCGCTCGCTGGTCGGTCAGGTTCGACGTCCGCTTGAGCGGAGAGACCTCGAGCTGGGTGCGTTCGCGGCTGCGTTGGGCTCGCAGCGTCCGGTGGGCGTCCTTCGCCGTTGGAATGAACCTCTCTGCTCTGCCGATGTACATGAACGTGCTCGACGCAAGTCGGGCGGGAAACTTCTCGAATCAGCTGACCTCCAGCAGCGTCTTCCTCGCCCCAACGATCGGTGCCCTAGTCGCTGAGTTGCTGGTTGTGCAGCGACCCACTGGCGAGCACTCTGCGGTGCTGATTCGCCGGCGTTCGCAGGACTACATCGATCGCTTCTGGATCGGCGCGATCGTCGCCTGTGGCGCGCTGTCGGCGGCGGCGGCGCTCGCAGCGACCTCTCGGCAGGTGCCGAAGTGGGGCTTCGCATGGGTGGGACCGGCGGCCGCGTTGACGGCGCTCGCAAGTACCACCTTCGGCGTGCGACGAATCGTCAACCGGCCTGTTGTGGCGCCGGACGGACCGCTGAGAGCGGCCGACGAGGCGCTACGCGCTGATGGCGCGCATCACATCGCGGGCGCCTCCGTGGCACTCGCCGTGACCGCAACCGTCGCAGCGCTCCTCCTCGCTACCCCCAACGGTTGGTGGCAGATCCCCATTGCACTGGCCAACTACCTCGGTATCGCATGGTGGAGCCGCCTAGCCGTCGGTGAACGTTGGAGCGTTGCTCTGGCTCGACGGGCCGCTGCGTGACTATCGTCCGCATCGATGCCGACTCGCCAGTGCCACCTTTCGAACAGTTGCGAGTCCAACTCTCCGCACTGATCCGCGCTGGCGAACTGGCGGCAGGCAGCAACCTGCCTACGGTGCGTCAACTCGCAGCCGACCTCGAACTCGCGAAGAACACCGTCGTGCGCGCCTACCGGTCCCTCGAGCAGGAAGGACTGGTCAGCGCCGACCGCCGGCACGGAACCACTGTCAACGAACCCCCCAAACCAACGAGAACCCAACGACAACGCCTCATTGCCGAAGCCACGCGTCGCTACCTCGCCGAGCTCGCCCAACTCGACGCCAACCACGACGAAGCACTCGCAGCAATCAAAAGCCTCGCACCACGGTGACGGCCACCGCGCTCGTACCGCCCGATGTGCAGATCGGCAGGACTGCGCAACCGGACGTGTGCTCGCTCGCTACTGGGTCGATCCCTGAGACGAGGCGCGTCGCCTGCGGCCCTGGACCGCGACTGCGATCAGCATGACCAGGAGCACCCAGAGGACCAAGAGGACCGCACCACCGCCGAAGACAGTTCGTGCGACATCATCCAGTTCGCTGAGCCGGAACTCGCCGCCAGCCGGACCCGTCATGAGATCCACGGCGCCAGTCACCTGCTCCCACCGATAGTGCATCCGCACGGCGGCGAACAACAGGATCGACGCGACAGCAAGGCCGATCGCCCTAGCCCAACTCTTTGCCACGACGATCGAGAACCCAGCAGTGACGACCGCCAAGATCAGGACCCCAACGAACACCGCCCGCGTGATGGCGTAGTCGCCGCTTCCGAGATGATCAGCGAGCATGACTCACCCGTTCTGGCGGCGCCCCGGCGGCGTTCGTTGACAGCGCATAGTGCCCCGATGGACACATAAACGCAAGTCGCCAGCGCGCACAGATCCGACATGTGCGCGACTTCTCGTGCGGAGACGTGCTTCGCGAAGCGACGGCCCGCTGATTGGTGCAGCTCGACGGGTGGTCAGTCGATCTCGACTCCTCTGGACGGCGATGGATTTGGTGGCACGTCGGCTGCCTCAAGCCACTGTTGAAGGGTCTCGGTTGAGCAGGCGCCCGTCGTTAGGCCCGCAAGCTCCGCGCGCCGCGTCACCGCTGGTACGTCGACTCGGTCGCAGGTGATCACTCGCTCCAACAGGTCGCGTGCTGCGCCGAGTTCGTTGGTGTCGGTGAGGACGAGCACGTGGTTCGAATGGCGGCCTCTGGTCATGCCGACGTACAGGCCGCGTCCGGTCGTCGAGCCGGTCGCCAGCGTGATGCTGCGCTCTTGGGTGTCGGACTGGTTGCCGGGTTCGGTTGCTGCGTAGCCGAGACGGACGTGGTCGCGGGAGTACTCGGCGGGGAGCACGACGACGCCTCCACCGTCGATGCGGGCGGCGGTGATCTCGCCGTGTCCGTCGATGGCGGTCACGATCCACTGGTCGCGGTTGCGGACGAACTGGCCGGATGACGTGATGAGCGTGCGGTCGTTGCGACGGGTGGCGATGAGGTCGCCGACCCAGGCGCCGATGCCGTCAGAGGTGTCGGCTCGGCGGGATCGGTCGAGCTCACCGCGCTCCCAACGTTCGCTCTGGATGCGGTCGTTGATCAGATCGACGTGCTCGTTGCGGGTGGTCGTGATCGCCAGCGATTGGCCGTGGTCGCGGCACTCGGTCCAGTAGATGGCGATCGTCTCAAGGTGCTGCTCGACGCTGCCGGGCACGATGCGGTCGTGGGCTTCATAGGCGTCGAGCGATCGGGTGTCGCCGTGTCGCAGTTGCAGTGACGCGGTGGCTTCCCACGGGTTGACGAAGCGGTGGATGCGTTCGAGCTCGATCGTGCGGCCGGCGGAGCACAGCTCGGCGAACATGCCGCCGCGCCCGACGGCTTGCAGTTGGTGCGGGTCGCCGCCGAGCACGAGCCGCCACGTGTTCTGCCGGGCGAGCTGCATCAGCCGGTGCAGGTCGTGCGTGCCGAGCATGCCGGCCTCATCGACGACCACCGTGGCGTGCGGGCCGAGCTGCCAGCAGTCGCCGGGTGGGCGGTCCGGTCGTGACCACTCGTAGAGCAGCTTGGCGACTGTGTCCGACACCATCCCGGTCTCGTCCTCCAGCACCCGCGCCGCCTTCGCCGTCGGGGCGAAGCCGAACACGGCTCGGTGCGGCGGCGAGTGCAGCGTGGTGACGGCGGCGCGCAGCATCGTCGTCTTGCCGGCGCCGGCCGGGCCGACGATCACGGTCAGCGGGTCGTAGCCGGCGACGGCGGAGGCGGCCTCGTGCTGGATCACGTCGAGGGCGCCGCGCTCGACGGTGGCCGAGGGTTGCGGGTCGAACGCCGTCGCCTCGGCTGCCCAGTCGAGGATCTGCTGCTCCTGGGCGAGCACGGCTTCGCTGGTGACGTGCGTGGCGATCGGTTCGATCCAGATCGACCGGCCGTCCGACGCCCGCCGGCGCGTGTGCTCGGGCAGCTCCGGGTCGAGGTCGACGGACTGCGCCATCACGGTGTCGACGGCCCGGTCGAGCCACGCCGCCCACCGCTCCCCCGACATGCCGGGCGCCGGACGGGTGAGATCGCAGATGGTGCGCATCACGTCGGCGCGATGCCACGTCGACGCAACAAGCGCGAGGGCGTCGATGACCGTCAACGTCGTCAGCTCGGGCGTGGCCGGCGGGCGTTCGGTCGCAGCGGCGTCAATCGATCGACGCAGTGACGTCGGTGTGACACCGACGGTCGCTGCCTCGACTCGCCACAGCGCGCGCATCTCGTCGGCGGTGCGGCCGGTCTTGCGGGCGCGGGAGTCGGCGGCGACTTGGCGTTGCAGCGCCGCCAGCTCCTGTCGGGTCGGGTCGCAGCCCTCACGCCGGTGGAAGTCGGCGACCTTGGCGGCCATCACCGTGTCGATCTCGGCGGTGCGCTTGGAGAACAGGGCGAGCAGCTCGGTCGGGACGCCGGTGATCTCGGCCTGCCCGTTGACGATCGGCTCGAAGGCGACGCCGTAGCGGTGGGTCAGCTCGGCGCGCAACACCGACTGGTAGAGGCCGCCGAGCGTGCGCTGCTGACGCTTGAGGAAGCGGGCGTCGAGCGCCAGCCATCGCTCGTCGGCGGTCTGCACCTTGGCGGAGATGACCAGGTGGGTGTGCAGCTGCGGGTCGTCGGCGCGGCTGGTGGTCTGACGGAACGCGGCCATCGTGAGGCCGTGAGTGTCGGGGTGCATCCGCATCCCGTTCGAGCGGACACGGGTGGTGGCGCCGAAGCGCTCGAGGTAATCGGCGACCGCCCGCACGGCGACGTCGTGGCACTCGGCGAGCCCGTCGTCGCCGGTGAGCGCCCACAGCACCGACAGCGACTTCGGCGCCGAGAGCGTGGCGTCGAACCCGGCGACCGCCCGGATCACCTTGCCGTTCGACAAGGTGCGGTCGACGAGCGGATGCCCGAGCGTCGCACCGGTCACCGGGTCGCATCCCGACAGCAACTCCTGCAGCGCCTCGGCCGTCACCTCGCCGTGCAGCCCGAGCCGGTCGGCCTGGTTCCCGAGCCACTGCCCGGGCGGCTCCCCCGTCGCCTCGGTGAGGTAGCGGGTGTAGTAGCCGGCGGTCGTCGCCGCCGTGGCGGCGTAAAGGGTGGTGACCCGCATCATGATCGGGACTCCCTGCCCGGCGCGGGCACCTGTCTGGTTTCGTATTTCGGGTTGACCGGGAAGGGGTGCATAGGGGTCAGCTCGCGTGCGCGGGGTGGGTCGCGGTGCCTTGGCTGGCGCGCGGCGGCATGTGCGGGGGACGGCTATGGGTGTCAGCTCGCACGGTGGAGCCCGCCGGTGGGGACGGTTGCGTCGGCGAGCCGGACGACGCGGCCGGTGGTGATGAGCACGTCAAGTGCCCAGCGTGGGACACGCATGCAGGTACCGAACCGCAGCACCGGCAGGCCGGAGGTGCCGCCGCTGTTCAGGTACTCGTGGGCGAGCTCGTAAGCGTGCGAGAGGCAGACCCGCATCTCTGCGGCCGCCTCCTTGATCGTCAGCAGCCTGTGAGCCGCCTCGACCCTCTCAACGCTGGTGCTGGGAGTCCCCAATGCCGTGTCCATGGCCCGGGATGGTGCGCTTCAGGCATCCCGGAGATGCTCCCGACAACATTCCCGATTCGCCGAAATCGCGAGGGATGTTCCCCGCGATGTTCCCGATTCACGTCCCGATCGGCGTCGGGGACTCCCTGGGACGTCCCAGAGTGACACCCCGATCTCGCAGGGATTCCCAGGACGGCTGCGGGAGCGGGGACCCCGTGCACCCCCGAACCTCGCGGCGACCGTGTCAGCGGCCGTGGGATCTGCTCGCACACGACCAGAACACGGCGCCCCCGTGTGGGCCTCTCGCAGGAGCTAGAAAGAGCGGTGATGGATCGACGACTCGTGATTCGTTCTCTGCTGATCGTGGCGACCGCACTGGTCGCTGCGGCGTGCGGGGACGAGACCGCCGCGCCGGGAGAGGACAGCTCGGTCGTTGCGTCGTCTACATCGAGCACTCAGGTTCCAGCAACGAGTGCGACCACGTCAACGATGGGCAACTCGCTCGTCGAGCCATCCACTTCCTCGCCGGTCACCACACCTGTCCCGTCGGACGGTTCGGTCGTGCTTCGTCCCGACGGGCTCGGGCCGTACGCATTCCTGACTCCTCGGAGCGAGGTCGAGCCGTGGCTCACGCTCGAGCTCGGCCCACCGGCGCAGTACGCAGTCCAGGGACCGATACTGGTGACCTGTGGCGCCGCTGGGTGCGAGGAAGCAGACGCGCTCTGGTGGCGGGATGCCGGCCTGCTGGTCGCCTTCGCGAGCCAAGACCTCACGGGCGAGGCGTTCCCCGAGCCGGTACTGACATCGTGGACCGTGACTGTCGGTCCGTGGTGGCCAGGAAAGGTGAGCGAGCCCACGAACGTCTTCGACCCAGCACTCGTTCCCACACGCTTGACCACCGCGGACGGGGTCGGCCTCGGCATGACTGCTGCGGAGCTGGAGAGAGCGATGCCATCGACGAAGTTCCTGGCGTGGAACGACGGGACGTTCGTGCCCAACGGTTTCTACGTACCCGCCGGCGCCGACGACGTAAGTCTCGTGGGCGACCTCGACTGGAACGTGGTCACCGACCTGCAAAGGGCGCTCAATGCCGACGGTGCCGAACTCGGTGTCGATGGCGTCGCTGGCCCGCGCACGCAAGCGGCGCTCCTGGAATACCAGGACCGCAATGCACTGCAAGGGTGGGGTGACGTATTGACCGCGCTCGGCGTGACGCAACCGGACGCAGACTCTCGGGTGGTCCGTCTGAGCGCAGGCTGGTGGTGGTGGGAGTTCGACTGCGGCGGTGCTCTGGAGCCGTTCGGTCTGCCCGACCAGTGCTGACCTCACCCGCGATCGAGCGCATGGCCCTTCGCCCGCCCGAGAGCAGACCGGGCCCGGGTAACCGCCATCTGCGAGCCTGGCAGCGCCAATCGCCAAACGGGCTTGCGAATCGCACACCCCTGGCGCATACTTGTCTTGCCTCGGGCAAGCGTCCTTGGAAGTGGACCCGGTTGCCCA
>CAYZFZ010000022.1:0-12980 GCA_964477795.1 uncultured Bifidobacterium sp.
CTTGCGGATGAGCAGCGCGTCGCCCTCGTTGGTGGCCGCCGCCTTGAGGTTGTTGCTGGCCACCACCTGGGCCATCGAGGTGGTGATCGCCTGATCGAAGGTGATGTCGTTCAGCTGCAGGTCGATGAGGTGGAAGCCCCACGTCTCGATCACGTGGTCGAGGTTCTCCTTCACCTCGGCGACGATCTCGCCGCGCAGGGCCAGGATCTCCGCCTGCTTCTTGGTGGCGACGAAGCCACGAGTGCTGCCCTCGACGCTGCGCACGAGCGCGGTGAGGAAGTCCTTCTCGCTGACGAACTTGAAGGCGATGTTCTTGATCGTCTCCTCGCTCTCGTTGATCGCGCCGTACACCATCATCGCGGTGAAGTAGACGTTGGCCTGATCAGAGGTGATGGCCTGGAACTGCAGCTCGACGGCGCGGTTCTGGACGCTGATCCGGCGGAAGATCTTCTCGATGAAGGGCACCACGACGTTGAGGCCCGGGCGCAAGGTGCGCCGATACTTGCCGAAGACGGTGGTGACGCCCACCGTTCCCTGGTTGACCGTGCGCAACCCCGTCAGGATCGTCAACGCGACGATGACGGCGAGTGCGACACCCGCAATTGCTCCACCACTCATGATCTGCCTCCCGTTTGGCTCGGCGGCGAGTCTAGGACTAACCGGCTGTCGTCACTGGTCAACGGTCACTGGTCAACGGTCAACGGTGCACGATGACGTACGCCTTGCGCAGGGTCTCGTGCACCACCCAGCGCCCGGTGAGGCCCGCGGGTGTGAGCAGCACGCTGCCCGGACGCAGCTCGAAGGACTGCCCCGGGCCCTGCGCACCGTCGACGTGGAGCGTGGCGTGGCCGCCGAGCACGCAGAACACCTCGTCGTAGCCGTCACGGCGGAACGGGAACTCGCCGGGTGTGCACGCCCACACGCCGGCCTCCAGCCGGTTGTGCGACCACAGCGGCGCACTCGCCTCGTGCGGGTCGCCGGCGAGCACCACCGGCCGGCGGGCCGACTCGCCGAGCGCGCTGGTGTACGCATTGGGCAGATGGGCCGCGGTGCCCGGCTCGCCCTCCCGCTGGTCGATCACGTACAGCTTGCGCACCGTCTGGTGCACGATCCAGTCGCCGGCCCACCGGCGTGGCGTCACCCACAGGGTGCCGGGCGCCAGGTCGAGGCCACCGGCTGGGCCAGTGTCGCCGGTGGGGCCAGTGTTGCCGGCCGGGCCAGTGTCACCGGTGGCGCCGGCGGGAGGCCGCACGGTGCAGCGGCCGGCCACCATGAACATCGCCTCGTCGAAGTCGCCGAGCCCGGTGTCCGCGGCGCCGTCCAGCTCGCCCTCGCGGCACTCCCAGATCCCGATCTGCACTTGCCCGTCGTCGAGCAGCGCATGGTCGGCGGTGAGGTCGTCGATGCGGCGGAGCGGGAGCGAGCGGATGTCGGGCACGTACATCCGTCAAGTCTCGCCGAGCCGTCAGCCCTTCAGGAACTCGACGATCTCCGGCCAGGCCGAGCGGTCCTGCCACACGAACCCGTGCCCGCCCTGGTACCGGCGCAGCTCGCTGCCCCGGATGCGCCGGGCGATTGCCTCGCTGTTGGCGGGTGGCGCCAGCGCGTCGAACTCGCCGCACGCGATCAGCGTCGGGCAGTCGATCGAGGGCAGCCGATCCCACACGTCGTGGTCGCGGCGAGCAAGCAGCTGCATCGCCTCGCCGCGCAGCTGCTCGACGGTCTTCGGCAGCGCCCGCGCCATCGCAGCCAGCTCCACGAGGCGCTGATCGAAGGGATGATCGGCCAGGAACTCGGGCGTGTACCGGCTGTCGGCGAGGTGCAGCCGCAGCGCCTCCTGCTCGCCCTCGGGCAGCGCGGCGAGCGTGTGCAACGGGAAGCTGCTGCCGCCCTCCCCGCCCGGCGAGGTGCACAGCAGCGCCAGCCGCTGCACCCGTGCCGGCCAGGTGACGGCCAGCTCCTGGGCCACCATGCCGCCGAAGCTGATGCCGAACACGCACGCCGCGTCCCAGCCGGCATGATCGAGCAGCGCTGCGGCGTCGGCGGCGTAGTCCGCCATCGTCGGCGTCGTGGCCGGCAGCGATGTGCGGCCGAGGCAGCGTTGGTCGTGGATCAGCACCTCGAAGTGGGCAGCCAGCTTGTCGATCATCGGGCCGGCGCCTGCGATCGTGGCACCCGAGCCGCTGCACACGAGCAGCCGCGGGCCGCTGCCATGCACCTCGAAGTAGACGTCGATCCCGTTGACTGAAGCGGTGGGCACGGTGCGGCTCAGTCCAGCAGGAACCCGTGCGGGAACGGGTCGTGTTCGTCGAGGAACTGCTGCGAGGTGCCCGTGATCCAGGCGCTGCCCGTGATCGTGGGCACCACCGCGGCGATGCCGGCGACCTCCGTCGTCGCCACGATCCGGCCCACGAAATGGGTGCCGAGCAGCGACTCGTTGACGAAGTCCGCATCCGCGCCGAGCAGGCCGCGGGCGTGCAGCTGGGCGACGCGTGCACTCGTGCCCGTGCCACAGGGCGACCGGTCGAAGTAGCCGGGTGAGATCACCATCGCATGGCGGGAGCGCCTGGCGTCGCTGCCGGGCGCGACGAGCTGCACATGGTGGCAGCCGTGGATGCCCTCCTCGACGGGGTGCACCGGTGCGGCCGCCTCGTTGATCGCGTGCATGATCCGCATGCCGGTGTCGAGCAGCCGGCGTGCGTGCTCCTTGCCGTAGGGCACGGGCTCGCCGTGCTCGGCGAGCCCGGCGAGCTCCACGATCGCGTAGAAGTTGCCGCCGAAGGCCATGTCGTAGCGCACCTCGCCGAGGCCGGGCACGGCGACGGTGGCGTCGAGCGCGGTGACGAACGAGGCCACGTTGCGGATCGTGACAGCCGTGGCCCGGCCGCCGGCGACCGCCACCTCGGCGACCACCCGGCCGGCGGGCGTGTCAAGACGGATCGCCGTCACCGGTTCGGTGACGGCCACCATGCCCGTCTCCACCAGCACGGTGGCCACGCCGATGGTGCCGTGCCCGCACATCGGCAGGCAGCCGGTGACCTCGATGTACACCACGCCCCAGTCGCCGTCGGCCGTCACCGGCGGCTGCAGGATGGCGCCGCTCATCGCCGAGTGGCCGCGGGGCTCGTGCATGAGCAGGGTGCGCAGCGAGTCCGAGTTGGCCATGAACCACTGGCGGCGGGCCTCCATCGTGTCGCCCGGGATCGGCGCGACGCCACCCACGACCACCCGCGTGGGCATCCCTTCCGTGTGCGATTCCACGCAGTGCAGCACGCGGCGAGTCCTCATCTCCCACTCCCCTTCCGTCCGAACCGGCCCGGCGCCACGACCGCGGCGTCGAACGGCAGCTCCTCGCCGGCCAGCAGCGCAGCGACGACTTCACCGGTGCCCGGCCCGGTGGTGGAGCCGAGCATCCCGTGCCCGCACGCCACGACCACCGCCTCGGCCCCGGGCAGCTCGCCCAGCACGGGCAGCCCATCGGGGGTGGCCGGGCGCAGGCCGGTCCAGTAGTTCTCCGCCGAGAGGCTCGGTGGCAGCTGCAGCACCTCGCCGGCGCGCGCCACCAGCTGCTGCCCCTTGCGCGAGTCGACGGCGCGATCGCCCGGTGTCGTCAGGCGGAAGCCGCCGGTGAGCCGCAACCCTCGCGCCAGCGGGCTGAGCGCGAGGCGCTGCTCGTGCAGCAGCATCGGGCTGCTGGGCAGCGGCGCCCCGGGCAGGGTGACGCTGTTGCCGCGGGCGGGCACGATCGGCAGCCGGGCCCCGAGCGGGCGGCACAGCGCCGGCGTCCACACGCCAGCCGCCACCACCACCCGGCGAGCGTCGAGCACGGCCTGCGACGTGTGCACGCGGGCCGAGCGCGCGCGGCGCACCTCGATGCGGGCCACCCGCGCGTCGTAGGGCACCACACCGTGGCGAGCACCCTCGTCGGTGACCGCGGCGAGCAGCAGCGCCGGGTCGAAACGACCGTCGTCCACCAGGCGCACCGCACCGCGCACGCCGCCGCGCACGAGCGGCTCCTCCGCGCGCAGCGCGTCGCCGTCGAGCTCTTCGACGCGCACGCCCCACTGGCCCCAGTCGTCGGCCTCGTGGCGCAACTCGTCGAGCCCGCGGGCGCTGGAGGCCACCTGCAGGATGCCACCCGCCGCATGGTCGAACCGGAGGCCGGCGCGCTGCAGGCGATCGATCTCGTCGAGCGTGGCGTCCAGCAAGTGGCGCAGCGCTGGTACGCCGCGCTGGACGTTGGCAGCCGTGCTGGAGCGGGCGAAGCGCCACAGCCACGGGGTGAGGCCCAGCGCAGCGCGTGGCGCGATGGCGAACGCCCCGTCGCGGGTGCGCAGGCTGTGCAGCCCGGCACGCACCATGCCCGGCGCGGCGAAGGGAACCCGGTGGCTGGGCACGAGGTGGCCGGCGTTCGCGGACGACGTGCCGAACGTGGTGCCGCCCGGCTCGACGACGATGACGGACATGCCCCGGCGGGCGGCGGCCGACGCCACGCTGCGGCCGACGATGCCACCGCCGACGACCACCACGTCGGCGCGGGTGGTGGACCCGCTGCCCGGCGCGTTCATCGAACGGGCTGAGCGGCGTGCCCGAGCACGGCCAGGTGATGCAGCATGGCGGCGGTGTCGTCGGGCCCGAGCGGCTGCAGCGGCGCCCGCGGTGGGCCGACGGGAATGCCGCGAGCGATGAGCGCGCGGCGCGTGCGGGCGATGTAGTGATCGCGCTCCACGTCGGCGAGGATCGGCGCCAGCCGCTGCTCGACCTGGCGGGCAGCCGGCAGATCGCCGCGCTGGGTGGCAGCCAGCATCTCCACGTGCTCGGCGGGCAGCGCGTTGGCGAAACCCGCGATCCAGCTGTCGCTGCCTGCCTCGAAGTAGCGCAGCGCCAGAGTGTCGCTGCCACACACGATCGGCAGGTCGACGCCGTAGCGCTGCTGCAGCACCTCGATGCGGCCGAGCTCGCCGCTCGCCTCCTTGATGCCGACGACGAGTGGGTGGGGTGCCAGCAGGTCGAGCGCGTCGACCCCGAAGGGTACGCCCGTGCGCGCCGGGTAGTCGTACAGCACCGCCGGCAGCGCGGCGTGCTCCAGCACCGCGAGCACGTGGCGGCCCAGCTCCTCCCCCGTCGGCAGGCAGTAGGCGGGGGCGGCGACCATCAGGCCGTCCACCCCGCCCTCGGCGGCGGCGGTCGCCTGGGCCAGCGCCTCGCGCGTGGCGGTGCCACCCACGCCGGCCAGCACCGGCACACGGCCGGCCGCGATCGCTCTCACCTCGCGCAGCATCAGCGCCCGCTCGCCGGCGTCGAGGGCGTAGCCCTCACCCGTGGTGCCGGCCACCACCAGGCCGGTGATACCGGCGGCGAGCAGGAAGTCGATCAGCGCGGGCAGCACGTCCGGCGCCAGCGAGCCGTCGTCGTGGGTCGGTGTCACGAGCGGGACGAGGACGCCCGGGAAGTGACTGCGAGGTGACGGCACGGGGGAACCTCCGGGGCATGGGTGCGCTGGGTCCGCTGCAGCGCGTGTGGCACGTGCATCGTCCCACATCGCGACGACCCCGCCGCCAGCCACGGTGCGGACGGCGCGGTGACAGCGGCGCAGCACGGGCGGGACGCTGTGACCTGAGGCTCTGCACAGCCGGCGGGGGCTGCGGTACGTTCGGAGAATGACCGACACCCGCGTGCACCGGGAGATCGAGCGCAAGCTGGAGGTTCCCGCACGGTTCCGCCTGCCTCGGCTCGATGGCGCGGGGCACGGCATCGGTGCGGTCGTCGCACAACCGACGCTGCGGCTGCAAGCCGTGTACTACGACACCGGCGACCTGCGCCTGGCTCGCCACCGCATCACGCTGCGCCGCCGCACCGGAGGCGGCGACGACGGGTGGCACCTGAAGCTGCCCCACGCCGACGAATCCACCCGCGACGAGGTGCAGCTGCCGCTCGGCGAACCCGGCCACCCCCCAGCGGCGCTCGCCACGCTGGTGCTCGGCGTCACTCGTGGCGCGGCGCTGCAGCCGGTGGCCACGCTGCGCACGATGCGGCACCGGTGGCAGATCGACGACGAGCAGGGTCGGCCGCTGGCCGAGCTGACCGACGATCGGGTCAGCGTGTCCGGATCGGCAGCCGGTGCCTCGAAGTTCCGCGAGCTGGAGGTGGAGGCAGCCGAGGGGCGCGATGCGCCGGCGCTCGACCCGGTGATCGCGGCGCTCGTCGCCGCCGGTGCGCAGGAGAGCGGGTTCGCCTCCAAGGCCGTGCGTGCGCTGGGCGCCCGTGCGGTGGAGCCACCCGACGTACCTCCCCCGCCCGCCGTCAGCCCCAGTGATCCCGCCGGTCTGGCGGTGCACGCCCTGCTCGCGCAGCAGGTCGCCAACTTCATCGCCCACGATCTGCGCTTCCGCCGGGGCCTGCCCGACGCGGTGCACCAGATGCGGGTCGCGGCACGCCGGATGCGCAGCGGGCTGAAGGTGTTCGCACCGCTCGTCGACGAGGAGTGGGCCACGTCGCTGCGCGGGGAGCTGGCCTGGATCGCCGGCGAGCTCGGCGCCGCCCGCGACAGCGAGGTGCTGGAGGCCCGCCTGCTCGCCGGGCTCGCTGCCCTCGACGAGCTGAGCGAGCGCGACCGTGCCAAGGCGAGCAAGGCCGTCCATCGCGAGGTCGGCCACGACCAGCACGCGGCCACCATCGCGGTGCATGCCGCGCTGCAGTCGCCCCGCTACCTCGCGCTCCTCGACTTGCTGGTCGACGCCGCCCGCGCCCCACGGCTGACCGAGGCAGCGCAGCAGGACGCCGCCTCGGCGTTGCCGCCGCTGATGAAGGCGACGTGGAAGCGGCTGGCCAGGGAGGTGGGCACGCTGCACACGAAGGGCGGCGACGACGATTGGCACGAGGCCCGCATCCGCGCCAAGCACGCCCGCTACGCCGCCGAGGCGATGGCCCCGGTGTTCGGTGAGCCGGCCAGCAAGCTGGCGGCGAGGCTCGCCGACGTCACCGACGTGCTGGGCCTCCACCAGGACGCGGCCGTGGCCACGCTCGCCGCGCACACGCTGGCCACCCGCAAGCGGATCAACGGCGGAGCCGGCTATGCCCTGGGCCTGCTGCACGACGACCAGCGCCGCGAGATGAAGGCGGCTCGCCGCCGATTCCGCAAGCTGTGGCCCAAGGTCGCGGCGAAGCGTCGCCGTGCGTGGATGCGCGAGGGTTGACGATCGTGGACTCACTGGAACACATCGAGCGGGTCCGCCCGCCGGCGGAGGTGGCGACATGAGCTGGGTACCGGTGGTCGACCTCACCGACGAACACGCTGCCGGAGCGATCGACGAGGCCTGCGAGCGCGCCGGCTTCCTCACCATCGTCGGCCACGGCGTGCCAGAGGAGGTCGTCGACGACGCGTGGCGCACGGCGCGCGAGTTCTTCGACCTGCCGCTGGCCGACAAGCTGCTGGTGGCGATGCCGCGGCCGGGCTATCCGTACGGCTACTCGCCACTGGCCGGGGAGACGCTGGCGAAGTCGCTGGGCAAGGGCGGCGCGCCCGATCTCAAGGAGAGCTTCGCGATCGGTCCCGTCGACCGGCCCACCCACCGGATCACCGATCCCGACGAGTCGTTCGCCTGGTCGGAGAACCTGTGGCCGGCGTCGCTGCCGCAGCTGCAGCCGGCGTGGGAGCGCTACTTCCGTGCGCTGAGCGACCTCGCCGCCCGCCTGCTGCGGCTGATGGCGCTGGGCCTCGGCATGCCCGAGCACCATTTCGACCCGATGATCAGCCGGCACACGAGTGCGATGAGAGCGCTGAACTACCCCGCGCGCGACGTGGTCGCCGACGGCCAGTTCGGCGCGAGCGCGCACACCGACTACGGCACCCTCACGATCCTGCTCGCCGACCCGGTGCAGGGCGGCCTGCAGGTGGAGGGCGCCGACGGGCGCTGGCACGACGTGGACGCCGAGCCGGGCTCGTTCGTCGTCAACCTCGGCGACGCGATGGCACGCTGGACGAACGATCGCTGGCGCTCCACCATGCACCGCGTGCAGGTGCCTGCCGGTCGCCGGCAGTCGATCGCGTTCTTCCACAACGCGAACTGGGATGCGGTCATCGAGTGCCTGCCGTCGTGCCTGGCCGCCGGCGAGCAGCCGCGTTACGCCCCGATCGAGGCCGGCCCGCACCTGATGCAGAAGTTCCAGTCGACGGTCAACAGCTACTGAGCCGCGGGCGGCTGCCCGGGCGGCCCATCGGGTTGCTGGATGCTCTGCGCGCACCGTCGGCGACCGGTCGTCAGCTGCGCGGCCAGCTGATGCTCGGCAACGGGGTGGCCGATGGCGAAGCCCTGCACCGCGTCGCACCCGGCGGCGTGCAGCAGGCGCAGCTGCGTGGCGGTCTCCACGCCCTCAGCCGTGACGCCGATGCCCAGCGAGTGGCCGAGTGCGATCATCGCCAGCGGCAGCGCCGGGCGGGCACCGGGGCCGTCGAGCAGCCGGATCAACGACCGGTCCAGCTTCAGCCGCGAGACGCCCAGGCGTTCGAGCTGCCCGAAGCTGGCGTAGCCCGTCCCGAAGTCGTCGATCGCCACCGTGACACCCGCACCGCGGACGGCGGCGAGGTTCGCGGTGGCCACGTTGCTCTGCCAGAACTGCATCGACTCGGTGACCTCGAGCTCCAGCCGCGCCGGCAACCAGCCGGCGCGGTGCACGATCTCCAGCAGGTCGTCGGCGAAGCGCTCGTCCTGCAACTGCCGAACGGACACGTTCACGCACATCGACCAGCGCTCCGCCAGCGCCGGATGGGCGAGCGCGTCGATCGCGGCAGCGGAGCTGCACGCCTGCTCCAGCACCCACAGCCCGATCGGGCAGATCAGACCACTGTCCTCGGCGAGGGGGATGAAGTCCGCCGGCCCGACCGCACCGAGCCGGGGGTGCTGCCAGCGCAGCAGCGCCTCGATCCCGTCGCAGCGGCCGTCGCCGAGCCGCCACTGCGGCTGGAACGCGAGCGAGAGCTCGGCTCGCTCGACGGCGCCGGCCAGCTCGCCGAGCACCTCCGTCGCGTACGTCACCCGCTGCCAGCGAGCGGCCGCGAGCCGCCGCCAGCAGCTGCGCCCGCCCTGCTTGGCGTCGAGCAGGGCGTTGTCGGCACGCTGCAGCAGCGTTCCCGCATCGCCGGCGTCGTCCGGGTGCACCGCCAGCCCGACGCTGCACGTCAGCTGCATCCGCCGGTTGTCCATCTCCAGCGGCTGCGAGAACGCGGCAACGATGTCGCCGGCCAACCGCTCGGCGGCCCCGTCGTCGGGCAGCGTCGCCATCACCACGAACTCGTCGCCGCCGAAGCGGGCGACGAACGCGCCGGGCGGCGCGGTCCGCGTGAGGCGAGCGGCCGAGGCCTGCAGCAGCTCGTCGCCGGTGAGGTGGCCATAGCGGTCGTTGACACCCTTGAAGTGGTCGAGGTCGACGAAGCACAGTGCGAGCACGCCCTGCTGGGTGGCCTGCAGGCGATCCCGCATGGTGGCCTCGAAGTGGCGCCGGTTCGGCAGCCCCGTCAGCCAGTCGACGCGGGAGAGATGCGCCGCGCGCTCCTCGGCGCGGCGCCGCTCCTCCACCTCCGCGCGCAGCTCGGCGGTCCGCTCGTCCACCCTCACCGCCAGCTCGTTGCGTGCCGCCTCCAGCGCCAGGTTCTCACGACGGGAGATCTCCACCTGCTGCGTCAACTCCGATCGGCGCAGCGATGCGGCCGCGGCCTCGTCGAGCATGATCCGCTCGCGCCGGCGCATGTCGCGCTCGTGGCGCAGCGCGGCCTCCAGGTTGCCGGCGCGCTCCTCCACGGCGGCGAGGTTGCGCACGGTCTCCACCGCGAGGGCCGAGATGTGCTCGGCGTCGGCCATCGCCAGCGACTGCTCGAGGCACTCGCGCGCCGAGTCGAGGTCGCCGGCGAGCAGGTGGATGCGGCCGACCGTGTCGAGCACGGTGGCACGGGTGTAGAGGTCGGCGACGTCGAGCAGCACGTCGTCGGCGGCGCACACGGCCAGCGCGGCTTCCGTGTCGCCGAGCTGGGCGAGCGACAGACCGAGCGTGCTGCGCAGCATCAGCACGGTGCGCGGATCGCGCTGCGGGTCGACGATCGCGAGCGCTGCTCGCAAGGAGTCCACCGCCTCCGCCGCCCGGCCGCGTAGCACCAGCATGTAGCTGAGGTTGTTGACCGCAGCACAGTGGGTGGTGCCGGGATCGGAGGTGGCCAGCAGCTCGACGGCGCGACGAAGCGACCGTTCGCAGTCCTCCCAGCGCTCCATGCGGCCGAACACGACGCCCATGCCGTTGAGCACGCATCCCTCGTCGATCGGCGACCCGACCTCCGCGGCGATGGCGAGCGCCGCCTCGTAGCCCTCCAGCGCCTCCACCGTCTGGCCGAGCTGGTTGCCGCGCAGACCTGCCAGGTCGCGCAGCAGCGCGCCGAGCTCGCGCCGCGCCCCGGCACGCTCGAGCAGCTCGCGGCCGGTCTCCAGGCGGGCCAGCGCGTCGGGGAGCAGATCGCTGTGGACGAGCGCCAGACCGAGCACATGGTGCACCCGGCCGGCGACTGCCGGATCGGCAGCGTCGAGGGCGGGCAGCCAGCCGTTCAACTCGTCGGCCACCGCTCCCGGATCATGCCGCAGCAGCTCCGCCAGCTCGTCGAGACGTTGGTGCGCGGCGGGCGGTCGTTGCGGTGGGGCAGCGGGCGCGCCGCGCTCGGCCTTCGCGTCGGGCCCGCCGGCCCCGCCGTCCTCGACTGTCGCCGAACTCACCGTCTGCGAGTGTATTCACCGGGGCTGCCGGCACCGATCCGGAGCCCGGCCGGCGAGCGGCGACGTCGTGCGTGGAGCGGGTACCGGGACTCGAACCCGGATCTCAGGCTTGGAAGGCGCGTGCTCGACCCTTGAGCTATACCCGCGATGACTCCACGAGGATACGGTCGCCAGGCGCCGTCGGCCACCCGCCGCCGCACAAGCTCGACGAGCATCGTGGGGGGCTCAGAAACGGCCTTTGATCACGATCTTGCAGTAGAGCCAGCCGCACTCCAGGCACACCTTCACCCGCTTGCCGATGCGGACACAACCGATGGTGAACCCGAGCGCGGCGGGATTGCCCGGCCGCACGATCGAGATCGGCGGGTCGTCGCCGAGATCCTCGTCGTCGATCTTCACGCCGCCGTCCCACACGATCGGCAGGCCGCGCAGCGCAGCGGGTACCGCCAGCTTCATGCGCTCGGCGTGCGGCAGCAGGTCGGTGCCGGGCTTCAGCCGGCGGGTGGACACGTCGCCGAGGAGGTGATGCAGGAACTCCTCGATCTCACGCAGGTCCCCGAGCGAGCTGAGCAGCCGCGTGTCGGGGTCGGTCTTCTTCGTTGCCATGAGAGCCTCCGTTTCGTGTGCTCGCCGTGCCATGGGCGGCACGGTCCGACCTCAGAGACCACCCCGGCACCGCGGGGATACAACCGCCGGTCCGAGCCCGGTAGCGGCGCGAGTATGGTCCCCGATCGATGAGTGAACCGCTGCGGCTGCGCATCCCGGAACCGCTCGCCCGCCCTGGCGACAAGCCCGCGTTCCGCGACCTGCTGATCGATCGCGCCGGCGAGGTGCGCCGGCCGCCGATCGACGTGAAGCCCGCCGAGATCATCGACCTCGGCGCCGACATGATCCGCGTGCTCGACATCAACGGCGATGCCGTCGGCCCGTGGGCGGGCACGCTCGACGCCGACGAACTGCGCCGCGGGCTGCGCGACATGCTCACCGTGCGCGCCTTCGACGCGCGCATGCTGCAGGCGCACCGCCAGGGCAACACCTCGTTCTACATGCAGTGCCTGGGTGAGGAGGCGATCGCCTGCGCCCACCGGCGGGCGCTCGAGCCCGGCGACATGTGCTTCCCCACGTACCGCCAGCAGGGCCTGCTGATCACCGCCGGCTACCCGCTGGTGGAGATGGTGAACCAGATCTACTCCAACAGCCACGACCCGCTGAAGGGTCGCCAGCTGCCGGTGATGTACTCGTCCAAGGAGTACGGCTTCTTCTCCATCTCCGGCAACCTCGGCACCCAGTTCATCCAGGCCGTCGGCTGGGCGATGGGCTCGGCGATCGCCGGCGACAGCCGCATCGCCTCGGCGTGGATCGGCGACGGCGCGACTGCCGAAGCGGACTTCCACGCGGCCATGGTCTTCGCCTCCACCTACCACGCCCCGGTCATCTTGAACATCGTCAACAACCAGTGGGCGATCTCCACGTTCCAGGGCTTCGCCCGCGGCGACGCCACCACGTTCGCTACGCGCGGGCACGGCTTCGGCATCGCCTCCCTGCGCGTGGACGGCAACGACTACCTCGCCGTGCACGCCGCGTCGCGCTGGGCCGCGGAGCGAGCGCACGGCAACCACGGCCCCACCCTGATCGAGTGGGTGACGTACCGCGTCGGTGCTCACTCCACCTCCGACGATCCGGCCGCGTACCGTCCGAAGGACGAGCCGATCATCTGGCCGCTGGGCGACCCGATCGAGCGGCTGAAGAAGCACCTCGTGCGCATCGGCGAATGGAGCGACGAGCAGCACGCGCAGTGCCAGCAGGAGGTGGAGGCGCAGGTGCGGGCCGCCGCCGAGGAGGCCGAACGGTTCGGCACCCTGCGCAGCCGGCACGCGGCGCCCGAGTCCATGTTCGACGACGTCTACGCCCACCTGCCCCCGCATCTGCGCCGCCAGCGCGACGAGATCAGCCGGGCGGGCGGCGGTGCTGGGGCCACCGCGGTAGGCGGCGCGTCATGACCCGCATGACGATGATCGAGGCGATCCGCGACGCCCAGGCCGTGGCGATGGAACGCGACGAGGGGGTCGTCGTCTTCGGCCAGGACGTGGGCTACTTCGGTGGCGTGTTCCGCTGCACGCAGGGCCTGCAGCAGCGCTTCGGCAAGACCCGCTGCTTCGATGCACCCATCAACGAGAGCGCGATCGTTGGTGCAATGCAGAGCGCCGGCGCTACGCGCAGGCGCAG
>CAYZFZ010000022.1:12990-27709 GCA_964477795.1 uncultured Bifidobacterium sp.
GGTGCCGCGATCGGCATGGCCGCCTACGGGCTGCGGCCGTGCGTGGAGATCCAGTTCGCCGACTACGTGTACCCGGCGTACGACCAGATCGTCTCCGAGGCGGCCCGCCTGCGCCACCGGTCGGCGGCCGACTTCACCGCCCCGCTCACCATCCGCATGCCCACCGGGGGCGGCATCTTCGGTGGGCAGACGCACTCGCAGAGCCCGGAGGCGATCTTCACGCACGTGTGCGGCATCACCACCGTCATCCCCTCCAACCCGTACGACGCGAAAGGGCTGCTGATCGCGTCCATCGAGGACGACGACCCGGTGGTGTTCCTCGAACCCAAGCGCCTCTACAACGGGCCCTTCGACGGCCACCACGAGCGGGCGATCGTGCCCTGGTCGGCGCACCCGCTGGGCGACGTGCCCGACGGCCACTACTCCATCTCGCTCGGCAGCGCCCGCATCCATCGGCCCGGTGCCGACCTGACGATCCTCGCCTACGGGACGATGGTGCACGTCGCCGAAGCCGCCACCAACGAGACCGGCATCGACGCCGAGATCATCGACCTGCGCAGCCTGGTGCCACTCGATCTGGACACGATCGTCGAGTCCGTCACGAAGACCGGCCGCTGCCTCGTCACCCACGAGGCGACGCTCACCTCCGGGTTCGGCGCCGAGCTGTGCGCGCTCGTGCAGGAGCACGCGCTGTGGGCGCTGGAGGCGCCGATCACGAGGGTGACCGGCTGGGACACTCCCTATCCACACGCCCACGAGTGGAACTACTTCCCCGGGCCGAGCCGGCTGGGCGCGGCGATGCTCGCGACGATGGCGACGCGATGAGCGCGCATGTCGTCCGCCTGCCCGATGTCGGCGAGGGCATCGCCGAGGCCGAGCTGGTGGCGTGGCACGTGGCCGTCGGCGACGCGGTCACCACCGACACGGTGGTGGCGGAGGTGCTCACCGACAAGGCCACCGTCGAGATCTACGCGCCCGTCGGCGGCACGGTCGCCGCGCTCCACGGGCAGCCGGGCGACACGCTCGCAGTCGGTGGCGACTTCCTCGTGATCACCACCGGCGACGGCGCGCCCGGGCCGGCCCTCGCCGCCGAGCCGGCCGCCGCCGCCGAGCCGGTCGCGCCTGCGCCACCACCGGTCGCGCCCGTGCCACCACCGGCGGAGGCGCCTGTGCCGCCGGCGGCCGCCGCGGCACCGTCGACCGGCCACGTGCTCGCCGCGCCCGCGGTGCGCGAGCGCGCCCGCCGCCTCGGCATCGACCTCGCCACGGTCAGCGGCTCCGGGCCGGGCGGTCGCATCACCCACGACGATCTCGATCGCCGCGTCCAGCCCGTCTCGGCCCTCTCGCACGACCCAGGCGCGAGCACCACCGCCCCGGTCATCGGCATGCGGCGCCGCATCGCCGCCAGGATGAGCGCGGCCACGAGCATCCCGCACATCACATACGTGGACGAGGTCGACATGACCGCGCTCGAGCACCTGCGCGCCTCGCTCACCGCCGCCTACCCCGGCACGCCTCGGCCCACCGTGCTGCCGTTCGTGATGCTGGCCATCGCCGCTGCCGTGCGCGATCAGCCGCAGCTGAACGCCACCTACGACGCGGACGCGAACACGGTCACCACCCACCACGCAGTGCACATCGGCATCGCCACGCAGACCGGCAGCGGGCTGCTCGTGCCGGTGGTGCGCAACGTGCAGGCGATGGATCTGTGGCAGGCATCCGCCGAGCTCTCGCGCGTCACGGCAGCGGCGCGCGACGGCAGTGCCACACTCGCCGAGCTCTCCGGCTCCACGATCAGCATCACGTCGCTCGGTGCGATCGGCGGGCTGGTCACGACGCCGATCATCAACCATCCCGAGGTCGCCATCATCGGCGTCAACAAGATGCAGGTGCGGCCCGTGTGGGACGGCGCCGCGTTCGCGCCGCGCACGATGATGAACCTGTCGTCGAGCTTCGATCACCGCATCGTCGACGGCTGGGACGGCGCCACGTTCGTGCAGCGCATCAAGCTGCTGCTGGAGGAACCGGCGCTGCTGTTCACGCCGCGCCCACCCGCTCCCCCGGCTCCGCAGGATCAGGGGCAGGATTAGGGGTTCCGCTCGGCCGCCGCCGGTGTCATCATGGTCCGCACCGCCTGTTCGCAGGCGAGCCTGAGGAGGTAGGCCATGGCCACCGATCGGATCGCTGCCGCGCAGCGAGGCGTCATCCTCGCCGACGCCGTCGCTGCACCCACCCCACCGCGCGGTCGGGCCCGCGGGAACGGGCGCGCAGCGCGTCGACCACCGAAGGCGGCGGCCGGGCTGACGGGCCCGTTCCTGTCTCCCGGGTCGCTCACCCGCGCCGAGCGGCTGCGGCTGATCGACGGCATCGAGACCGTGCTCGACGGGGTGTACACCCACCTGCCGCTCAAGCGCGCCCGCTACGGCACCGACCCCGTGCAGCGGCTGCGCATCCTGCGCTCGCAGATCGACGAGCTCTCCGACGACGCGTTCCACCAGCAGCTCGCCGACCTCGTCACCCGCCTGCGCGACGCGCACACGCGCTACGCGGGCCCATCCACGCTGGCCAGCAAGGTCGCTGCGCTGCCGTTCCTGGTGGAGATGATCGGCACCACCGCGTCACCGACCTACGTCGTCACCAAGGTGGGCCACGGGCAGGCGGCCACCTTCCGGCCCGGGGTCGTGCTGGAGTACTGGAACGGCGTCCCCATCGACCGGGCGGTGCAGCGCTACAGCGAGGCCGAGGTGGGCGGCCGGCCGGACAGCCAGCGGGCGTGGGCCACGCAGAGCCTCACGCTGCGGTCGTTGCGCTACGGCCCGCCGCCGGATGAGGAATGGGTGGTCGTCGGCTACCGCTCGACCACCGCGGCGGGCGCGCTCACCGGGCCCGCGCGCGAGATCAAGCTGCCCTGGCAGGTGATCGACCCCGCCGAGATCGCGCCGCTGCTCGCCGGCGGCCCCACCGGCAAGGCCGGCGCCCGGCTGCGCCGCACCCGCGCGATCGATCCGGCGGCCGCCGCCATCCGCCACGCGAAGATGCTGCTGTTCGCTCCCGGCTCGCTGAGTGGCCAGCAGGCCGAGGCGCCCAGCCGCGCCGTGGCGACGAACCGCCGGCCACCCACCGCCGACGTCATCACCACCACGCTCACCAGCACGCTGAAGGCGATGTCGATCGCCGCGCCCGGCGGGCCGTACGGCTACCTGCGCATCTACGGCTTCGATGTGCTGCCCGACCCGTTCATGGCCGAGTTGCAGCGGCTGATCCCACTGCTACCCGACCGCGGGCTGATCCTCGACGTGCGCGGCAACCCGGGCGGCTACATCTGGGCGGCCGAGCTCGCGCTGCAGCTGTTCACCCCCAAGCCCATCCAGCCGACGCGTTTCTCGCTGCTGGCCACCCCGTTCACCCGCGACATGGCGGCGCTGCCCTCGCTGCAGGACGATCTACAGCCGTGGCGGGCATCGCTCGACGCCGCCGTCCGCAACGGCGAGCTGTACGCGCAGCCGATCCCGATCACCGACGTCGCCGCCTGCAACGCGATCGGTCAGCAGTACGGCGGCCCGGTGATCCTCGTCGGCGACTCGACCACCTACTCGGCCGGCGACCTGTTCTCCGCCGGCTTCGTGGACAACGGTCTCGGCCCGTTCCTGTGCGTCGGCGAGGCGACGGGCGCGGGTGGTGCCAACGTGTGGGACTACGCCGAGCTGAAGGCCGCGCTCGCCGGGTCGGCATTGGAGCTGCCGGCCCTGCCCGACGGCATCGGGCTGTCGCTCGCCTACCGGCGGGCCACCCGCTCGGGGCCCTCCGAGGGCCTGCCGATCGAGGACGTCGGCATCGCCGGCACCCCGTACTCGCTGACGCGCGACGACCTGCTCGCCGGCAACCGCGACCTGATCGCCCAGTGCATCACACGCCTGGCCGCGCTGCCGCTGACGAAGCTGGCGTTGGCGCTGGACAAGCCGACGCGGCGCATCACGGTGACCACGACCGGCCTCGCACGGGTGGATGCGCTCTTCGACGGCCATCCGGGCGTGTCGCTCGCGGCCACCGATGCGGCGCCCACCGTCGTGACCTACCCGGCCGGAACCCGCCGTGTCGATCTCAGCGGCTGGAGCGGCAACGAGGTGCGCCAGCGGCGCCGCATCGACACGGCCTGAGCCGCGGCTACAGGCCGAGCACGCGCTGGTAGAAGGCGAGCTCGGCGCTGATCGCGTCCATGATCGTCGCGGCCTGGCGGAAGCCATGCCCCTCACCCGCGTAGGCGTGGTACTCGCACTCCACGCCCTTCGCCTGCAGCGCGGCCACGATCATCTCGCTCTGGCTGGGCGGCACCACCATGTCGTCGAGCCCCTGGAACACGATCAGCGGGCGGTCGAAGCCGTCGAGGTGGTTGATCGGCGAGCGCTGCGCGTACAGGTCGCGCGCCTGCGGCCACGGCCCGATCAGGCGGTCGGTGTAGCGCTCCTCGAACTTGTGCGTGTCGGTGGCGAGCGCGCCGAGGTCGGCGATGCCGTACGAGCTGGCACCTGCCGCGAACACGTCGGCGGTGGCGAGCGCGGCGAGCACGGTGAAGCCTCCGGCCGAACCGCCGCGGATGACCATCCGGCTCGCGTCGACCAGCCCGGCGGCGGCGAGCCAGCCGGCGGCCGTGCAGCAGTCCTCCACGTCCACCACGCCCCACTGCCCGTCGAGCAGGTTGCGGAACTCCGTGCCGAACCCGGTGGAGCCACGGTGGTTGACGTCGGCGACGCCGAAGCCGCGGCTCGTCCAGAACTGCTTGGCGAGCGAGAAGAACGGCACCGCGTCGCTCGTCGGGCCGCCGTGGATCATCACCACCAGCGGCGGCCGCGTCCCCTCGGGCGCATGCGCCGTCGAGCTGGCCGGCGGGTAGTACCAGGCGTACGCGGGCGTGCCCGCGGCGGTGGGGAACTCGATCGGCTGCGGCAGCGAGATGTCGCCGGCGGCGAGTGGCAGCACGCGGCCGGGCGCCACCACGTGCGTCGCTGCCGGGTCGGCGAGGTCGAAGCGCACGATCGACGCGTCGCGGTCGGCGAAGCGGGCGATGACGGTGACCACCGACCCCTCGATCGTCCAATGGTCGAAGCCGGCTGCCGCCGTGGGGGTGGCCACCCCGTCCACCACGACCGTGCCGCCGACCGCCCACGCCACACGGCCATCGGCGGCCACGACATAGTCGCGCTCGCCCAGCGCCCACATCGGGCCGCTCGTCTCCTCGGCGGCGGGGTGCACGGGAGCCTCGCCGCCGGCGCCGACGTGCCACACGTTCCACCAGTTCGACCGGTCGCTGATCACCAGCTCGCCCACGGGCTGCATGAACGACTGGCCGCTGCCGAGCACCACCGTCGCTGCGACGGTGCCGGCATCACTGTCGAAGCGGGCTTCGAGCAGTTGGGTGTCGTTCCACGGCATGTTCGGGTGGTCCCACGCGATCCAGCGCAGGCGGTCGCCGCCGACGAAGCGCGGCGCGGCCACGAAGTCCGAGGTGGAGTGCAGCACCACCGGCGCCGACGGCCGATCGGCGCGCAGCGCGACCAGCTCGTTCACCACCGACTCGCCGTGGGTCTCGCGCACGGCGACGAGCCACTGGCCATCGGGCGACCGGCGCATGTCGGCGAAGCGCACCGCCCGCGGCTCGTGGGGTTCGGGGGTGAGCGCCAGCGGCGGCTGCCCGGGCGTGAGCCGGTACAGGCGCTGGTCGGCCCAGTTGGCGAACCACACCACACCGCCCTCCACCCACGCCGCGCCGCCGCCGTACTCGTGGACGCCCGAGCGGGCACTGAAACCGTCGGGCAGCAGATCGCGCCGCTCGCCGTCCGCGCCGAGCGCGACGAGCTGCAACCGCCCGGCCTCGCTGGGCCGGCTCTCCAGCCACACCGTCGCCGGGCCGCCGTCCCACGTGCCGGTCCACACGTCGACGAGCCCCACGGCCCCCTGCGTCAGCATCTCCGGGGTCACCGCCGAGGGCCACCGCCCGTACGCCATCTCGATCGAGCTCATCCCTCCACCGTAGGCGCCCACGTCCCTCCCGCCCCGCCGCGGACCGCGCACCCGTCAGGCGCTGAGCGCGACATGGCCGGGGATGTGCCGGCGCAACGAGAGCGAGCCGGCGACGCCCGCCATCGAGGCCACCAGCGGCACCAGCCAGACGGCGCTGAGCGACCGCTGCATGACGATGCCGCCGACCGTGTTGGCCAGCCCCATGCAACCCTGGAAGACCATGACCGCCAGCCCGTGGTAGCGGCCCACCAGCGCGGACGGGGCGAGGTCGGACGTCAGCGGCTGGCGCACCGCGCCGAGCATCGCCTCGCCGAACCCGCCCAGGATCTGCGCCACCGCGATCGCCGCGATCGCCAGCCCGATGGCGACGTGCGGCGTGAGGTTCATCAGCGCGAAGGCGGCAACGAACCACATGTTCATCATCGCCAGCGACGTCATGCGCGGGCGCCCGCTCACCCAGCGCAGCGTGGGGATCTGGGTGAACACGACGCTGACCGCGCCGAACATGAACAGGACGCCGATGGTGGCCTTGTCGATGCCGAGCTCGGATGCGTAGGCGGGCATGAACGCGAACAGGAAGCCGAAGCCGAGCGCGACCGACACGTCGGTGAGCAGCAGGCGGACGAAGAAGGTGTCGCGCAGCACCTCGGTGAAGCCGATGCGCGGCGCGCTGTGGTGCACCTCCACCCGACCCGACGGCATCCCCGGCAGGACCGCGAGGAAGACGACGTACGTGGCCACGTTGATGGTGAACAGCCAACGGAACGCGCTCAACGTGGTGGCGTGCACGACGAAGCCACCGATCACCCCGCCGAGCGCGGCACCCAGGTTCAGCGAGAGGCGCTGGAACGCCGAGACCGCCGGGCGCTCGTGCGGCTGCACGATCAGCGCCAGCAGCGCCGACTGCGAGGGGAACCACAGCGCATTGCCGATGCCGAGCAGGACGGACACGCCGACCGCCCACGTGAAGGACGTGACAGCCATGTAGAGCGAACCGGCGGCGATGGACACCAGGCAGCCGGCGGTGAGCACGCGGCGGGCGCCGAAGCGATCCGACAGGAAGCCGGCGACGGGCGTGCACGCGACCATCGTGAAGCTCATCGCACCGACTGCCAGGCCGGCGTGGCCGAGCGGGATGCCGCGCACCTCGTGGAAGTAGATCAGCACGAAGCCGAACAGGGCGGCGGAGCCGACCATGTTGACGACCGTCGCGACGAAGAACCGCTGCAGGGCCGGGCTGAAGGAGCGGAACCCGGGCGTCGACATGGGGATGAAGGGTACGCGGCGGAGGGGTTGGTCAGCGCCTCGTTTGTGCGCCACCCGTTGCCGGGGCGGTGGTGAAGACCACCTCGCCGGGCACGTCGCCGCCGGCCGACACACCCTCGAGCAGGCGGGCCAGGGCGGCAGCCATCTTGCGGCCGCGGGCCTTGGCCAGCTCAGCGACCGGCCCGCTGAACAGCGAGTCGACGGTGCTCTCGAACAGGTCGAGCCATCTCGTGTAGTGCGCGTCGGTGAAGGGCACGAGCTGGTGGACGGGCGCATGCGCGCGCAGCGGGTTGCCCTCGTACTCGCGCTCGCCGAGCAGCTGCCACGACCAGAAGTCGACGAGCGTCGCGATGTGGGCGGTCCAGTTCACCGCGGCCGCCTCGAACACCGGCCCGAGCACGTCGTCCATCGCGGCCTGGCGGTAGAAGTCGCGCGCCAGCCGCTCGATGTCGTCGCGATCGGTGATGTCGTCGATCGGCTCGGCGAACAGGTGCGCCATGCACGGCGCCTCGCCGCCCTCGTCGCACGCGTCGGGCGGGCGCGCCACGGCATCGCGCGCTGCGGTCACCTCGCCGCCAGCTCGGCCTCGAGCCGGACGACCTGCGGGAAGAGCAGGTTGTTCTCCTTGTGGATGTGCAGGTGGGTGTCGGCCTCCAGCTCGGCCAGGCCGGCGAAGCAGGCGAGGTACGACGCGCAGCCGTCGGCCGGTGGCACATAGTCGCCGGTGAGGTGGCGCAGCCGTGCCAGCAGCGCACCGACCGCGTCGTGCTCGCTGAGCATCACCGAGATCGGGTTGCGCAGCGAGCCGCAGTGGAACGACGTCGGCCCGGTCGCCACCGCCAGCTCGCGGATCATCGGGAACAGGATGCGCTCCTCCTTCATCAGATGTGGCTCGAGGTCGGCACGGATCTCTTCGTAGCACGCGGCGATCGCAGTGAGCTCGGGGTGGCGCTCACCGTGGACCGTGACGATCTTCGCCACCAGCGCCGACAGGCGGGGCAGTTCCTCGTGCAGGTAGCGATGGTGCGTGGCCTCCAGGTGGTCGACGAGCTCGGCCGCGCCCATCGTCGACCAGACCTCGGCACCGCCACCCGTGATCGCGTCGGCCAGCTGCCCGGCGACGGCGGGGGCGTCGAGCCCGCGCTCGGTGCACGCCGCAGCCAGCGACCGGGCGCCACCGCAGCAGTAGTCGAGCCCCAGGCGCTCGAGCTGGCGGGCCAGCTCCGGATGCGCAGTCACCAGGTCGCCCAGGCTCGTCGTCTCGTCGATCGTGTTCATCGTGTTCATCGTGTTCTCTCCATCTCCAGACGTGTTCAGACCCAAGTTCCGGCGGCCGTGACCAGCACCAGCGCGAGGCCCAGTGCCATCAGCCGCAACCCCAACTGCTTCGGCGCGATGGGTGGCCGCCGCACCCACACCAGCTGCAGCACACCCAGCGCCGCCAGCCCGGCCAGACCCGCCACCAGCGGACGTTCGAGCACGACCGCCACCACACCCAGCGCCACCGCCAGCACCTGGGCCAGATCGCTGGAGCGGGTGGAGCGCAGCCCCCGGCGCATGCGGCCGATCTGCACCCGAACGAACGGGATCGCCCCGACGGAACGCGCGGCGAGCACGATCCACAGCCCCGAAGCCAGCGCGGCGCCGCGGCCGGCAGCGAGCACGATCGCGGCGGCGACACCGGAGATGCCGATCGCGCCGCACAGCTCGGGCAGCAACCGCCGCCCGCGGCTGCGCACGTCGAACCACAGCTCGACGAGGACGAACGGCGCAGCGATCGCGACGACCGGCGCCCAGGTGAGACCGGCCGTGGCGACCGCGAGGGCCACCGCTGCGGCGAGCAGGGCGAGCTCGACGATCGTGACGCGCAGCGCCAACCTGGAGCGAGCCAACCACCGGTCGCGCCGGACGTCGACGACCGCCAGCTTGAGCGGCGTGCGGACCAGGAACGCGAGGAGTGCGGCAACCGCCAGCGCGCCTCCGGCGACGGACGGGGCGACCAGCAGGCCGAGCAGCACGGGCTCGAGCGTCAGCCCCCAACCGCCGTGCTCGCTGGGGATGGCGACCACCTTCCACAGCGCGCGCTCGGTGTGCAGCGTGGCGGCCGATGCGACAGTGCTCATCGCACGGCCTCCGGGGCGACCTCGCGCAACGAGGTGCCCCCGAGCACGCCGACGAGTTCGTGACGCGCACGCGCCCAGGCGACGTGCAACGAGCACGGTGTGTCGCCGTTGCACTCACGGTCGGCGACGACGCAGCGGCCCGTGTCGGTGCTGCCGTCGACGGCCTCGATCACGGCCAGCACGCTCACGTCGTCGAGCGCGACGAGCGAGACGTAGCCGCCCGTGGGCCCCGGATCCGAGCGCACCCAGCCTGCGCGCACGAGCGGGCCCACCACCTGCGGCACGAAGCCGGCCGTCGTACCCAGTTCGGCGGCGAGCGCGGGCGCCTTCATCCGGCCCCCGGCGGCACCGAGCACCACCATCGCGCGGACCGCGAGCTCCGCACGGCGAGTGATCTCAAGTCGCATAGTCACAGACTAATGGATTCTCCGGACGAATCCAAGGGCCGAAGGTCCTCCACCGCTCCCGGTGCCGTGCGATCAGTGCTCGTGACCGTGATGCTCGTGACCGTGACGATCATAACCGTGAGGGTCATGGCCGAGGTCGTGACCGTGGTCGTGGCCGTGGTCGTGACCGTGGTCGTGGCCGTGCGGCTGCTCGCCCATCACGAAGTCCTGGTGGTCGCCGTGCTGCACGCCCTGCAGCGTGATGCCGAACGTCTCCAGCAGGCGGGGCGCGTCGAGCACGTCGCGGGGCGCGCCCTGGGCGACGATGCGCCGGTTGAGCAGCACCACCTGGCTGCAGCCCGCCGCCTCCGCGATGTCGTGGGTGGCCGTCACCACCGCAGCACCCCGCGCGAGCGCGGCCTCCACGAGCTCGCGGTACCGCTCGCGACCGCCGATGTCGAGCCCACCGGTCGGCTCGTCGAGCACCAGCAGGTCGGCGTCGTGGGCGATCACCTGGGCGAGGTGCACCCGCTGCCGCTGCCCACCCGACAGCGAGCGCAACGGCTGGTCGGCGAGGTGGGTGATCTCCATGTGCTGCAGGCCTGCGGCCACGAGCGCCCGATCGTGCGCCGACGTGCGCCCGAACAGGCCGAGCGAGGCGAAGCGCCCCATGCGGACGACCTCGATCGAGCGGATCGGTACCACGAAGCGCGACGTGTGCGCCTGGCCGAGATACGCCACCTGCTTCGGCCGCGCTCCCGGCGCCGCACCCATGACGGAGAGCGACCCGCTGATCGGCGGGATCAGGCCGAGCAGCGTCTTGAGCAGCGTCGACTTGCCCGAGCCGTTGGTGCCCACGAGCGCGAGCGACTCCCCCGGCTGCAGTGTCAGGTCGATCCCCTCGACGACCCGCTCGGCGCCGTAGCCGACGGTGAGACCGCGGGCCTCGATGGCGGGCGCGCTCACGCCATCACCTCCGCAGCATCGACCCGGCGGGCGGCGAGCGACTGCCGGGTGAGCTGGATGGCCAGTACGACGAAGAACGCGCAGACCGTGACGAACACGACCGTCGCACCGGCAGAGAGGTCGTGGTAGTAGCTGAGCAGCAGGCCCACGTACACCGACGCGGCACCGATGCCGATCGCCCAGGCGATCATCGCCCAGATGCGGCGGGCGAGCAGCGCGCCGGCGCTGGCGGGGGCGATCAGCATCCCGAACACCAGCAGCGTGCCCACCGCCTGGAAGCTCACCACCACCGTCGTCGCCACCATCACGAGCATGACGACGTGGTAGCGGCGCGACGGGAAGCCGGCCACGTCGGCCTGCTCCGGGTCGAAGCACAGCAACAGGAACGGGCGGTACAACATGGCGACGCACGCCGCGATCACCGCCGCCGCGACAGCCAGCGTAAGGAGGTTGCCGGGCCGGATGCCGAGGATCTCGCCGAACAGGATGCGCACGATGTCGCCGTTGAACGAATCGGTGCGCGACACCATGATCACACCCAACGCCAGCATGCCGACGAACAGCAGGCCGATCGCGGTGTCGGACGACAGGCCCGAGCGGCTGGTGACGAAGCTGACCCCGACGATCATCGCCGCCGACCCGATGGCGGCGCCCAGCATCCCCGGCGCACCCAGCAGCAACGCGCCGGCGACGCCCGGCAACACGCCGTGGGCCAGCGCGTCGCCGATGAAGGCCAGGCCGCGGAGCACCACGAACGTGCCCGCGACGGCACACAGGACGGAGACGAGGATGCCGGCGAGCAGCGCGTTGCGCATGAACTCGTTGTCGGCGAACGGATCGACGAGCCAGGACATCGGGTCACCCCGCCGCGGTGAGCGCCGCGGCGACCTTTCGTGCGTTGTCGAGCATGAACGTGGAGTACGTGCCGTCGCCGGGGAGGTTGTGCGACGCAAGCTCCACGACCTGCACGCCGGTCTCGTCGCTGATCGCGTCGGCGATCTGACGCGACGTGCCGATCTCGGTGAACACGGCTTTCACGCCCTCGCGCCGGATCGCGTCGGCCAGATGGGCGAGCTCCTTCGCGGACACGTCGGCCTGGGTGGTGAGGCTGGACACGATCGCCCCGACGAGGCGGAAGCCGTAGCGATCCGCGAAGTAGCCCAGCGACTCGTGCCCGGTGACGAGGATCCGGTCGGCGGGTGCGATCGGCGCGAGCACCGCCGCGACCTGCGCGTCGAGCTGCTCGAGCCCGGCAACCACGCGCGCCACACCGGCGGTGGCGTCGATGCCCAGCGCGGACAGGGCGGGGCCGAGCGCGGCGATCACGTCGCGCATGGTCAGCGGATCCATCCACAGGTGCGGATCGGGTGCGCCGGTGGCCTGATCGCTGTCACCGCCGGGCAGCCCCTCGCCGTCGCCCACCGTGCGCACCCGCACATGATCCGATGCGACGAACGTGGGCACACCGTCGTCCTCGGCGATGTCGAGCACGTCGAGCACGCCGCCCTCCAGGCCGAGCCCGTTGCGCACGATCAGGTCGGCGTGGTTCACCCGCTCGATGTCGCGCGCCGACGGCTCCCACTCGTGAGGGTCGCTGCCGTCGGGGATCAGCACCTTCACGTCGGCCGCGTCGCCGACCGCGTCGCGCACGAGCGCGCCGAGCACGGAGTAGGTGACGACGACGGTGGGCCGGCCGTCGCTGCGCTCGCCGCTGCCGGTGCAGGCAGCCGCTGCCAGCGCGAGGACTACGACCCACGGGGCGACCCGGCGGATCGTTCCGCCCGGCGCGCGCCTGCGCCACCGGTGGGAGATCGGCGAGGCGAGCGGCATCCGCACAGCATACCTCCAAGACAGGAATCGTTCTCATTCGCAGACGACGTTCCCATCGTTTCTCATCCGGCGGGTACGCTCGCGCCCGTGACGACCGCCGCCATCGACCTCGCGCAGGTGCACGACGCCGCCGCCACTCGCCTGCGGGCGGCCGATCAGCTGTACACCTCGGGCCGGCGGGCGCTCGTCGAGCTGCTCGCCTCCACCGGCCGCCCGGCCACGATCCCCGACCTGCTGCAGACCAACCCTGCGCTCACGCAGAGCTCCGTCTACCGCAATCTGGCGATGCTGGAATCCGTCGGCGTGGTGCAGAAGGTGGTCAGCAGCGACGACCGCGCCCGCTTCGAACTGGCCGAGGACCTGATGGGCCACCACCACCACCTGATCTGCGTGCGCTGCGGGCGGGTGGACGACTTCGTCGTCTCGCCGAAGGCGGAGCGCAGCATCGAGAGCGTGCTCGCCCAGGCGATCGGCGACACCGGCTTCCGGCCGTCGGGCCACCGCCTCGACGTCGTCGGCACCTGCACCGACTGCGCCTGACCGGCGGCACACTGGCAGGCACATGGCTGCGCTCGCCGACCTTCTTCCCCCAGCCGGCAGCGACCCGTCACTGGTGCTGGACGCGTTCGCCGAGTGGGCCGCAGCCGGCGGCCGCCCGCTGTACCCACATCAGGAGGAAGCGGCGCTCGCACTTGCCGCCGGCGAGCACGTGGTGCTCGCCACGCCCACCGGCTCGGGCAAGAGCATGGTGGCGATGGCCGGCATCGCGCTGGCGATGAACGAGGGCCGGCGGGCGGTGTGGACGGCGCCGATCAAGGCGCTCGTCGCGGAGAAGTTCTTCGACCTCGTCGACCTGTTCGGCGCCCAGCAGGTGGGCCTCGCCACCGGCGACGCGTCGATCAACTCCGACGCACCGGTGCTCGTGTGCACCGCCGAGGTGCTGGCCAACCACGCGCTCGCCCAGGGAGCTGCCAGCGAGTTCGGCTTCGCCTGCCTCGACGAGTTCCACTACTACGCCGACCCCGATCGCGGCTGGGCGTGGCAGATCCCCCTGCTCGAGTTGACCGGGTGCCAGATGCTGCTCGCGTCGGCGACGCTCGGCGACATGACGGCGATCGTCACCGACCTGCGCGACCGCTCCGGGCGCAGCGTCGCCGAGGTCACCTCCGTGCACCGGCCGACGCCGCTGTACCACCAGTGGCGCATGACGTCGGTGGCGGACAGCGTGCTCGACGCCGTGCACGACGGGCTCAGCCCCGTCTACGTGGTGCACGCGAACCAGGCCGCGGCCATCGAGCGGGCGCAGTCGCTGGTCAGCGCGAACGTGACGACGCGTGCCCAGCGAGAAGCGATCGCGGCCGCGATGGCGGGTGTGAAGATGGGGCGCGGCTTCGGCGAGACGCTCGACCGGCTGGTGCGCAACGGGGTGGGCGTGCACCACGCGGGCATGCTCCCCCGCTACCGGCGCCTCGTCGAGCGACTGGCCGGCGAGGGCCTGCTGCCCGTGATCTGCGGCACCGACACGCTGGGCGTCGGCGTCAACATCCCGATCCGCACGGTGCTGATGACGGCGCTCACCAAGTTCGACGGCAACCGCGTGCGCCAGTTCAGCGCGCGCGAGTTCCACCAGCTCGCCGGGCGCGCCGGCCGCCCCGGCTTCGACCCCGACGGCCATGTGTGGGTGCAGGCGCCCGACCATGTGATCGAGAACGCCCGCGCGCTGGCCAAGGCCGGCGACGACCCCAAGGCGCGGCGCAAGGCAGCGAAGGCCAAGGCGCCGGAGGGTTTCGTGCACTACGACGAGGCCGCGATGCTGCGCATCATCGCGGCCCGGCCGGAACCGCTGACCAGTCGCTTCCGCGTCACCGCCGACCTCGTCGCCGGCGTGCTCGGCCGCCCGGACGGGCCCGCCGCACTCAAGCACCTGCTGCGCACCAACCACGACGCACCCACCCGCCGCCGACAGCACGTGAAGCGGGCCATCGCGGTCTACCGCAGCCTGGAGGCGGCCGGGGTGGCCGAGCGCCGGCGCGGGCCCGACGGGCGCTGCCTCGGCGTGCGCGTGGGCTCGCTCGTGGAGGGCGGCGACACGTTCGCCACGTTCGTGCGCCGCTACCGGCTGGAGCGCAG
>CAYZFZ010000023.1:0-1332 GCA_964477795.1 uncultured Bifidobacterium sp.
GTCGGCGAGCGGCACGTAGCACGTGGGCAGCAGGCGCGGGTCGACCGAGCAGAACTCCACCATCCCGCGGTTGTGGGCGCGCGCCGTGCCGTACGCCATCTCCATGTCGCCGCTGTGCTCCCAACGGTAGAGGCGGCTGTTGTGGAACGTGTTGAACATCAGCTGGCTGTCGAAGCCCAGCAGATCGAGCGCCCGCGGGCGATCCGCCGGAAGGAAGGAACCGGTCGCCGCGTAGTTCTTGCGCAGCATGATCTCCTCCGCCTCGACGGCGCGGTACTCGTCGCTGCGGTGGCGATCGGCGAGCCGCTGGAACGTCGCCTGGAGATCCGCCAGCTGCTCTTCCACCGAGCCCGTCTGGCGCAACTCGTTGCCGCCGCTGAGGTCGAGCGGCGCGATGCGGTCGCGGATCGCCGGGTCGGCGTGATCGCGCAGCCAGGTGGGTGGCTCCATGAGGTGTGCGTCGGCGTCGTGCACGACACGTCCGAGCTGGTTGTAGGGCACGGCGACCTCCCACGGGGTGCGACCGGGGTACGGTAACGAGCAGCGTTGTCCGATCGTAAACCCTCGCGTGTGGAGAAGCTGCCAATGGGACTGTTCACCAAGAAGCCGAAGGTCTCGCCACCCCAGACCCTCGCCCCGCCCCCACCGCCCGACGCTCCCGTGGCTCCCGCAGCGGCCAAGCCGGAGCCCGCACCGAAGCCGGCGAAGGGCAAGAAGCACTCGGTCGATCCCGTCGACTTCCTCGCGATGCGCGCCGAGCTGCAGGATCTGCGCGCCCGCCTCGAAGCCGCCGAGCAGGCCAAGGCGCTCGTGGAAACCCGCCTCGCCGCACTCGACGCCACCACCACCGCGATGGCCGGCGAGCGCCCAGCCGGCGACGAGATGAGGGCCCGCGTCAACGAGCTGCACGCCCAGCTCGATCAGGTGGCGCAGACCGCCTCCGAGGCACACGCCACCGCCGAGAACGCAGCCGCCAAGGCCGCCGCGGCCGCCACCGTCGCCGGCAACAGTGCGCTCCAGCCTGGTGCCGCACCCGCGGCCGCAGCGCCCGACCCGATGGTCATCGCCCGCATCGACGCGCTCGCCGCGCAGCTGCACGGTGCCGTCGCCGCCGGCGGCGCGGCCGACCCCGAGCTTGCCGCCAAGCTCGACGCGCTCACCGCCCGCATCGACGCCACGCCCACCGCCGACCCAACGCTCGCGGCCAAGGTCGCCGCGCTCGCCGCCCGCGTGGAGGCCGCGCCCACCACCGACCCCGCACTCGCCGCCCGGCTCGACGCGCTCGCCGCCCGCGTGGAGGCCGCGCCCACCACCGACCCCGCACTCGCCGCC
>CAYZFZ010000023.1:1432-27704 GCA_964477795.1 uncultured Bifidobacterium sp.
CGCGCTCGCCGCCCGCGTGGAGGCCGCGCCCACCACCGACCCCGCACTCGCCGCCCGGCTCGACGAACTGGCGCAGAAGGTGCAGTCCGCGCCTGCCCCCGACAGCGAGACGCTCGCCCGCCTGGACGAGCTGGCCGCGAAGGTTGCCGCGGTGGACGGCTTCAGCAACCAGCTCGCACAGCTCAACGCCCGGGTGACCGCGCAGGCCGAGTTCGGTGCACAGCTGGGCAGCCTGCGCGACCGCATCGCCGAGCTGAGCAACGAGACCGATGATCGCCGCGCCGCCGCGCTGGCCGCCACCGGCGACGCCGACCTGCGCGACCGCGTGAACGCCATCGCCGATCGCCTCGCCAGCACCGACGGGCTGGCGGCGCAGATGGCACAGCTCGCGGAGCGGGTGGCGGCCAACGACACCAGCACCCGCCAGGCCACCGAGCAGGTGAACGCCGTCGAGCAGCGGCTCAACGCGGTCAGCACCGAGCTGGCCAACCAGGTCAGCGAGCTGGGCCGCGACATCGACGGGCTCGCCGCCCAGCGCGACGAAGCGGGCAACGGCACCGTCAGCGACGAGCTGATCGACAGTCTCAAGGGTGCCCAGGTGAAGCTCGCCGCCGAGCAGGCGCGCTACGAGATCGCGTTCCGCCAAGACCTCGCCACCCTGGCCGAGCAGGTGCAGCGCAACCAGCGCAGCTGAGCCGAACGGCGCGCCGCGCGCACGCTGGCAGTCGGGTTACGAGCCCAGCAGGTCGAGCGCCTGCGCGACGAGCGCGCGGGCTTCCTTCATCTTCTCGCCATAGGTGGCGAAGTCCTGCTTGGCGAGTGCCGCGTCGGCTTCCTCGAACAGCTGCTCGGCCTGGTTGAGCAGATCGCTGGCGGTGGCGTCGGGCGCCTCACCGTCGTCGGGGTTCGTCGGTTCGGCAGGGGCGCCGACCACGTCGCCGAGGTCGATGTCGAGACCCGGGAACAGCTGCGTGAGCGCGACCTCCAGCGACTCGCCGAAACCGACCTCGCCGTTGTAGTACGCGACGACGAGTCGCACCTGCGGCTGACCCACCGTCTGCGACTCCACGTACACCGGCCGCGCCCACGCGATCGCGTCGCCGACGGGCAGCGCCTGCAGATCGCCGTACACGACCTTCGAACCGACCGAGCCGAGCACCGTCACCGTGGACGTGAAGGCACGATCCGTGGAGATGTTCGCGCCCACCACGTTGGGGCCCTCGGGCAACGTGCCCGACACCGTGTACGCGACGAGCGCGCCGCCGGAGTCGGCGGTCATGTACGCCACCATCTCGCGCCGCTCGTTCTTCACGCTGAAGGGCTGGAAGGGTCGGAACAGACTGAACGTGGAGTCACCGTCGCCGGCAGGATGGAACATGGTGTAGTACGGCACGAACCGGTCGGCCTTCTGCTCCGTGGGGAAGCTGCTCGCGCCGGCGTCGGTCTCGGTCGCCGTCGTGTCGATCACCTCCGTCGTGGCCGTGGAGTCGGTGACGATGCTGTTCAGGGTGGGCGGCTGCTCTGGCGCGGCGAGCGCGATCGACCAGGCGCCGTCGCGGTCGAAGAACGCCGCCGCGTCGAGCCGGTACTTGGAGTACGCCGCCGTCTGCAGACGGAACAGCTCCTCCGGGTAGCGCATGTGCTCGGCCAGACCCTCCGGGATGGGGCCGGCGGTGAACAGATCCGGGAACGCCGACCGCCAGACCTCCAGCACCGGGTCGGAGTCGTCGTTGACGTACAGCGTCACCGAACCGTCGTACGCATCGACCACGGCCTTGACGCTGTTGCGGACGTAGTTCAGCGAGTGCTTGAGGCCGGCACCCGAATCGAGCTGCGAAAGATCGGCGCCCTGGCCGAAGGGGTAGCGGCTGCTGGTGGTGTAGCCGTCGATCACCCACACGACGTGCCCGTCGTAGGCGACCGGGTACGGATCTCCGTCGAAGGACAGGAACGGCGCCAGCGCCTGCACCCGCTCGCGCGGGTTGCGGATCATCAGCAGCTGTGAGTTGTCGTCGATGGCACTCGAGCCGAGCAGGTTGTAGTCCCACTTGTCGAGCGCGAACGCGAGGCGGCGGATCGACGACGACAGCTGGACACCGCCATCGCCTTGGTAGGGCGCGACTTCCTGAGAGGGGCATGCCGTCTCGGTGACCGACGTGTTGACCACCGCGTACCCGCCGAGCGCGGGGCTGAAGTACAGGTCGGGCTGGTCGAGCGGCGCGATCTCGTCGTCGTACGCGGGGTTGCCGCTGGCCTCGATCTGCGCGGCAGGCGACATGACGAGCCCGCACCCGTGGGTGTTGATGAGGTGCGTGCCCTGCCACGACTTGTTGCCCACCTGGTCGAGATCCAGCTCGCGGGCACCCACGATGACCTGCCGGGTGATGCCGTTCACCTCGTAGCGGTCGGGGTCGAGATCGTTGATCGTCTGCCCGGTGTTGCCCCTGTCCGTCTGGAAGCGGGTGACCATCTCCTCGTCGGGCTTGATGAGGCGCACGTCCTGCAAGGCCGCGACGTTGGCGGTGACCTCGGTGCGGGTGAGGCTGCCGAACGAGACGGCCTGCTCGGTGACCGCATCGATGCCCAGCGCGTGGCGCGTGGCCTGGATGTTGTAGGCGATGTACTTCGCCTCCTTGTCCTTCTGGTTGGGGTTCACCACCAGCGACTGCACGGCGCTGGGGTAGATGACCCCGCCGACGAGCGCGATGACGGCCCACAGCCCCGAGGCGACGACGGCCGGGCGCCAGCGATCGGTCTTCAACGTGGACAGGAAGAGGCCCGCCGTGAGCAGTGCGATCAGCGCCAGCAGCAGCACGGCCGGCAACTGCGCATTGTCGACCGCGTAGGTGACGCCGCGCACCGCGCCACGGTTGGCGGTGGTGAGCTCGTAGCGGGTGACCCAGTAGTCGCCGGCCTTCAGCACCGCCAGCACGGCCAGCAGCACCGCCACGTGCGCCTTCGTCGCCCGCCGCACCTTCGGCTTCGGCGGCTGGATGACGATGCCGCCCGACAGCACATGGGTGGCCACCACCAGGATCGTGATGAACAGCACGGCGAGGAACAGCCAGTCGAGCACGAACGTGATGAACGGCAGCTTGAACATGTAGAAGCCGACGTCGTTGCCGAAGTACTGATCCGAGATGCCGAACGACTTGCTGTTGCGGAACATCAGCCAGTCCTGCCACCGGTCGATCGCCGGCGCGGCGAACAGCAGGCCGAACACGATCGCGACGGCGAAGCGAAACAGGCGCATGCGATGCCCGAAGAACTCGTGGAAGCGCTCGACCAGCGGATGGGTGTTGGCCGAGAACGCGCTCGGCGCCAACCGGTCGGCGATGATCAAGTTGAGCAGCGCGAGCACGATGAACGTGCCGGCGAAGAGGACGAACATCGTGACCTTCGCACCCAGCACGCCCCAGAACACGTCGGTGCGGCCGACCGACTGGTGCCACAGGTAGTCGACGTAGAAACCCGACAGGAAGCGGGCGGACAGCAGCAGCCCCACCAGCACCACCGCCGAGATGATGAGCAGCGCCCGGCCACGATCGCTGACGCGACGGGGGCGGCGGGCTCGACGGGGCAGGTCTGCTGGGTTCCGCACGCGGCGAAGGCTACCGCTGTGCTCGCTGCAGCATGCAGCGGCACCCCTCGTGCGCGGGGGCGCACGTATGGTCGGTGGGGAACGGCTGGCCAGCGCCGATCACACCCGCCAGCGCGTTGTCCTCGGCATCGGGACACGCGGGCCCGTTGGGGTCGACCGTCCAGATGACCGGGGTGCCGGGCACGAGCGCGACGAGCGCGCCACGACCGAAAGCCATGCGGGCGACGTCGTCGAGGTGCTCGTCGATGCGCTGCGTCTTCCACTCGCGGTAGAGGCTGCGCACCGCATCCGCGAGGTCGCCGTTGTCGCCGGCGGCGTCGGCGACGGCGCGCTCGAGGCGGTCGCGCAACGGCTGGACGATCGTGGCCCGCAGCGAGTCGGTGGCCGGTTGCAGCGCCTTGGCCCGGTTGATCTCGTGCAGGTGATCGCCGCGATCGCCGTCGTCGACGCTGGCCGCACCGGCGAGCGCCGCCTGGCGCAGCTCGCCCTCGATCGCCGAGGCGTAGCGGCGACCGTGCTCGGCGGGTGCCGGCAACAGCGCGTCGAGCGACCTCACCGGCTCGTTGCGGCGCAGGATGTGCAGCACGTCGTTCTGCTCGTCGGCGAGCACCCGCTTCAGCTTGCGGGCCGCAGCCACGATCAACGGCGTGAGGTCTGCGTCGCGCTTGCCGAAGGGCGTGTCGTCCTCGGCCGCGGCCCGCACCGGTTCCGGCGGCGAGGCCTGGAACACGGCCAGGTCTTCGTGCGCGGGCGCCGCCGGGGTGGGCAGCGACAGCACGCGGGCGAGTTCGGCCTCTTCGAGTGCAGGCTCGTCGGCGAGGGGTGCGGGCTCGGCTGATTCGGTGGCGGGTTCCGCCTCCGCGTCGGTGGCGTCGGTGGCGCGCTGCACCACCTTGTCGGCGCGCGCAGCACGCAGGCGGGCGAACAGGTCGTCGACCGACGACTTCGCCTCCTCGCCGTCCTGGGCCTCGGCGGCGTCGGCGAGCGGGACGTCGAGCTCGCCGGCGAACAGCGCAACGACGTTCGCGATCGGTGCCGGCTCGTCGTCGTCCTCGGCAGCGTCGTCGGCGGCGTCCTCGGTCACGCCCGCAGGCTCCACGTCGGCGGTTACCTCTTCGCCAACCACGTCTTCCTCGACCGCGACGTCGTCGGCCGCCTCGTGCTCGACCGCGATGTCGTCGGTGACGACGTCCTCAGCGACGGCGTCCTCGACCGCGGCGTCCTCGGCAACTACGTCCTCGGTGATGGCGTCCTCGTCGACGACCTCCACGACCGCGACCTCGACGACCGCGACCTCGACGGCTGCGTCGTCGTCAACCGGCTCGGCCTCGGCCTCGGCACCCATCGCGAAGTCGAGCACCGTGGTCTGGTCGGCGTCGGGCTCGGTGGTGGGGGGATTGGCATCGGCGGCGGGCACCATGATCGGCACGGGGCCGGTTGTGGGCGACAAGTTGACGTACTCGTTGGGCTCGCCCAGCGGCGTCATCTCGGCCATCACGTCGACCGCGGCCAGGCGGGCACGCTCGAACGCGTTCAGCAGGCGGTCGCGGCCATGCACCAGCTGCTCGATCTGCTGGCGGGCCAGCTCGCGCCGGCGGGCCAGCTCACCGAGCACGCGCTCGCGATAGGCGCGGGCCTCGTTGACCATCTCGCGGCCCTGCTGCTTGGCCATCTGCAGCTCGGACTCGGCATCGGAGGCAGCGTCCTGCCGGCGGCGCGACGCCTCGATCTCTGCTTCCTCACGCTGGCGCTGGGCCTCGTCGGTGGCCTCGCGCAGCACGCGCGACGCACCCTCCTCGGCACGCACCTTGATCTGCGTGGCTGCCTCGCGGGCGGTGGCGAGGATGCGCGCCGCCTCCTCGCCGAGCATGCGCGTGACGACCTCCTCGTCGAGCGCGACCGCAGCGTTGGGGACGGTGCGCTGCGCGACGCGCAGCTCGCGCTCGAGGAACTTCTCGCGCTCCTGCAGGCGGGCCAGCTCGGCGGCGACCATGCGCAGGAACTCGCGCACCTCTTCGGGCTCGTAGCCGCGCCGCGCCGTGGAGAAGTTGGCCGTCGCCACCGAGGCCGGCGACGAAGGGTCGGGTCGCGAGAAGGAAATGGCCATTGGCCGCAAATCGTAGGTGTTTGGGGGCTCCAAAGGGTGGCAATGCGCCGATCGGAGCGCCCGCGCGGCTCAGCCGGATGACGCGGCTGTGGATGCATCCACCGGCTTCAGCGGATCGCCGCCCAGGCGCTCGAGCGCGGCCAGGGCCTCGTCGAGCGTGGCCACCGGGATGATCTCCACGTCGTCGCCCACCACCTCGCGCGCGTGCGCGATGCCGTCGAGGCCGTCCTCGCCCTGGTTCACCGGCACGAGGAAGTACTTCACGCCCACCTGGTCCACCGCCGAGGCCTTCGAGTTGAGGCCTCCGATCGCACCCACGTTGCCGTCGACGTCGATCGTGCCGGTCACCGCCACCCGCTGCCCGCCGGTGAGGTCGCCCTCGGTGAGCTCGTCGATCAGGGTGAGCGTGAACGCAAGGCCGGCCGACGGCCCGCCGATGCGATCGGTGTCGATGTTGACGCCGATGCCCTCGGGCAGGCTGACGGTGGTGGTGTCGATCGGGTGGAAGCCGATGATCGTGCGCGGCGGATCCTCGCCCGGCGCCAGGATCGTCTCGATCTCGCCCGACATCGGCTCGCCGGCGCGCTCGAACTCGATCTCGATCTTGTCGCCCGCGCTGACGCCGGCGAGCGCCGCGGGCAGGTCGTCGATGATCGACACGTCGTGCCCGTTGACCTTCTTGATCACGTCGCCCGGATCGAGCAGCTCGTCGGCGGGGCTGTACTTCAGGCACTCCGTGCGCGCCTCGTTGGCCTCCAGGCACAGCAGGTAGTCGATGATCACGTCACCCGACTTCAGCTCCACCGGGTAGCCGGCCGCCTTCAGCGCGACGTACACGGCGTTGTCCTTCGCCGAACGCATCTGCTGCTGGCCGCTCTGGATCAGCTGCTGCTCGGACTGGTCGCCGTACTTGTCCTTGTAGCTGAGGAAGCGGGCAGCGTCGTTGTTCCTGGTGACGAACCAGTCGACCATGCTGATGCTCGGTTCGGTGATCGTGACGAAGTACACCTGGCCGGAGCTGTCGAAGGTGGGCGCACCGGTGATCTCCATGCGCGGCTCCACGGGCTCGGCGTCGGCCGGCACGAGCGCGAACTCCACGGCCTCCGTGGTGGGTTGCACGCACACCGGCGGATTCGAGGCGTCGTACTCGCGGCAGCGATCCTTCTCCACGAAGACGGTGCTGGGCACGAAGCTGAACGCGAGCGGTGTGGCGGCAGCAACGAGGCCGAGCACCGCCAGGGGAATCGCCCACCAGCGGTGCCCGGTGCGCGGCGCCCTGACCGCCGACACGGGCTCCGGTACCATCTCTTCTTGCGTGAACATCACCGAGGTCACCACCGCTGCTGGCTGGATTGCCGGACTCGCCATTGTGGCCTTGATCGCGGCTGGATGGCGCAAGCCTGCCAGAGCGACGGCCGATCCTGGGCGCGCTCGCCGCCCGCTGGACGCGCCCGCCGGGTTGGAGGTCGCCGAGGTGCGGGCCCCGCTCGCCCGCCGGTCGCGCTGGTGGCGGCGCCTGTGGTCGGTGGTCGCCAGCAGCGTGCTGGCCGTGTGGGTGGGGGCGATCGTGGCCACCATCGTCGGCTTCGGCACCGCCATGCTGGTGATCACCCTCACGAACATGCTCAAGCGATGAGCACGCCAGCGCTGCGCCGCGAGCTGGTGATGGCCGGGTACCGGGGCGACGAGGCCTCCGCTCGCGCCGGGCTGGCCGACAGCGACGCCGAGGCGCGCTCGCTCGCCCTCGGCGCGCTGGAGCGGATGGGTGCGCTGACGGGCGGCGATCTCCTCGCCGCGGCAGCGGACGGCAGCCCCACCGTGCGGCAGCGGGCAGCACTGCTCGCCGCCACCCGCCCGGGCTTCTCGCTGCTGGCGTTGCTGCACGACGACGACCAGCGCGTGGTGGAGACCGCGGCGTGGGCCGCGGGCGAGCAGGAGACCGTGGACGACGACGTGCTGCACCTGCTGGGCACGCTCGCCACCGATGCAGCCGACCCGCTGGTGCGCGAGGCGAGCGTCGCTGCGCTCGGCGCGATCGGCGACGAGCGCAGCCTGCCCGCCGTCCTCGCCGGCTGCCAGGACAAGCCGAACATCCGGCGGCGGGCCGTGCTCGCGCTGGCACCCTTCGACGGGCCGGACGTGGAGGCCGCGCTGGCAGCGGCGCTGCGCGATCACGACTGGCAGGTACGCCAAGCGGCAGAGGACCTGGCACCGCACATGGGCGTGGAGGATCTGCTGGCGGAGATGGGCGAGACCGACGCCACAGGCTGACGACCGGCTGCGGCGCCGGCGGCAGCCGTACAGTGCACGCGATGCGCCGATTCGTCGCCCTGCTCTTCGCCACCGCACTGATCGTCTCGTGCAGCGCATCGAACGACGGCGCGAGCACCACCACCGCGACCTCGCCGGCGACCGACCCGTCCGCGACCGAGGTCGCCTCCACCGTCACGCTCACGACCGTCACGCCCACGACGGACGCGCCGGTCACCACGACGAGCCCTGCCTCCACCGACACCGCCCCTATCGCGACCGGACCGACGGATGCCGAGCGCGAGCTGATCGCGGCCCGGCCGTTCGACGTGTTCGCACCGTCGTCGTACGAGTCGTCGACGCCGATGCCACTGGTCGTGTTGTTGCACGGGTTCGGCGCCAGCGGCGCGATCCAGGAGGCGTACTTCCGGCTGCAGCCGCAGGCCGAGAGCCGCGGCTTCCTGTACGTGCACCCCGACGGCACCGTCAACCAGATCGGCAAGCAGTTCTGGAACGCCACCGACGCCTGCTGCGGCTTCGCGACCACGGTCGACGACTCGGCGTATCTGATGGCGCTGATCCACACGGTGCAGTCGGAGTACAACGTCGATCCGCAGCGCATCTACCTCGTCGGCCACTCCAACGGCGGCTTCATGTCGTACCGGATGGCATGCGATCACGCCGACACCATCGCCGCCATCGTCAGCCTCGCCGGTGCCACCTTCGCCGACACGAGCAAGTGCAACCCCTCCGAACCGGTGAGCGTGGCGCAGGTGCACGGCACCGCCGACGGCACGATCGCGTTCGACGGCGGCACCATCCTCGGTGCTCGCCATCCCGGGGCGACGGAGACCGCGGCCGACTGGGCCGCCAACAACGGCTGCACGGGCGACGCCGTCGACGACGCCACGACGGTGGACCTGGAGGCGAGCATCGCCGGCGACGAGTCCACGATCACGCGCTACGAGGGTTGCCCGGCAGGCGGGGCCGTCGAGCTGTGGACCATCCCCGGTGCCGCCCACATCCCTGCCCTGTCCGACACGTTCGCCGGCGACATCGTCGACTTCCTGTTCGCCCATCCCAAGCCCTGACCGCGCCCCAGGCGGCGCCAGTCCTACAGTTCCCCGCATGGCTCGAACAGCGGCCGCCCGGCTCGCAACCGTGCTCCTGGCGGTCGCGCTCGCAGCGTGCGGCGGCAGCGCGGCGGGCAGCCACGAGACCCCCGCGCCGTCCACCGTGAGCCCTGCGACGGTGCCCGCAACGACGGGCTCGGAGGCGGCCACGTCGACAGCGCCGGCGACCGACCCGACGATCGACCGCCCCTTCGAGGTGTTCGCGCCGGACAGCTACGACGGGTCGGCGGCGATGCCGCTGGTGGTGCTCCTCCACGGCTACGGGATCACCGGCGAGATGCAGGAGGAGTTCTTCCAGCTGCAGCCTCTGGCCGAGTCCCGCGGCTTCCTGCTCGCCCACCCCGACGGCACGATCGACGCCGACGGCAGCCACTTCTGGAACGCCACCGACGCCTGCTGCGGGTTCGGCGCCACCGTCGACGACTCGGCGTACCTCGCGGCGGTGATCCGGCACATCGAGGCGGACTACCGCGTGGACCCGGCGCGCGTCTTCCTCGTCGGCTTCTCCAACGGCGGCTTCATGTCGTACCGGATGGCCTGCGACCACGCCGACCTGATCGCCGCGATCGTCAGCATCTCGGGCGCGACGTTCCTCGACCCTGCGGCGTGCAACCCGAGCGAGCCGGTCACCGTGGCGGAGATCCACGGCGACAACGACGAGGCGATCGCGTACGAGGGCGGCACGTTCCGCGACGAGCCCCACCCAGGCGCGCAGCAGACGGTCGCGGAGTGGGCCGGGTACAACGGCTGCACCGGCCCAGCCACGGAAGCGACCGAGGGTCGCGACCTCGACCGCCGGTTCGACGACGCGATCGTCACCCAGTACGAAGGCTGCCCGCCCAGCGGTGCGGTGGAGCTGTGGACCATCCCCCACGGCACCCACATCCCCGAGCTCTCCAGCACGTTCAGCGCGCAGGTCATCGACTTCCTGCTCGCCCACCCGAAGCAGTAGCCGCACCGCTGCACTCCCGAATTCGGGACCGCCACGCCGAGCCTTCCGACCGGGTCCGTCCATGTCGCGCCCCTGACCACGACAACCCGAGGCGGCACCGCGACACAGCCCGGGTCGTGTAAGCCCCTCCACGCGCTGGACAACGGCGGTGGGGTCGATCATCCTTCGTGGGTGTCGAAACCTGCCTTGAGGCCCGACGAGCATGAGATCGAGACGTACCGGGCGAACCGGTCGCAAGGTTCTCGGGCCGTCGGCGGGCATTTGCTGCTGACGGACCAACGCTTGCTGTTCTCTCCCCACAGGTTCGACAGCGCCACCGGCGGCGACAACTGGGAGTGTGACTTGGCCTCGATCACGGGCGTCGGCCTGGCGGCGCGTGGCCGCAACCCTTTCGACGGCTCCCTGCGACGACGCCTCAAGGTCGAATGCGGTGGCGCAACCGACTACTTCGTGGTCAGCAAGGCCGAGTCCATCGCCTCGGCGATCCGCACCGCCGCCGGGCGTTGACCCGTCCAGACCCTCCCACTCGCTGCTCGCCCGGACTCGTCGGCGGAGTTCGGACACACGTGCGTGACTCGGAACCACGGAGCAACTCGGTTCGTCAACCATGTGTGAGCCGTGTGCTGAGTTCCGTCGTCGGCCTCCTGCTGGTTCTCTGCGCGTGCGACGACTCGTCGGGCAGCATCGCATCGCCTCGGTTGACGTCGTCCTCGGCCGACCCGGCCGCCGTGCTGGTACAACTCGGCGACTACCACCTGGGCGCCGTACCGGACATGTACGTGACGGGGCCGGAGTTGGTCATCTATGGCGATGGAACGACCTTCGCCGAACTGTACGCAGGGGCGAGCGAGGGGCGAGCCCAGTTCCGCCTCGCGACCGGCAACGTTCCCAGCGCGGCGCTGCAAGACCTCCTCGCGACGGCGAACACGCTTCCATCGGCAACCCCGATCGGTGAGGCGGCTGTCGACGCGTTCCCACTCGTGCTGATCGTGGGCGAGCATCGATGGGAGATCAACGATCTCGACGTGCAACCGTTTGCGTCGTTCCTCGCCGACCTACGAGCGACCGTCGACGCTGCCGCAACGGAGCCGTGGCAGCCGTCGCGCTGGATCGACAGACCGTACGAGTCCGACACCTGCACAGTCATCGATCGACCGGGCGACGACTCGCTCTACGACGCACCCGTCTACCCGCACTTGCTCGACGAGTACCCGCTCGGCGCGACGGCTTGCCGTCCGTGACTGTCCTGGTCGGTTACCGCCCCAGATCTTCAGCATCGGCCTGGTCGCGGAGCCGGCCGGTGGCCAGCTTGTTCGTTCGCAGATCGTCGATCGAGATGAACGGCACCTGCATCCCGCCCACGTCCACGAACACTCGATGCTCGAAGGCCTCGTCGAAGACGAGCCCGCTGGCAGACGTGAGGATGTCGATCCGCTGCGGTTCTCGACCGAGTTGCACCACCATGTCGGGGTTCAGATCCATGGGCCCACCCGTGATGCTCGCGCCTGAGCGTCTCAACCGCGTCGATGCGTTCTGCAACGGGGCGCGTCACCCAGTAGCGCCACGGCTCGTCCGGCTCTTCGAGCCGTCGCTTGGTCACCACGCGCTCGATCGACGACATGCAGCAAGCCTACCGAGAGCCGACGTCGCCCCTCCCGATGCCGCCTCGACATCAGCGGATCGAACGCCCATCCAGAAGTACCGGCGAGACGTACTCGCCACGAAGGCCGACGGTGGCTGCATCGCCAACGCCACGCGTCCGCGGGCGCGTGGCGAGGGGAAGCAGCACCGCCGAGCCGTCACCACCGGGGGCATTGTCCCGGCTGAAGGGCCAGAAGTCGCACCAACGCCGGAGAGTCGGTGGTCAGCGCCACCCGCCGAACTCCGTTCTCCTCGCGATTGGCTCCCGCACGCACTGACGTTCGTCGCTCGATCGCGCTCGCGCGATCAGCGTACTCAGGGGGTGCTACAGGGTTCCCAGATGAGGCGCGCACGCGTCCGCGGACGCGTGCGCACATGGCTGGCTCCGCCGGCGAGGCGGGTCAGGCCTCCAGCGAGAGCCGGTAGACGTTGGTGTCGCGGGGGACGAAGCCGATGCGCTGGTACAGGCGGTTGGCGGATTCCCGGAAGGGGCGCGACGTGAGGTCGACGGTGCGCGCGCCCTTGCTGCGGGCGACGTCGACTGCGAACCGGTTGAGTTGGTCGCCCACGCCGTGACCACGCGCAGCGTCGTCGACCACCACGTCCTCGATCCACGCGCGCACGCCGGTGGGGATACGGAACACCACCAGCGTGAGCGTGCCGACGATGGCCCCGTCGAGGCGGGCGACGAGCACGTCGCTGGCCGGGGAAGCCACCATCTCGGCCACCTCGGCGGCACCGGGGGGGCGCGAGCTCTTCGACAACTGGGGGACGAGGTGGGCGAACGCGGCGACCAGCTCGTCGGTGGCCTCGGTGGCGATCTCGATCGTGACACTCACAGCAGGCCACGTTACGGCACGCTCCGGCGCAACTGACGCGGCACCGTTGCGTATGGTGCGGACATGCATGCAGCGCGCGCGCTCGCCGCGGCCCTCGAACCGGTGGCCGGGCAGGTGTACTTCTCCCCCGAATGCCATGCCGGCTACGTCGCGCTGGGCTTCTCGCCCAGCGTCGGCGACGCGAAAGGTGTGGCCCTTCCCGACAGCGCGGCCTACTTCACCAGCCGCGGTTCGGTGATGGGGCAGGTGCCAGGCGAGGTGGTCGCCGCCGCGTTCGCAGTGTTCAACCCCGCGGCAGTCGTCCCCGCGGTGCGGCGCGGCTGGACGCTCACCGATGCCGCGACGATCTGCCAGGTGCGCGACGACGGCGCGATCGCCCAGCTCGAACGGCTGCTCGGCCAGCGGCCCGACGGCGTCGAACGCGCACGTGCGCTGCTCTCCCGCGCCGTCGCCCCGCTGCGGCCGGAGGGCCGGCCGCTGTACGCCGGGCTCCGCTCGCTGGGCCTGCCCGCCACCGAGCTCGGCGCCGTCTGGCGCATGGCCGACATGCTGCGCGAGTTCCGCGGCGACAGCCACACCGCCGCCTGGATCAGCGTCGGGCTCGACGCCACCGAGATCGGCCTGCTCAGCGAGCTCTACTGGGGCCTGCCGATGCGCACCTACAGCCGCACCCGCGCCTGGAGCGACGAGCAGTTCGAGGCCGCACATGCCCGGCTGCGCTCACGGGGCCTGGTCGACGAGATCGGTTTCACCTCGGCCGGCCAGCTGTTGCGCGAGGACGTGGAGGTGCGCACCGACCAGCAGATGCAGGCCGCGCTCAAAGCACTGGGCGGCGACCTCGACGAGCTCGTCGAGATCCTGCTCGGATGGGGGCAGCGGATCCGTGCCGGGCTCGGCTACCCGGCCGCCGGCCCGCACGACCTGGCCGACCTGGCCAAGCTGCGCTAGGGGCCGGCACCCTCAGCCGTCTGATCCGACCGGTTCGCCGGCAGCCACTCGACCGCGAAGTCGACGATCGCGCGCATCGAGCAGCTCGTGATCTCGCCGTAGCCGAGCGGCACCCGCGTCTCGCCACCCGTCGCTGCGGCGAACGCCGCCCCGAGCGCCTCGAAGTCGTCGGAGTCGTAGTCGACGTCGTCGAACGTGACCCACTGACGCCGGCCGTCCACCATCACCGGCGCGCCGTACGGGATGGTCGGCTTCCCGGCCCACTGCGCACGATCCTCTGCAAGGTGCAGTGACGTGTTGTTGCCGTGCCCCACGCCGAAGAGCACGATGCGCGCATCGAGGTCGTACAGGCGCGACAGCGGTGAGCCGTCACCGAACGCGGGCGACAGCGGGTGCGAGCCCACGATCTGCGCGGCGAGCGGACCGTGGGCGACGAACGAATCTGCCGGGTGCGCGCTGCGCACGACACCGGGCAGATGCCGGAAGCAGTCCACCACCGCACCGATGTAGGTGGGCGGGGTGAGCGCCGCGTCGTACGCGGGCCGCTCGTCGCGGATCACCGGCCACCACGCTTCCGGCACCGGCGGGTTGACCCACCGCGAGGGTTCGCTGAGGTCGCTCGACAGCGCCGGCATCACGATGGTGCCCGTCGCGCCGACCGCGTCGACCAACGCCAGTACCACGGCCTGGGCGCCGCCCACCACCCAGCCCACGCGCGACAGCGACGAGTGGACGATGATCGTCGCCCCGTCACGCACGCCGGCAGCGCGCAAGGCGGCGACGATCGCCTGCTGCGTGACCGGCCACGACGTCGCCGCGACCACCCGGGCCTCCGGCGCCGGCAACGGCAGTGGCTTCACCATGATCAGCGCCGGGTTGCCCGGCCACAGATCGGGCAGCTCCTCGAGGTGCAGGTAGCCGACCGACTCGTAGAACCGGCGGGTGGCGGCGTACCCGTCGTCGGGGTGCGACGGGCCGAGCGTCTTCACATGAGTGAGCCGGCAGCCACCGGCAGCAGCATCCGCCTCGAACGCGGCGACGAGCGCGCGCCCAACGCCGCGCCGGTGCCAGCCGGGTAGCACTGCCAGCAACTCGATCTCGCACGACTCGGTGTGCCGGCGGGGCGCGAGCACCCCGACGACCGTGCCGTCCTCGTCGACAGCGCTCCACGTCGGGTGCTCCTCCACGAAGCGGACGTAGGCGTCGTTCGAGTCGGGGATGCCGAACCACGACGGCAGCGCGTCGAGCACCGCTCTCGCCGCCGACCCCAGGCCCAGCCGGGGTGGCACGACTCGAGCGGCAGGGGAACGGTGGTGCATCCACGCATGATCGCACCTGCTCCCATGGCGGCCGAACCGCGCATGCGAGCGCGCTGCCGCAGGTGCGAGCCCGCTCCGGCCGACGGCGATAGCGTGCGGCCCATGGACCACGTCCGCTGGCTGGCGCAACCCTCGCTGCAGCGTCCGATCGTCATCGCGGCCTTCACCGGCTGGAACGATGCCGGCGATGCGGCCAGCAACAGCGTGCGCCACCTGGTGGAGGCGTGGCGGGCGGAGCCGCTCGCCGAGATCGACCCGGAGGAGTTCACCGACTTCGCCACGGTGCGGCCGCACGTGCGCCTCACCGCCGATCAGCGACGCACCATCGTCTGGCCGACGGTCGGTCTGTGGAGCGCCAGCACGCCCGGAGGCGACGTCATCCTCGTGCTCGGCCCCGAGCCCGCGCTGCGCTGGCGGCTGTTCACCCAGCAGCTCGTCGGTGTGGCCAAGCGGTTCGACTCCACGCTCGTGCTCACGCTCGGCGCGCTGCTCGCCGACGTCCCCCACAGCCGCCCGGTGCAGCTGATCGGTACCGCGACCGAGCAGGACATCATCGACCGTTTCGACCTGCAGCGCAGCCGCTACGAAGGGCCCACCGGCATCGTCGGTGTCGTCCAGGACGCCTGCACCCGCGCCGACCTCTCGTGCGCATCGCTGTGGGCCGCGGTGCCCGCATACGCATCGCAACTGCCGTCACCCAAGGCGTCGCTGGCGCTCGTCGAGCGGGCCTGCGAGATGATCGGCACACCGGCACCCACCGCGCGCCTGCGCGCGGAGGCAACCGCCTACGACGCGCGGGTCACGACGTTCGTCAACGAGGACGCCGATCTCGTCGGCTACGTCGAGCGGCTGGAGTCGCTGGCCGACAACGGCGAGCTCGACGACCACGAGTTCGACCACGAGCAGGACGAGGACGACGAGGACGAGGACGACGACGTGGTCGGCGGCGAAGGCGCCCCCGAGCCCGAGGTCAACAGCGAGCAGTTCATGGCCGAGCTCGAGCGCTACCTGCGCGACCAGGAGGGCGACGGCAAGTAGCCGCCGCTCGGCCCGCGCTCTGGAAGCCGTGGGTCAGGGCTCGTGGTGGCCGCGCCAGACGGGCGTGCGCGGCGGCTCGAACGTCGCGGGGATGGTGCTGCCGTCGATGGCGGCGAACGCCATCGGCCCCCACCACTCGGCGCCCACCGTGGGGAACGGCAGCTGGTCGCGGGCGAACCAGCCCACGCCCGACGTCTCCAGCGGGTGCGCCACGAGCGTGCCGCCGGTGGCCCGGCAATGGAACAGCAGCAGGTACATGGCGAAGCGGGTGAAGCCCATGCGCTGGCCGTCGATGACGCTGAGCAATTGCAGTGGCTCGCACTCGATGCCGGTCTCCTCGAAGACCTCCTTCACCACCACCTCGCTGGGCGAGTAGCCGCTGTCGGCCCAGCCTGTGGGGTAGAGCCAGAGGCCGCTGTCGCCGCGCTGCACGAGCAGGATCTCGCCGGCGTCGTTGCCCACGACCGCGCCGATCGCGACCTTCGGGGTGACGTACCCGGGGATGCCCTCGCCGACGGTCTCCATCCACTCCTGGATGAAGTGGTCGCTCTCCCGCCGCACCTCCAGCGCTTCGTCGGCGGCGGCCTTGATGTCGGCGGCGACGTGCAGCACCTCCTCGAAGCGCTCGCGCTCGTACAGGTTCTGGGTGAACCCGAGGCCGGTGCGGGCGATGCCGGCCAGCGCCTCGCTCCAGCGCACGAGGTCGCGGGTGAAGTCGGTCGGGGCGGCGTCGCTCACGGCCACGACCATAGGCGCGTCAGGCAGGCCGTGCGACGGCGACCGCTGCCTGCATGCTGGTGGCAGCCTCGATGTCGATCGTGATCGGGCTGATCGTGACGGTGGCGCCGGATGGGCTGGACACCGACGGAGTGATCGTGATGCTGGCCGGTGCCGAGTCGGCGATGAAGAGGACGAGCGTCATCACCGACGAGTGACCGGGCGCAAGGGCGGGCAGCGTGCACGACAAGTCGCCGTCGCACGACCATCCATGCGGATGGAGGCCGGGGGCAGCCACGCGCAGCGCCCCGAACGGCGTGGTGAACGACGAACCCGGTGGCGCCGGCAGCTCCACCCGCACGCCGGTGACCGCCGAGGTGCCCCCGTTGGTGACGACGGCGTCGAGCAGGACGGAGCCGTTCCGCGTCGCCGGGCTGCGCTGCACGACAGCGACCGACAGCGTCGCCGCGCTCGACGGGAGCGTCGTCGTCGTCGCCGGAACCGTCGTCGCCGGAAGGGTCGTGACCGGAACCGTGCTGGCGGGCACGGTCGTCGCCGGCTCGGTGGTGACGGGCAGGGTGGTGAGGGGCACCGTGGCGAGGGGCTCGGTCACCGGTGGTTCGCTCGCCGGCTGCACCGTGGACGTGGGTGCGGAAGGTGGCACGGTGGACGCCGGGGCCGAGCGCGCGACCGTCGTCGGGGGCTCGGCCGCCGTAGAGACCGGCGCAACGGTCGCCGGCAGCGTCGCCGGCACCGCCGTGGCTGCCGGCTCGCGTGGCACGGCGGGCGCGGCCGAGTGATCGGGCGCCACGAGGGCGGGCTCACCGCCTGCGGGTCGCGTCGTGGTGGTGGCCGAGGCGCTCGGGCCGGCCGAGCCTCCGCCGCCGAGCGCGCCGGCCGCGATCGCGGCGACCAGCGCAGCCGCCGCAACGGCACCACCCGCCGACGCCAGCTGCCGCCCGGAGGGGCGCCCGCCCGCGGCAAGCAGCAGCCCCTTCCCGCCGAGCCCGGCCAGGTACGCCTTCGGTGCGATGCCGATCAGCGCGGGGATGAGCGCCGCCCGCAGCAGGTTGTTGGTGTCGGCCAGCTCGGCGACCAGCGCGGTGCACGAGTCGCACCCCTCCAGATGGGCGTCGGTGCGCCGGCGATCGCGGGCGGACAGCCCGTCGCGCACATACGCGCCGAGGTTGGCCGCGCACTCGCGACACGTCGCGTCCTGGTCGGGGCGCAGGTGGGCCTGGAGGTACGCCTGGCGCAAACCTTCGCGAGCGCGGTAGGCGAGTGCGGCGACGGCGTTCGGTGCCAGGCCGAGCATCGGCGCCACCTCCGACACGCTGCGCCCCTCGACCTCCGTGTGCCACAGCACGAGCTGCCAGCGCTCGGGCAGGGCTGCGAACGCGGCGGCGGCGAAGGCACCGTCCTCCTGCCTGCCGGCCGCCTCCAGCAGCACGACGTTGATCTCGTCGCTCATGTGATCCGTCGGGTCTTCACGGTTGCGCCGCGATCGGTCGAACACGACGTGCCGCACCGCCGTCACCAGGTAGGGCCGGAATGCGATCGTCGGCCCGCCGCCCGCCTGCAACGCCCTCAGTACCCGGGCGAACGCCTCGGAGGTGACGTCGTCGGCGTCGGCGCGCGAACGGGTGAGCGCCCGCGCGGCCGCCCGCGCCGACTTCACGTGGCGCCGGTACAGCTCGCCGTACGCGTCGGGGTCGCCCTTCCTCGCGCTCATGATCAGTTCGCTGTCGCCGAGATCCCTCAGCGCCATCGTCGTGGCCAAACCGTCGTGCCTCCTCGCGCGCTCGTGCCTGCGCCTATGCCGGCCGACAGCCTACGAGCGACGCGAATTCCTTCACCTGAACGACGTCATGCGCGCACTCGTATGACGTCATTCAGGCCGTGCCGATGTTCTTCCCCTCCGCACCCGAGCACGACGACGGCACACTCTTGCGGCTCGCGCACGAAGATCGGGTGCTTCCCCGGCGTACACTGCCACTCGACGACGCAGTGCGTCACGACGGTTTGATCGGCGTTCCAGATCGAGTCCGGATTCGAGCCCTCGCCTCCACGGCCCGGCGCCTCGCTCCCGACCACGGCTTGGCGAGCTGAGGGTCTCTCCCGTCGACCCTCAGCTCGCCGCCTTCTCCTCCGCTCGCCACCCGGCTGCTGCCGCAGGCCCCGCCCTCGTACACTCGCCAGCGTGCCTCGCCGACCCGTCACCCGCCTGCTCGGCACCTCGCTGCTGGCCGGACTCGTCGGGGTGACCGCGTGCACGGGAGAGTCCGCCTCGCCCTCGTCCACCGCCGGCACGATCGCGGTCACCACCACCAGCGACCACCGCGACGACGGATCGCTCGTCATCGGCGCCATCCTCCCGAGCAGCGGCAGTGCAGCCGAGATCGGCGCCTCCATGGCCGATGCCCTGGCGGTGGCGCTGGCCGAGATCAACGGCGCGGGTGGCGTCAACGGCCGGCCCGTGCGCCTGATCAACCGCGAGGAGGGCAGCAACCCGGTCACCGCCGGGCTCGCCGTGCAGGATCTGGTGCAGCTCGGCGTGGACGCCATCATCGGCCCCACCTCGTCGCTCAACGTGCTGGGCACACTGGGCGCCGCCGTTGGCGCGGGCGTGCTCACGTGCAGCCCCACGGCGTCCGCGCTGGCGCTCGACGACTTCCCCGACGACGGGCTGTTCTTCCGCACCGTGCCCAGCGACTCGCTGGAGGCCGTGGCGATCGCCGGCGAGGTCGAGGCCTCGGGCAGCCGGTCGGCGACAGTGGTGTACTACGACGACGACTACGGCCGACCCTTCGCGCAAGCCGTCGAGGCGGCGATGACCGAGCAGGGCACGAACGTGTCGGCCACCGTCGCGTTCTCGGCGCAGGAGGACTCGATCGCCGCCGCCGTCGACGACGTGCTCGCCAACGATCCCGACGTGGTCACCGTCATCGCCGACGGCACCACCGGCCCCGCGATCATCAACGCGATCGACGCCGCCAGCAGCACGCCGCTGTCGTTCATCGTCAACGACGCGATCCGCCGGCCGGCGGCCTCGGCCAAGCCGTTCACTGCCGGGTTGGCCCCGCGAGTGGTCGGCGTCTCACCGCTGGCCTACGCAGGCTCGGCGGCGTTCAACGCCGAGCTGCTGGCCGTCGATCCGGCGGCGACCGGCCTGTACGCGCACAACGCCTACGACTGCCTGAACATCATCGCCCTCGCCGCGCTCGCCTCGGGCTCGAACCAACCCCACGACATCGGCCGATCCGTCTCCGCGATCACGAACAGCGGCACCGGGTGCAGCATGTTCGACGACTGCAATGCCGCGCTCGTCGAGGATCGCAACATCAACTACAACGGCCCCACCGGCAACCTCGCGATCGACGACAACGGCGACGTGGTGTCCGCCGACTTCGAGCGCTTCACCTTCGACGCGAGCGGCCGCGACGTGGGCGACGGCACGATCTCGGTGAGCAGCCGCTGACGCGTCACAGCGTCTCGACCAGCTCCTCCACCGGCACCACCATGCCCGTGTAGAACGGCCCGAACTCGGCGTAGACGCTGGACGCCTGGTCGAAGCGCATCGTGTACACCACCTCCTTGAGGTCGTCGGGATGCACCGCGAACAGGGTGACGCCCCACTCGTAGTCGTCGAGGCCGGTGGAGCCGGTGACGTACTGCACCACCCGGCCGGCGAACTTGCGGCCGCTGGTGCCGTGCTCGTGCATCAGGTCCTTGCGCTCCTCGAAGGGCAGGGTGAACCAGTTGGCGTGCCCCGCGCGCCGCTTCGACATGGGGTAGAAGCACCACGCCGGCATGTGGTGGGCGCGTGGCGGGATGTCGGGGTAGAGGCGGCCGCGCAGCATCTCCTCGGGCATGCCCTTCGCGTACTCACTGACCTCCGTGAGGCTGACGTAGCTGTCCACCACCTCGAGCCCGGCCCGCTGCAGCGCGGACTGCAGCGAGCGCAGCTGCTTCCAGTCCTCGTGCATCGCCATGAACGCGGCGTCGCACTTGTGCCCCAGCGTGGAGACTGCCACCACCTGCACGCCGGCGGCCTCCGCGCCGCGCACGGCGGCGACCACGCCGTCGCCCTCGAACAGTGGCGTGGCCTTGCAGAACAGGTGCACGACGCCGCGGCCGACGGAGGGCTGGATGGGTTCGCTCATCCGGCCAGGCTACGGCGCGAGCCGGTGACGGGCTACGGCGCGAGCCGTTCCGGTGAATAGACGTTGAGCCGGTCGGCGCGCACGAAGCCGGCCAGGGCGAGCCCGGCGCGCCGGGCCGTGTGCACCGCCAGGGCAGTGGGGGCGCTCACCGCGACGAGCGTGCCGAAGCCGGCGGCCCACGCCTTCTGGGCGAGCTCGAAGCTGGCCCGCCCGCTGACGAAGAGCCCCAGGCCCGTCGCCGGGAGCTGCCCGTCGAGCAGCATCCTGCCGATCACCTTGTCGACCGCGTTGTGCCGGCCGACGTCCTCACGGGTGAGCACCACGTCGCCGGCCGCGTTGAAGGCAGCGGCTGCGTGGACCGCGCCGGTGGAGTCGAACAGGCCCTGCCCCGCACGGACCGCCTCGGGAACGCGCTGCAGCACCTCGAAGGCGATCGGCGCCGTCTCCGGCAGCGGCGCCAGGCGCTCGCGCAGCTCGTCGATCGCGTCGTGGCCGCACAGGCCGCAACTGGAGGTGGTGTTGCCCAGCCGCGGCCGGGGCGCCGGGGCACGACCACCCGTCTCGACCGTGACCACGTTGAACTCGCTGCCCACCGCCGAGCCGCCGGCGCAGTAACGGACGCCGACGACGGGAGCACCGGCCAGCAGGCCCTCCGTGTGGCAGAAGCCCACGGCGAGCTCGTAGTCGTTGCCCGGCGTGCGCATCGTGGTGCTCACCGTCGTGCCGTCGAGCTGGACGGTCATCGGCTCCTCGACGACGAGATCGTCGGGGTGGCGTGCGCGCGTGCCCGCATGCACCCTGGTGACCAGGAGGGTCTCGCTGCGGCGACGAGCTGCCATCGCAGCGACGGTACTCGCACATCGCGCGATTGAGAACGGTGCGAGAACTACGTTTTCGCCATGGACACTCAGAACAACGGACGCATCCTGGTCGCCGAGCTGGTGGGCATGACGGTCCTCATGCTCGGGGGCCCGGGTGTGGCGATCTTCGCGGTCGACCATGTCGGCACCCTGGGCGTCGCGCTGGGCTTCGGGTTCTCCCTGCTGATCATGTGGTACGTGATCGGGCCGATCAGCGGGTGCCACATCAACCCGGCCGTCACGCTGGGCATGCTGCTGGCGAAGAAGATCGACACCGCCCACGCCGTGTTCGCCTGGATCGGCCAGCTCGTCGGCGCGGTCGGTGGCGCCGCGATCATCTACGGCATCGCCAGCGGCCGCGACGACTTCCGCCGCGGCTCGTTCGCCGCCAACCTGTGGTCCGGCGAGCACTTCGGCGTCGGCTCGGCGATCGTCACCGAGGTGATCCTCACCTCGCTGCTCGTGGTGGTGGTGCTGTTCACCACCACTCGCGGGTTCGCCCCCGGCTTCGGTGGCATCGCCGCCGGCCTCACGCTGACGCTCATCCACCTGATCTCGATCCCGATCGACAACACCTCCGTCAACCCCGCCCGCAGCATCGGCACCGCCCTGTTCGCGGAGACGTCCACGGGCGCGCTCGAGCAGCTGTGGGTGTTCATCGTCTTCCCCCTGCTCGGCGCCGTAGTGGGTGTGATCGTGTTCCTGATCCTCGACGAGTCGCGCCTGGAGGACACGATGCTCGCCGCGGTGCCCGGCTTCGACGACGTCCGTGACGCACTCGACAAAGTGGCCGACGAAGCCGTCGACGCGGTCGAGGACACCCTCGACTGATCGCCTGTCAGGCGGGGAGCAGCGCCAGCAGCTCGGCGCGGTCCTTGGGGCCCAGCCGGGGCTCGGGCGGGCGGTTGTCGCGGTCCTGCCAGACCGCGAGCACGCGGGCGTGGACGTCGGCGTCCTTGAGCAGCGCGTCCGGCGACGACAGCAGGTTCAGGCCGCGGAAGAACGCGCGCAGGACGACGACGTCGCAGCGGGTCGCCGGCAGCAGGCCCTCGCGCAAGACGCTGCGCATGAACGTGCGCGGGTCGCTGCCGTCGCCGTCGGGGTCGTCGCCGGCCAGCAGGGCCGCGGCGACACGGCGGGCTTCCGCGTCCTGCTCCACCCCGGACCGGTACCACGGGAAGATCTCCGCCCGCAGCGACGCGTCGTAGGCGAGCGCCATGGCGTACGGGTCGTCGGCGTGGGCGGCCACTGCGTCGGCCATCAGGTGTGCACTCCAGAACGCCGTCGAGCAACCGCGCCCGTACAGCGGGTTCGTGCACAGCACCGAGTCGCCCACCGGCAGCACCCCGGTGGCAACCGGGCGGCCGTCGACGACATGGTCGCGCCAGCGGTTGAGCAACCCGGCCATCACGTGCACCTGCCCGGTGATCGGACTGGCCCTGCCATCGAGCCACGGCGCAGTGGCGACCAGCTGGCGGGCGCACTCGTCGAACGCCACCGGGTCGGCGAGCCGCTTGCGCAGTTCGTCGTCCGCGGTCGGGGTGGCGAGCGTGATGCTGAAGCTGCGGTTGTCGCCGACGAACACGCCGTACTTGAGGTACCCGAGATCGCCACCGATCGGGCCGCTGCGCGGCGGGGGCTCCTCGCCCGGGCGCAGCCGGTACCAGCGGCTGAAGTAGACGATGCCCGTGTCGTCCACCTCCTCGGCCACCGGTGCGGTGCCGATTGCCGCGAGCCACTCGCTGAGCGCGCTGCGCCGGCCGGCGGCCACGACGGTGATGTCGGCGGCGAGCTCGGTGCCGTCGGCAAGGTGCACGCCGCACACGTGCGGCACGCCGTCGGCGCCCGCGCCGTCGGTGAGCAGACCGTCCACGCCGACGCCGGTGCGGAACGACACACGGCCCTCCGCCATCGCGGCGCGGCGCAGCACCCACTCGAACGTGGTGCGCCGGCAGGCGAGCATCACCAGCTCGTCGTCCTCCGGCAACCGCTCGTACTCCCCGATCGCAGGCGGCATGTCGTCGCCGAAGCGCAACTCGGTGGCGCCCTCCGCCAGCAGCTGCCGGTACACGTCCGCGTAGTCGCGGCGCAGCAGGCCCACCATGCGGGCCAGGAACGCGTGGCTGTGGCGCACCTGCGGGGCGCCACGACGATCCCACTCGAACGCCTCGTCGGCCGACGCGGGCATCGGGGTGTCGTCGCGCTCCACCACCGTCACCTCGTGGCCCTGCCGGGCGAGCACCATCGCCGAACCGAGACCTGACACACCGCCACCCACGACCAGCACCTGCATGGTGCGACCCTACGATGCCCGCCTCGACGGGCCGGGGTCGCGCGCCAGCCGGACGGTCGGTCGCGGACAGAAACCCGGAGAACCTCCAGCTTTTCTGCCTGATCCGAACAATGATGGTCGGGTGCCGACATCGGAGACCCTCTTCGAAAGCATCAGCGACGTGGTGACCGCGGTGTCGCTGGCGCTCGCAGGGGCGTCCGACGACGAGCTCGATCGTGTCATCGACGCGTCACTGGGCGCGATCGCCCGGCACGAGAAGGCGGACCGCGCCTACGTCACCCTGTACTCGCCGGCCGGTACGTTCTCCAACAGCCACGAGTGGGTCGCCGAGGGTGTCCGCTCGCAGCGCGACTCGATCGTCGGCTTCTCGATGGCCGCCTTCCCCTGGTCCGTGCGGATGGCCAAGAGCGGCCACGTGTGGCACTGCCCCGACGTCAGCGAGCTGCCCGACGACGCCGAGGCCGAGCGCCGCACGTTCGCGGCGTTCAGCGTCAAGTCGGTGGTGCAGGTGCCCATCCGCGACGGGATGCGCACGATCGGCGTCATCGGCTTCAACCATGTCGCCTCCGAGCGCGAGTGGCCGCTGCTCGCGATCGACCTCGTGCGGCGCGTCGGCGAAGCGATCGGTCTCGCCCTGCTGCGGCGGGAGGTCACCGACGGGCTGCGGCACGCCCGCGACGCCGCCGAGCAGGCGAACCTCGCCAGGGAGCGCTTCGTCGACCGGATGAGCCACGAGTTGCACACCCCGCTGCACGCGATCCTCGGGTTCGCCGAACTGCTGGACACACCGGCGCTGTCCGCCGGCGACCGGGCGAAGGTGCGCCAGATCATCGGCAGTGGCCGCGAGCTGCAGGCGCTGGTGGACAGCCTGCTGGCCGGCAGCGAGGGTCAGACCCCCATCGAGTAGCCGACGCCGCGCACGGTGCGCACCCAGCTCTTCACGCCGGGCTGGTCGATCTTCTTGCGCAGGTTGGCGATGTGCACGTCGACGACATGGTCGTCGCCGAACCATCCAGGGCCCCACACCTTGTCGAGCAGTTGCTGGCGGTTGAAGACGACCTTCGGGCTCGCGCTCAGGGTGTCGAGCAGGTCGAACTCGATGCGAGTGAGATCGGCGGGCACGCCGGCGACGGTGACCGCCCGCGCGGCGGTGTTCACGACCAGGTCGCCGAACACCCGCGACGCCTCCACACCCGGCTCGGTGCGTGGCCGGCGCAGCAGTGCTTCCACGCGGGCGGCCAGCTCGCGCGCGGAGAACGGTTTGGTGACATAGTCGTCGGCCCCGATGCGGAAGCCGAGCAGCTTGTCCGTCTCGTCGTCGCGACCAGTCAGCATCAGCACGTACGCACTGGATCGCTCGCGGATGATCCGGCACAGGTCGAGTCCGTCACCGTCGGGTAGGCCGAGATCGAGCACCACCACGTCGGGCGTCAGCGTGTCGAGCTCGAGCAGCGCCTCGGCGATGGTGGTGGCGACACGCACCCGGTGCCCGCTGGACTGCAGCACGGACGACACGATGCGGGCGAACTCAGGGGCGTCCTCCACCACGAGCACATCGACCGTCACCCGGCAATCCTCCCATATCCGACGTGGAGGCGGCAGCACCGACAGTGGTTGCGCGCCGCAGCGGGCGCGCCTGCACGCTCAGGCGGCGACGAGCGCCTGCGGCTCCACCGGCTGCGGCTCGCCGGCGCGAGCCAGCTCGGAGGGGACGAAGTGCTCGTGGGCCTCGGCGGAGGCCAGCGTCGCGGCCGACCACCACACCTGCGGGCTGTGGCTCTCGACCAGCGGGTGCCACAGCACGCCGAAGTCGCTGAGCCCGCCCGCGACCAGGCGATCGACGGCCCACACGAAGAACACCGCGCGGGTGTCGTGGTACGCGGCGCCGTCGGCGTCGACGTGGAAGGCGGGGCGTTCGCGGCGCAGCTGCTCGAGTGCGCTCGCGGCACCGCTCGCCCGAACGGTGCGGAGGATGGAGGAGAGGAACTCGGTGTGCGTCATGCCATCAGTCTCCGCCGTCTGCCACTGCGAATCTTGCGGATCTTGTGGCAGACTGCCCCATATGGCTGCGGATCTCCCTGCTCTTGACCGAATTGACAGCGAAATCCTCGCCGTGCTGCGCGACGACGCCCGGATCCCCTACCAGACGCTGGGCGAGCGTGTGCACCTGTCGGCCAACGCCGCCGCCGAGCGTGTGCGGCGCCTGCTGCGCGCCGGCGTCATCCGCCGCTTCACCGTCGACGTCGACCAGAGCCGCGTGGGCCGCGACCTGGAGGCCGTGATCGACGTACGCACTGCCGACCTCCAGCGCTTCCGGCGCGGCGCCCTGCTGTGCCCCGAGGTCACCTGGATCGCCCACGTCACCGGCCGCACCGACTTCCAGGTGCACGTGCACGTCGCCGGCACCGCCG
>CAYZFZ010000024.1:0-4703 GCA_964477795.1 uncultured Bifidobacterium sp.
CACTGCAAGGCCGACGGCAAGGGCGGCCAGACGATCGAAGACACGGGCCCGCTCACCAAGAAGCGGATGGAAACGATCGACGAGGAGGTCACCGAGCGAGCGCTGGCGTTCATCGACGAGGCCCACGCGGCCGAGAAGCCGTTCTTCCTCTGGTGGACCACCACCGCGATGCACTTCCGCACCCATCCCGCTGCCAAGCACCTCGGCAAGAGCGGTGGGCAGGGCGAGTACAACGACGTGATGGTCGCCCACGACGAGTTGGTGGGCCAGATGCTCGACAAGCTCGACGAGTTGGGCATCGCCGACAACACGATCGTGATGTACTCCACCGACAACGGGCCGCACTACAACAGCTGGCCCGACGCCGGCATCAGCCCGTTCCGCTCGGAGAAGAACACCAACTGGGAGGGTGGCTGGCGCGTGCCGGCGTTCATGCGCTGGCCGGGCCACATCCCCGCCGGCAGCGTTGCCAACGGCATCGTCTGCCACCAGGACTGGCTGCCCAGCCTGCTCGCCGCGGCCGGCGAGCCCGAGATCGTGGAGAAGCTGCTCACCGGGCACGAGGCCGGCGGCACCACCTACAAGGTGCACATCGACGGCTACAACATGATGCCGTACCTCACCGGCGAGGCCGACAAGAGCCCGCGCGATTCGTTCTTCTACGTCAGCGACGACGGCGACATCCTCGCCATCCGGATGGACGACTACAAGGTTGTGCTGATGGAGCAGCGCGCCACCCGCCTCATGGCGTGGTTGGAGCCGTTCGTCAAGCTGCGCGCGCCGAAGATCTTCAACTTGCGCCAGGATCCCTTCGAGCGGGCCGACGACAACTCGAACACCTACTGGGACTGGATGATCGACCACCTGTGGGTCATGTACAAGATGCAGGGCCAGGTCGCCGCCCAGATCGCCGACTTCGTGCAGTACCCGCCGCGGCAGAAGCCGGCAGCGTTCAACCTCGACGCCGTGCTGCGCCAGCTGGAGGCGGCAACCGACGGCGGCAGCCACTGACGACGGCACCGCTCGCCGGGCGCCGATGGTCAACGCGTTCCTCTGGGGCCTCCTGGCCGCCGGCTCGTTGGTCATCGGCGCGCTCGTCGTGCGGATTCGACCGCCCGGCGAACGGATGCTCGGTGCCGTGATGGCGTTCGGGGCGGGCGTGCTGATCAGCGCCCTGTCCTTCGAGCTGGTGGAGGAGTCGGTGGAGGTCGCCCACGGCCTGGGCGGCACGGCGCTCGGCTTCTTCGCCGGCGCGATCGTGTTCACACTCGGCGACCTCGCCATCTCCAGGTGGGGTTACGCCAACCGCAAGGACATCGACGGCGAGGCGCACGAGGCACCACCGTTCGCGATCGTGCTGGGCACCCTGCTCGACGGCATCCCGGAGTCGGCCGTGCTCGGGCTGACGCTGCTGCAGTCGGGCGAGATCGGCGTCGCCATGCTCGTCGCCGTGTTCGTCTCCAACCTGCCGGAGTCCATCGCGGCGACGTCGAGCCTGCGCGCGAGCGGCTGGACCGAGCGCGCCGTGATGGGGCTGTGGAGCGGCATCGCCCTCGCCTGCGCGCTCTCGGCGGCACTCGGCTACGCCCTGCTCGACGATGCGTCGCCGCGCACGCTCGCGTTCATGTTCGCCTTCGCCGGCGGCGCGATCCTGTCGATGCTGGCCACCTCGATGATGCCCGAGGCGTACGAGCACGCCCAACGACTCGCCGGCATGGCCACGGTGCTCGGCTTCGCGGTCGCGTTCGGCGTGAACTGGATGTCGGCGTGAGACCGGTGAGGGCGCGCCCATCGGTTCGGGGGATGGCCCAGCGCGTGTCGGAGACCCGGCATGACTGACAGCAACCGTCCCGCGGTGCCCCCCGGGCTGGCGCGTGTGGCCGTCGCCACCTGGACGGTGATCGGCGGCGTGATCGTGCTCGGCATCGTGCTCGGAGTGCTTGCCGCGGTCAGCGAGCTGGTGATGCCGCTCGTGTTCGCGGTCATGCTCGGTGCCGTCGCCTACCCGCTGGCAGTGCGCCTCCGTCGCCGCGGCGCCAGGCCCGCGCTCGCGTCCGCACTCGTCGTCATCGGGCTGGTGGTCGTCGCGGCCGGGGTGGTGCTGCTCACCGTCAAGGCGGTCGTGCAGCAGACCGGCGAGCTCGCCGGCAACATCGACCGGGCCCTTGCAGAGCTGGCCACCACCACCGACTCGACGGGGCTCAGCGAGCACACGCTGACAGCGATCCGCGAGGCCATCACGTCGTTGGCCGGGATGATCGGCAGGGGCCTGCTGACGCTGCTCGTCGGCGGGGTCAACGCCATCGTCGGCTTCGTCGGTTCCCTGATCCTGTCGCTGCTGATCATGTACTACGTCGTCAAGGACGGCCCCGACATCCGCGACTGGCTCGTGCGCCAGCTGCCCGAGGGGCTGCAGGAGGAAGCCCGCTCGTTCCTGTCCGGCGCGGTCCGGTCGATCCGCGCGTACTGGGCCGGGCGCAGCGTGCTCTCGGCAGCGGTCACCGCCGTGATCGTGACGATCAGCCTGCTGATGGGCCTCCCGATGCTGGCAACGATCGCGGTCGTGAACTTCCTCGGCGGCTTCGTGCCCTACATCGGCGCGTTCATCGGTGGCGGGCTCGCCACGCTGCTCGCCCTCGCCGACGGTGGCATCAGCAAGGGGCTGATCATGCTCGCCATCGTCATCGCCTGCAACGTGCTGCTGGAGAACCTGCTCGAGCCGCGCATCATGAGCGGCCGGCTGAAGACGCACCCGCTGACGGTGCTGCTGGCCACCACCGCCGGCGGCATGATCGGCGGCATCGTCGGCCTCATCCTGGCCGTGCCCATCACCGTCGTGACGCTCGATCTGATCCACCGGCTGCGGCAACACGGCGCGCTGACGGCCGCCCGTTCCCGAGTCGAGCCGGCGCTGCGCCAGGCGGTCTCCGGCCAACCCGACCTCCAGGAGGAACCCGGTCATGACTGACGCACTCGGTCAGCTGTTCAGTGCCGGGATCGGCGCCGCACTCAGCCCGATCCCGATCATCGCCGTGATCCTGATGCTCACGACACCGCGGGGGAAGGTCACCGGCCTGGGCTTCATGGTCGGCTGGCTGGTCGGCCTGTCCACGGCCACCGCGATCGTCGTGCTGGTGGCCAACGGCGCCGACGAGGCCGGCAGCACAGCCGCCGGCGGCGCCCACATCGTGACGCTCGTGATCGGCCTGCTGTTCCTCGCGCTGGCGGTCAAGCAGTGGCGCTCGCGCCCCAAGCCGGGCGCGGAGCCGGAGCTGCCGAAGTGGATGGCGGGCCTGGACGGCTTCGGCCCGGCCAAGTGCGTGGGGCTGGGCCTCGCCTTCTCCGCGCTGAACCCGAAGAACCTGGCAATGGCGGTCAGCGCCGGCGTGGCCCTGGCGGAGACAGGGGCCGGCACCGGTGAGACGGTGCTCGGCGCCGCCATCTTCGTCGCCATCGGCTCGCTGACGGTGGCCGGGCCGGTGCTGGGCTCGCTCGTGGCACCCGCCCGGATGGCACCGTTGCTGGCCACGGGCAAGCAGTGGATGGCCGCGCACAACGCGACGATCATGTTCGTGCTGTTCCTGCTCCTGGGGGCCACCAGGACCGGTGAGGGGCTGGCGGGCCTGCTGCGCTGACACGTTTCGGGGTCTCTCGCTCGCTGCGCTCCCCCGAGGTCAGGGCGCGACCGGTGTCAGGCGACGACCACCGCGAGGGCGGCGAAGTCGCCGGGGTCGGTCTCCAGGCCGGTGCCGCCGCGCACGAGCAGCACCACGATGTCGCCGGAGGTCGCGGCGCTGAGATCGAGGCTCACCGCGAACGGTGCGGTCTCGCCGAAGTTGCCGGCCATCGCGACGACATGGCCCAGCTCGGGGCTGGCGTGGCCGGCGACGAATGCGCTGACCACGATCGTGGCCTCGAAGCCGGTGCCGCTGCCCTCCACCGCCAGCGGCGCGGCGGGCACGGTGGCCAGCGCGGCGGGCGTGGTGATCGACTGCACGGGGCTGACTGCGGCCGTCACGAACCAGCCGTCGTCCGGGCCCAACTGCCGCAGCAGCAGGGTGCTGCGCGCGTCGCCGATCGGTGCGCCGTCGACGGAGGCGAAGACATCGATCTCGCCGCTACGCGCGTCGCCGGCGCGGAACTCGCCGAGCAGCGAGCCCTGGACCAGGACGGCGGCGACGAAGTCGGCCGCTGCCGCCTCCGGTGTGGTGAACACGACATCGGCGGCAGGCCAGATCGCCGGCTGTCGGCTCGCCGGCACGGTGGTGGGTGCAACCGTCGTGGGTGCAACCGTCGTGGGTGCAACCGTCGTGGGCGCAACCGTCGTCGGTGCGACCGTCGTCGGTGCGACCGTCGTGGGTGCGACCGTCGTCGAGGAAGCGGTGGGTGATGTGCTGGTGCCGGTGCCGGACGAGTCGTCGCCGCACGCGCCGAGCAGCGCAGCGGTCGCGACCAAGGCGAGCACACGTCGGGTGCGGATCATGAGGTCACCTCCGGGCCATCGCGGGCCCACTTCTGTTGTGCACCGACGAGCCACCATCTCGCCAGAGTCGGCGGTCATCAGTCGAGAACTGCGCGCTCAGTCCACCTCGAGGTGCCGGCGCACACGCACGTCCGCGAGCGGCCGCACCGCCGGCTTGCGCCACCCGATCCCGGCGAGCAGGCCGGGTGGCGGCCACAGGCCGTCGCGGCTGTAGGCCCAC
>CAYZFZ010000024.1:4713-27689 GCA_964477795.1 uncultured Bifidobacterium sp.
ACGGGTTGAGGTAGTACGAGCACGACTCCACCACCTTCCCCAGTGGCTGGGTGCGGCCTCGCCGCCACCACAGCGCCACGCCCGCGACCGCGCCGAGTGCCGTCCACGCCAGGTACAGCACGAGGTACGCGGGGCCGAACCACCGCGCCTGCCACACGTGCACAGCCTCGTGGTCGGTGATCAGCTTGCGCCGGCGTGGGCGCGACAGGTCGCCGGCGCTGGAGATCACGTTGCCCACCGTCAATGCGAAGCCGGGCTGCAGGTGGGCGCCGCGGCGGTACACATGGTGCCCCTGCCGGCGGCTCAGCGACGCCTCGTACCCACCGCCGCCGGTGCAGGCGGCGGCCACGTGGGCGAGCAAACCCACACCCACAGGCGCCGCGGCCCACGTGGAGTCGAGCACGAACGCGAGCAACCCCCGGCGCGAGAGCCACGGGTAGATCTGCCGCCAGCCCGACAGCACCCCGTTGGCGACGGCGACCACCGCCATCACGGCGGCGGCCCCCGTGGGCAACAGCGGGCCGACGAGGAGCGCCAACCCCAGCCCGCACGCGCCGGTGGCCGCGGCCTCCACGCCCTTGAGCGCGAACCGGGGAAGGCGTACCGTCACAGGCACACGTTAGGCACCGCCGGCGCGGCGGCAGGGAGAGTCGAGCGATCATGAACATGGGTTCCGAGTGGCAGGCCCTCGGTGTGCGGGTCGCCCAGCGCACGCAGCAGTTCCACAACGACGCGATGGCCGCGGACGCGGAGCACCTCCGAGTCGAGTACGAGGCGATGCCGCGGCGCTCGCGGCAAGCAAAGGTGCTCATCGCGATCGGCACGATCCTGCTCGTCGCTGTGCTCGGGGTGCTGATCGCACTCTGAGCGCGGCGGCGAGGGAAGCGCCAGCGACGAGCCGCAGGAGGGAGCAGCCGAAGCGAAGCGGCGGCCAGTCCCGACCATCAGGACGGAGCAGCCGAAGCGACGCGGCGGCCAGTCCCGACCATTGGGAGGGCTATCGTGCCGCGATGACCGCTCCGTCGCTCGGCGTGTGCTTCGACCGCACCTATCCCCCGTCTGCCATCGGCGAGTTCAGCGAACGCTTGGAAGCAGGTGGGCTCGACCAGCTGTGGGTCATCGAGGACTGCTTCTACACCGCCGGCATCTCGCTGGCAGCCACGGCGCTCGCCCGCACCGATCGCCTCCAGGTCGGGCTCGGCATCCTGCCCGCCGTCGCCCGCAACCCGGCGATCACGGCCATGGAGCTGGCGACGCTCGCCAACCTCGCCCCCGGCCGGCTGCTCGCCGGCATCGGCCACGGGGTGCAGAGCTGGATGGCGCAGATGGGTGCCGTCACGCTCAGCCCGCTCACCACGCTGGAGGAGGTGCTCGTCGTCGTGCGCCGGCTGCTGCACGGCGAGCGGGTCACCTACGCCGGCCGCGAGGTGCAGATGCGTGAGGTGCAGCTCGACCAGCCGCCGGCGATCGTGCCGCCGCTGCTGGCCGGCGTCCGCGGCCCGCGCTCACTGGCGCTCGCCGGGCGCGTGGCCGACGGCGTGGTGCTGGCCGAGGCCGCGGGGCCTGCCTACGTCGCCCACGCGGTGCGCACGGCCGCGCCGGCCGGCGACTTCCACGTGAGCGTCTTCACCGCGCTGTGCATCGAGACCGAACGGCGGGCGGCGTACACGGTGATGGCCCCGCTGGTCGCCGGCTGGCTCTCCGCCTCCAACCCGGCCATCGATGCCCACCCGCATGTCGACGAGCTGCGCGAGCGGTTCCGCACCGGTGGCAACCAGGCGCTCGTCGACATGCCGCGCGAGTGGTGGCTGGAGCTGGGCGCCATCGGCACGTTCGACGACGCGCTCGAGCACATCACGATGCTGCACGCAGCCGGCGCCGCCGACGTCAGCGTGTTCCCGGCCCCCGAGCTGGAGGTCGCGAGGGCACAGCTGGACGATGCGATCGGGCTCGCGGCAGCGCTCGGCTGAGTCTCACTGGCACGTCGCCGCACGGGCGCGACGAGGGCCCGGGCAGCACGCCCGGGCCCTGGTCGTCGTTTCGTGCGTCAGGCGGCGCTGGTGCGGCGGCGCCGGCGGCGGGTGACCAGCAGTGCCAGTGCACCCGCACCCAGCAGGCCGGCGGCGGTGAACACCAGCGGCTGTGCGTCGGAGCCGGTGCTCGGCAGCCTGCCGGTCACCGGGTTGTCGGAGGCGACCTTCGCCGGGTCGAGCATCGCCCGATCGTGGTCGTCCTCGTCGCCGGGGATGTGATCGATGTTCACGTCGTCGGTGTCGACCAGCGGATCGTTGTTCAGGTCTGCGTCGGGCGTGGAGTCCTTGTCCTCCACGTCCTTGCCCGGGGCGTCGTAGGTGTCGGCGCCGTCGGTGACGATCTCCGCCAGGTTGACGTACGACGCCAGCGTCACGTCGACGATCTGCACCACGATCGTGATCGACTTGACACCGCCGGGGGCCATGCTGGGCAGGTCCCACGTCAGCGACTGACCGGCCACGAGCGGGTTGTCCGTCGCGGAAACGAAGGTGAGCCCGGCCGGCAGCACGTCGTGCACCGAGTAGGCCCCGGAGTCGACGTTGCCCTGGTTCTTGATCTGCAGGATGAACGTGATGTTCGAGCCCTTCGCGTACGACTGGCCGCCCGGCAGGTTCTTCACTAGTGCGAGGTCGTAGACGATGGCGACATCGATCGGCGCCACGTCGTGGTCGTCGGAGTCCACCGCCGGGTCGTTGTGCTGGGTGGTCGGCAGCACCGTCTGGTCGATCAGCGCGTCGTTCGACGGGTTGGCGTCGGGGATCGAGTCGTCGTCCTCGACGTCGCCATCGGCCGGGTTCTGGTAGCCGGTGCTGTCGTAGGAGTCCGCGCCGTCGGCACTGATCTCGGCGATGTTCACCCACGGCCGGCTGGCGAAGTTGGTGACCCGCACGGTGACCGTCACCGAGGTGGTGGCCCCGGCGGCGAGGCCGCTGAGGTTCCAGGTCACCGACTGGCCGGCGATCGTGCCGCCGTTGCTGGCGGACACCGCCGCCAGGCCGGCGGGAACCGTGTCGAGCACGGTGTAGTTGCCCGAGGCGACCGTGCCCTGGTTCTTGATCTCGATCGTGAACGTCGCCGTCCCCGCCCCGTCGATCTCCGCCGGGCCCGTCTTCACCAGCGCCAGGTCGTAGAGCACCGGCACGTCGAAGAACGCCACGTCGGCATCGTCCTCACCGTTGGCGATGCTGTCCACGTCGGCGATGCCGTCGAGGTCGTTGAGCGGTGCCTCGAAGATGCCGTAGCCGTCGTCAGGGAGCAGACCGTTGTCGTTCGTCGTCGTGGCGTCCGGGATGGAGTCGATGTCCTCGACGTCGGAGCCGAGGAAGGGCACCTCGGAGTCGTACTCGTCGGCGCCGTCCGCGGAGATCTCGGCGATGTTCTTGAACGGCCGCTTCGAGGCGTCGCTGATCGCCACCGTGACGGTGACGGTGCGGGTCTCACCCGGATCCAGGTTGGTGAGATGCCACGTGACCGTCGTCGCGGTGATCGTGCCACCGTCGGACGCAGCCGTCGCCAGGGTGCCGGCAGGCAGCGTGTCGGTGACCGTGAAGTCGCCGGAGTTGACGTCGCCCTGGTTCTCGACGACGACCGTGAACGTCACCGTGCCCGACGGGCTGACCGACGTAGCCGACGGCACCTTCGCCAGTGCGAGGTCGTAGGTGAGGCTGACGTTCGCGTCGGCGATGTCGGCGTCGTCCTCGGGGTCGGCGCCGTTGCCGGCTTCGCCGATCAGCAGGTTGTCCACGCCGTCGTCGTCGTAGGTCAGCAGCTCGGTGTCGTTCGTGTTGTCCGCATCCGGCACCGAGTCGATGTCGGTGAGCCCGTACGTGCTCGCGCCGTCCTGCGAGATCTCGGCGTAGTTGCGGTAGGGCCGCAGCGAGAAGTCGCCCACCGTGGCCGACCACGTCAGCGAGCGTGGCGGGTCGAACGGCAGCAGGCCGGTGAGCGACCACGTGATCGTCCCGGCGCCGGCGTCGTAGACACCACCGTCGCTGATCGACGCTTCATCCACCACCAGGCCCGGCGGCACGATGTCGAGCACCGTGTACGCCCGCGAATCCAGCGTGCCCTGGTTCTCGACGAGGATCTCGTAGTCGATGTTCGTGTCCGCACCGGTGCCGGTGACCACGTTGGTCTTGGCCAGCGCCAGGTCGTAGATCGCACCGGACGTGACGACGGCGATGTCCTCGTCGTCGTAGCCGGCGTCGCCGCCGGTACCCGCCTGGAGGATCGCCCCCGGGCCGGTGTTGTCGACACCGTGGGTGGTGGCGCCGCCGCCCGGGGTGGAGTCGATGTCGCTGACGCCGTAGAACGCCGAGCTGTCCGTCGCGATCTCCACCAGGTTGCGCCACACGTTGTTCGGCAGCGCCATCGTGCCGACGGTGACCGTGTAGGTGAAGGTCTGCGTGTCGCCGACCGCGAGGTTCGCGACCGTCCACGTGATCGTGCGCGCTCCGGCACTCCAGACGCCGCCGCCGGTGATGGCGGTGGGGGCGGTGAGGCCTGCCGGGATGGTGTCCACCACGGTGAACTGGCGCGAGGGCAGGTTGCCCTGGTTGGCGACGGTGACGGTGTAGTTGATGGCGTCGCCCTCGTCGTCGATGGAGGTCACGTCGGCGACCTTGGCGACCGCGAGGTCGTAGGCCACGTCCAGCGCCACTTCGGCGAGGTCGTTGTCGTCCTCGTCGACCGCCTTGTCGTTGTGCTGCGCGACCGGCAGCACCGTCTGGTCGACGAACACATCGTTCGGCGGGGTGCCCGTGCCGGCCACGTCGTCGTTGCCGACGTTCGTGTCCGGTGTCGAGTCGTCGTCGACCGTCGCGTAGTCCGAGGCCGAGTCGTCGGAGATCTCCGCCCAGTTGCGGAACGGGCGCTTGTTGACGTCGTCGATCGTCGTCGTGATCACGATCGTCGCCGTCGCGCCGGCTGCCAGGTTCGGCATGTCCCAGGTGAGGTCCTGGCCGGCCGTGGCGGTGGCGGCGGGCACCGCGGTGGCGAACGTCAGCCCGTCGGCCAGGTGATCCGTCACGGTGTACGCGTGCGAGGGCACGTTGCCCTGGTTCTTCACCGTGATCGTCCAGGTGATCGTGTCGTCTGGCTGCACCGGCGACGCGTCCACGGTCTTGACGAGCGCGAGGTCGTAGAGGATGTCGGAGTTCAGCACCGCCTGGTCGCTGTCGTCCTCGTCGCCCACGATGTCGGTGTTCACATCCGAGTTGGAGGTGCGGTCGATGTTCGGCTCCGGCGTGCCCCCCGAGTTCGTGGGGCCCGTGCCGCTACCGGCGCCCGGGTCGTCGCCCACGAACGCATCCGGCGTGGAGTCCGCGTCGGTCACCGTCGAGACGATGGTCGAGTAGTCGCTCGCGCTGTCGGAGGAGATCTCCGCCCAGTTCACGAACGGCTTCATCGACTGATCATTGACCTGGGTGTTGACCGTGATCGTGGTCGTCGCACCGGCAGCGAGGTTGGGCATCACCCAGGTGTAGAGCCGGCCCGAGATCGTCGCGGGGATGCGGTTCGAGCCGAGGTAGGTGAGGCCGGCCGGCAAGCGATCGGTCACCGAGTACGTACCGGAGGCGAGGTTGCCCTGGTTCTTGATCGTGATCGTCCACGTGGCCAGGCCGTCGGCACCCACCAGCGGGGTGGGGGCCACCGTCTTCACCAGCGCCAGGTCGTAGACGACGTTGCCGGTGACAGCGGCGTAGTCGTTGTCGTCCTCGTCGTTGGGCACCGTGTCGGGGATCGCGACGGAGGTGCTGGTGTTGTCGACCACCTGGTCGTCGGGCAGACCGACCCCGCTACCGGGCACCACGAGCGGGCCGGCGCCGGCGTCGTCACCGATGTTCGTGTTCGGCACCGAGTCCCAGTCGGTGGTGTTGTAGCTGGAGGCAGCCGAGTCGGCGGAGATCTCCGCCCAGTTCACGAACGGCCGCATGTTGATGTCGCTCACCGTCGTGGTGATGGTGATGTTGCGCGTCCCGCCGGCAGCGAGGTTGGTCTGGTTGAACGTCAGCGTGCGGCCAGAGGTGCTGGTGGGTGACGGGACCGAGCTCACGAACGTGAGGCCGGCGGGGATGGAGTCGGTGACGGTGTAGTTGCCGGAGCCGACGTTGCCCTGGTTGTCGACGCGGATCGTCCACACCACGGTGCCGCCCTGGACGACGGTGGACACGTTGGCGGTCTTCGCGAGCGCCAGGTCGTACTCGACGCCGAAGTAGTGGGCGGGATCAGAGTCGCTGACCGTCGTGGGCAGCGGTGTGCCGTTGGCATCGACCTTGCCCGTGATCGCAGTCACGCCATCGTCAAGTGTCGGGGTACCGGTGACCGTCGCGTTGTTGCCGTACTGGCCGCGGATGGCGGTACCGGAGGCGGTGCACGACACGGTCTCACCCGGCGACAGCACGCCCGCAGGGGTCACCAGATTGCTGGAACCCGCCCAGTTGCACACCGGCACCGGGTCGGCCTCGGTGCTGATCGTCACGTCGTCCACGAGCGTCACGTTCTTCAGGTACGTGTTGCCGGTGTTCTCCACGTCGTAGGTCCACGTGACCGCGTTGCCACGGGGAATGTTCGGGCCGGGCGTCGTCTGCGCGTCGTTGCCGTTGACGTACTTCTTCAGGCTGATCGACGGGTTCGGGATCCAGATGCCGGCGTCCCACGAGGGGTCGGCCTCGGACTGGGAGATGTCGTTGCCCAGCCACACGATCACCGTGTCGTAGTAGTTGGCGCCGGCGTCGGTGCCGCTGGGGGTCTCGGGGATGTCGGAGTCGTTGTCGGTGTTCGCCGCGCCCACGTCGATCGGCAAGCCGCTCGCGTCCTGGGGTGAGATGTAGCCTCGGCTGTCGGGCATGTAGAAGCGCACGAAGTATTTGCCGTCGGGCAACTGGTCGAAGCTGTAGTCACCGTTCTGGTCGGTGAAGGTGGTCTGCAGGAGTGCACCGGAGTCGTTGAACAGATCGACGCGCACCGACGGGATGCCGGGCTCCGTCGCGGTCGCGCCCTGGAGGCCGTCGTTGTTGGCGTCGTTCCACACGCGGCTGCCGATCGAGTTCGGCGGCGGCGCGGCGGCGACGTGCACGTCGACCTTCGGCGGCTCGGCACCGAGGCGGCCGGGATCGGGCAGGCCGTTGAGCTGGTCGGCCGGGACGTGCACGCCGTAGGCGAAGCTGTTCGAGCTGCGCGGGCAGGTCGGCCCGCCCTCACCCGCCTGCTGCACGCCGTCGGCGTTCGCGTCGACCCAGGCGGCAACCTCGGTGCGGCTGCCGACCAGCGTCGAGTTGCCCGGATCACCACCGGGGTACGGCGGGCTGCTCTCCGGGATGGTGCAGCTGGCGAGCGCGTCGTACGGGCCGCTGGAGGTGCTGGGGCTGTCGTAGCTGGGGTCGAAGACCGGCGTCGCCATGTTCCACTCGACGGCAAGGGTGTCGCCGACACTGATCAGACCGGAGAACGTGAAGCGCACTGACCGGTAGTCGGGCAGGTGCAGCAGGTTCGGTGCGGTGGTCCAGTTCGGGGCGACACAGCCCGAGTTCGGGCCCAGCACTTCCGGGCGGCACGGGTTGTTGGTGAGCGAGTACTCCACCGTCCACCCAGACGGGGCGTTGATCGGCGAGGTGAGGTAGGGGGCGAACTCGGAGCCGCGGTTCTGGTCGGTGCGCCGCACCCCCGTGTCGCCCACGTAGCCGAAGATGTCGACGTACTGCACCTGGTCGACGTTGACGTTGCCGACGTTCTGCACCTCGATCCTCCAGGTGACCCGACCGCCGGCTGTGGTGGTGCCGGCCTTGTTGAAGCCGTTGTCGAGCTCACCCTTGACCAGCTTGTTGGAACGCAGGTCGGCGGTCACCGGCACGGTGACCGAGTTGCTGGCCTCGCAGGAGGCCTGCACGCAATGGGCGAAGGGGTTGCCGGCGGAGTCGCGCATGGCCACCGTGTTCGTGTAGGTGCCCGGCAGCACAGGCGTATCGGCCGGCGCCGGGAGGTGGAACGAGTCGGCCGTCACGTCGTAGGTGATCACGGGCGCGGCCGCGCCGGGGGCCACGGAACCGGTGTACTGCAGCTGGATGAACGTGCCGGAGTTCGCCGTGCTGGGCTGCGTGGGGGTGCAACCGTGCAGGGTTGGCCCGGCCTCGACGGACCAGCCGTTCGACGGCAGCGCCACCCCGTTGGCACGCAGGTTGCTGACGACGAGATGGTCGCTGTCGGGGACGCAATCGGTGAGCTGGGGATTGATCAGCGCGCCGGTGGCGTCGCTGTTGTTCGACGCGGTCAAGGTGTACGTGATCGTCTCGCCGGGCTCGAGCGTGGAGGGCGACGACTTGGCGATCTCGCCGTGCGGCTGAGGTGTCTCGAGCACGACATCCGCGCATGCCTGCCCGCGGTTCTGCAGCACGCCGGCCTGCACGCCCGTGAGCGACGCGCAGTTGGTGGCGATCACCGACGGTGGCGGCGAGCCGGCGACCGTGCCGGTGAGCCGCTGGCCGGTGGCCGACCAGCCGGGGCCGATGGCAGGCGCACCGGTGGAGGTGAACACCCAGCGCACGTAGCGCACACCGGTGAGGCCGGCGGTGATCGTCGTCGAGGGCGCGGTCGCGACCACCGTCCAGCTTGTGCCGTCGGGAGAGGTCTCGACGGACACGCCGACCGCGTCACTCGAACCGGTCCAGGTGCCGGTGCGGATCTCGGTGAGCGTGAACTCGGCCGGGAACGGGCCGTCGGAGAGCGTGGCGTCGGAGAACGGCACCGCCTCCGCGTCGCTGCTGTTCGAGGCACCGAGGTTGTAGACGACGGTGTCGCCGTTCTGCACGTAGTAGTTGCCGCCGGTGCTCTTGGACGGCGAGAAGCGGGTGACCGGGCCGTTGAGCGTGAGCGTGGTGGTGGCCGGCCCCAAGTCTTGGTTCGGGCCAGTGGCCACCGCGCTCACCGAGTTGGTCTTCGATGCGCCGACCTCGTTCGTGAGGTCGCCGCCCGCCGCCGCGTTCTGGTAGCTGACCTGGAACGTGATCGCCATGCAGCCGTTGGCGTCGACCGCAGGGCGGTTCACCGGATCGAGGTGCCACACGATGGTGCCGCCGGTGCCGGGAGTGATGGTGGGCTCGGTGGCGGGTGGCACGGGAGGGGTCCACGTGCTGGGCGTGCCCGGGGTGTACACGCCGCCGAAGGGCAGGCTGCCCGGCGAGACGACCGTGGCGCCGACCGGCAGGGTGTCGGTGACGTCGTACTCCTGCGACAGCGCGTGCGTGCTGGTGGCGCAGATGCTGATCGTGTGCGAGATCGGGTCGGTGCCGGCCGCGTTGAGCAGCGCCGACGCAGGACCCGACTTCGACAGGTCGGACTGCTCGGGCTGGGCGTTGATGTACGAGATGGCCGGGCCGACCGTGCCGTCGGACTGCCCGGCGAGCACCACCGTCGCCGAGTTGTCCACCCGCTGGGCAACCGGGTAGGACGGGACGACTCCGTTCGGCACACGCAGCTCGAGGATCACGGCACCGGAGTCGCCGGCCTCGAGGTTGGCGGTGGCCACCCAGCTGACCGTGGCGGTGGGCTCGGCCCCGGAGACTCCCTGGAACGTCCAGTCGCCGGGCACCGAGGCACTCCCGGACACGAAGTCGAGCTGCTGCACGGCACCGTAGATGTCGGTGAACGTCGGCAGCGCGTCGGTGATCACGGCGCCGTCACAGTTGTCGCCGATGTTGATGCCCGAGCAGTCGTAGCTGATGGTGTACGTGAGCACCGTGCCGGGCAGTGCCGGCGAGGCCAGCGTCGTGGTCGGCGCCACGTTCTTCTCCAGCAGGGTGATGATGCCGGCCGCCGACGCCGACGGCACCGCGACCGGCGCGACGACGAAGGTGGTGGCGAGCAGCACGCCCGCCAACATGCCGAAGAGCCCTCGCCGACGGCGCGTCGACGACGAGTCGTTTGTTGCTGCATCCCGCTGGTTCACGTTCACACTCCCGCTATGGGCCTGCTCGGCCCCTCATGACACTCGCTTCGACGTCCGCTGGTCGCAACGATGACGCATGATCCGTCAAAAGTCGTCGAGGCGGCCAAGGTAACGAGTCATCGGCGCGCGATGGAGTTCTTCCGCTCAAGGTCTGGTCAAACCGAGACGTCCTGCGCGCGGGAGGTCGCGCATCTGCGCGCGGAGCAACCACTCTGCGTGTGGACGGATCGGTTCGTCCGCGACGACGTCAAGCCACCGTCCGGCGCGTCACCGACCGTGGTCCGCTGCCGCCGCTCAGCGTGGCCCTGCGGCCGGATGCGACGGCCAGGGCGACGAGCTGCATCTCAGCGCGCGAGCAGTGCGGCGAGGGCCGCGATCGCGACGACGAAGCCGATCGCCGCCATCGTGAGGCTGCGCGCGCGCGGCGCCTGCGGCAGGTCGCCCTCCGCCTTGGGCGCCACCGGTGGGCGCACGACCGCCATCAGGTTGCCGGCGAACAGCGCCCCACCGAGGGCGAGCAGCAACCAGACGATGAGATCCTTGCCGAGGAACATGCCGACCAGTCTGCCGGGCGCGGACCTCAACCGGTGTCGCGGTGGCGTTGCGGGCGCGGCGGGGTGCGGCGCATCCGCTCCTGGCCTGCTGCCTGCGCGCCAGCGAGGCCGGCATCGGGTCGGGCCTCGCGCGGCACGAGCACGTAGACATCGGCAAGTCGCTCGCCGGTACGCGCCGCTGCCGGCGACGGGCGGGCCGCAAGGTCGTCGAGAGAACGCTGCAGGCTGTCGGTGGTGGTCGGCGCGTAGGACAAGCGCGACAGCACCCACGCTGGCAACGCTGCGCCGATCGCGATCGCGATGACGACGAACAGGTCGAAGCCGAGCACCCAACCCCAGGCCGCGCCGGCAACACCCGCGACGCCGCCGAGCAGCAACCTGCTCTGCACATCCATTCGCTTGACCATCGAGCCCCTCGATCCCCATGGCATGCGGGCCGAGAATCGGCCCCTACTGCGTATTCACCCGTGCGCACTGTAGATCAACGAAGTCGAGCGCACCATCATCTTCTCACGCTGTGTGCCCGATCTTGATCGATTCCAGACATGCATTCACCGATGTTCGAGCTGGGTGAGGTCGCGCTGCGCGTAGCGGTGATGCCAGAACTCCTCCTCGAACACCGTGTACAGGCACTCGAGCAGTGGGTGGGGGCCGTTCTCCAGCACGTCGAGCGAGCGGCTGAAGTCGGCCTCCGAGACGCCGGCGAGGAACTCGCGCACGGCGTGCGCCTGTTCCTCGCGGACGGCGAGCACCTCCGCGATCGACGGGGAGGCCGCAGCATCCAGCCCGGGGAACGGGAAGTCGACGGAACCGCTGTTGGTGAGGCCGATCGGGTGGAAGCCGGCGTCGAGCACGGGGGCGGTGAACCACTTGTCCGTCGCGAACACGAGGTGCCGCAACGTCTGCACGAACGACCACTCCCCACCCACCGACTCGTGCAAGGCCGCGTCGGGCAGCGCCCGCGCCCGGGCGATGGTGGGCGCCCAGGTCTCCTCCAGCGCGGTCCACGCGGCGCGCAACCCCTCGGCGGTGGTGGGGCGCAGCATGGCCCGCAGCGGGTACCACCGGTCGCGCTCGTTCACGTAGGCAGTGACGTCGACGCCGTTGATCACCACCCGATCGATGAGCGCGTCAATGTCGACGTTGAGCAACCAGGCGTGGGTGATCGTCACGTCCGTGAGGTTGACGTCGCGGAAGCGGGCTCCGCTGAGATCCGCGCCCCAGAACACCGCCCCGGCAAGATCGCCCTCGAACTCCTGTGGCATCGGTGACTCCTCTGATCTCGGGAACTGACATCGTCGCGCACCATCCCGCGGCAGGTGCGCGCCCCGGTGCCCTCTGGCCGCGTCGTCAGACGCCGCGGGCGGCGTTGCCGAACTTGGTGTACTGGCCGCGCCAGACGAGGCGGGCAACGCCGGTGGGGCCGGAGCGGTGCTTGGCCACGATCAGCTCGGCGCTGGCCTTGTCCGGCGAGTCGCGGTTGTAGACCTCGTCGCGGTACAGGAACATCACCACGTCGGCGTCCTGCTCGAGCGAGCCGGATTCGCGCAGGTCGGCCAGCATCGGGCGCTTGTCGGCGCGGCTCTCCAGGTTTCGGCTCAGCTGGCTGAGGGCGATGATCGGCACGTCGAGCTCGCGGGCCAGGACCTTCAGCCCACGGCTGATCTCGCTGACCTCCAGCTGGCGGTTCTCGGCGTTCGTGCCGCCGCTCATCAGCTGCAGGTAGTCGATCATGATCAGCGCCAGCCCACCATGGCGGGCCTTGAGCCGGCGGGCCTTGGCGCGGATCTCCATCACCGTCACCCGCGGGTTGTCGTCGAGGTACAGCGGCAGGCTGTCGATCCGGTTGATCGCCTTGCCGATCTTCGTCCAGTCCGATTCCACCAGCCGGCCGCTGCGCAGCTTCTGCGACTCCACCTCGGCCTCGCTGGACAGGATTCGCTGCGTCAGCTCGGCGTGCCCCATCTCCAGCGAGAACACCAGCACCGGTTTCTGTGTCGCCTTGGCGACGTTCGCCGCGATCCCCAAACCCACCGCGGTGTTGTGCACGAACAGGTCGGCGGCAACGAAGTTGTGCAGCTCCGGCACCGTGAAGTCGATGACCCGATCAGCCCCCACCGCGGTGATGGCCGTAATGCGATCCCACGTGACCGCCGGCGATGCCCACCAGCGCAGTCGATCGTCGTCGAGCACTTCGGCGAGCAGTGCGACCGTTTCCCGGCGTGGGTTGCGGCGAAACGCGTGCCAGTTGTGACTGGCCGGCTTACCTACGGCGGCATTGATGGATGCCCAGCTGCGCTCGCCCTTCGCCTTCACCACGTCGTCCCACACTGCCATCGGCAGGGTGTCGATCGTGTACTGGTTCGTCGGCGTGGCCGCGACACGCTCGGCGACGCGCCGAACCGCAGCGTCCTTGCCGAGGATGCCGATCTCCGCGCAGAACGTGCGCAGCGACGCCGAATCCATTACCTCCACCTCGAACGCCCGCCGGCGCTGGTCGCGGTACGTCACCCAGCGCGTGCGCCGCTTCGACCGGATCCCGAATCGCAGGAGGAGATGCATGACGTCGAGCGAGAGCTGCTCGCTGACCGTTGTGTAACCGACCCTGCTGTACCCGGCCGATGCCACCCAGGCGGTGCCGTCCGTCGCGAACAACCGGTTGAGGAAACGCACGACCTGCTCGCGCGGCGCGGTGAAGATCGCCGACGGCACCCGCTTCTCATGCGCGGACTTTCCCCAACAGTCGTGACGGCGCAACATCTCGGTGACCGGGTTGGCCGCACCTCCCCGACGGCCGCGCGAGATGCGGTACGTCGTTGCCTTTCCGGCCATGGCGTTGAAGATCAAGTCCGCGCCGAAGCAGCCGGCCGCTGCCCTGGCGACCTCGATGATCTCCGGAAGCGCACACGTGAGCGCGGGTGTGTCCGCGCCCGGGCCGATCGAGCCGTCTCCGATGAGCAAGGCGAGCAGGTCGATCTCGGCGTCGGGGAGGGACTGGCGACCGAAGACAGGAAGGATCGACGGCGCGGCGATGACGTCGCCGACCGCCAACTGGTGGAGTGGACGCCAGCCGTGCTGCGACAGAAGGGGATGGCTCGCCGTGATGCGGATTCGGCGACCGGCGCGCGTCTCGACGAGGAAGACCGGCTTCACCCCATCGTCGATGAGGGCACTGGCCGAGGTGTGCACCAGCGACGCTTCGCCGTCGAGCGACAGCAGGTCGACGTCGAAACGCAGCTGTGTGGAGTCGAAGATCTCGGCGGCGGTGCGCACCGCACCGGTGCGCGGGTCGAGGATGGGGGTGTCCCAGGCGACGCACTTGCCCATCGCGGGCCGCGCGCCGATGATGTTGAGCGTGCTCGGCTGCAGGCCGGAGAGCAGCTCGTCGAGGTCGTTGTAACCCGTGGGCGCGCCGGTGATGCTGTCGCCGCGCTCGAAGGTCTCCTGCAGCTTGTCCATCGCCAGCGGCAGCAGATCCGACAGGGGGCGGGTGGAGTCGATGACCCGATCCTCGGCGACCTCGAACACCTTCGTCTCGGCCTCGTCGAGCGCCTTGGTGACGTCGTCGGGCTCCATGTAGGCGATCTCGGTGATCTCGCCGGCGACGCTGATCAACCGCCGCAGCACCGCCGTGTCCTGCACGATCTTGGCGTAGCGGGCAGCGTTGGAGATCGCCGGCGTCGCGTTCTGCAGCTCGAGCAGTGCCTGCGAGCCACCCACCTCCTCCAGCAGGCCGTTGCGGCGCAGCTCGTCGGAGACGGTGACGATGTCGACCGGCAGACCGCTGGCCATCAGACCGCGCATCGCGGCGTAGATGTGCTGGTGCGAGGGCTTGTAGAAGTGGTCGACCAGCACGCCCAGCTCGGACACCTGGCCCACCACCTCGCGCGACAGCAACAGGGCGCCGAGCAGGCTCTCCTCCGCGCTGAGGTTGTGCGGCGGCACCCGCCCGTCGCCGCGGCGCACGGCCGGCCGGTCGCGACCGCCGTCGCGCGAGCTACCCGTCTCCCGCCGGAAGTCCGTCATGACGCCACCACCGGCACCACTTCGCCGCAGCTGCATGGCACGGGGGATGTGGGGCACAGCCCCCGATGGAGAACGGTCATGGTGCACCTACCTTGCCTGAGTCATCCTGTGGATCGCTAGAGGGGTCAACGTGGGGTAATCGTGGGGTAATCGTGGGGACTTCCTGTGGACAACTTGCGCCCGCAACGACATCGTCCGAGGCAGCGCAGGAACGGCACAGCCCCGGGAGCAACCGAGGACGGCACTGCCGGGGCTGTGGACAACCTTGTGGATGATGACCACCGCATGCGGTGGTGAGTCGACGCTGGGTGGGCCTACTTGGCCGTGACCTCGATGGTGATCGGGAACTCGACGTCGTGGTGCAGCTTGGCCGCCACCTGGTAGGTGCCGATGGTCTTGATGTGGTCGACGTGCAGCTTCTTGCGGTCGAGCACGATGTTGGCCTGGGCCTCGACGGCGGCGGCGACATCGGCGGTGGTGACCGAGCCGAACAGGCGCCCTTCGGCGCCGGCCTTCACCGGGATCACGATGGTCTTGGCGACGAGCGCCGAGGCCACGGTCTGGGCGCTCTCGCGATCCTGCGCATCGCGCAGGTCGCGGGCACGGCGCATGGACACGGCCTGCGCCGCGGCACCATCGGTGGACGCGATGGCATGGCCCTTGGGCAGCAGGAAATTGCGGGCGTAGCCGTCGGACACGTCGACGACGTCGCCGCGCTTGCCAAGGCCCTTGCGGTCGGAACGGAGGATCAGCTTCATCAGCCCTCCACCTCCTCGTCGCCGGCAACCTCTTCGACCTCGGTGCTCTCCGCCGCCGCGGCCACCTGCGACTCGCGCGTCTGGTCGTCGTCGCGGCCACGGCGGTTGTCGCCGTCGCGCGGCGGGCGCGAGGTGCGGGTCTGGGCGACGCGCTTGGTGTAGGGGATCAGCGCCATCTCGCGCGAGTTCTTGATCGCGTTGGCGATCTCGCGCTGCTGCTGCACCGTGTTGCCGGTGACGCGGCGGTTGCGGATCTTGGACCGGTCGCTCACGAAGCGGGTCAGCAGGTTCACGTCCTTGTAGTCGATGTACTCGACCTTGTCGGTGAGCAGGATGCTGGTCTTCTTCTTGAACTTCTTCGGGTTGGCCCCATCCTTGGGCCCCCTCGGCTTGGACTTCTTGTTGTTGTTGTCTTTGCTCATTGCTCAGGTCTTTCAGGAATCTCGAATGAATCAGAAGGGTTCTTCGTCGCCGTACACGGGATCAGGAGCCCGGCCGCCACCGCTGGACGCGGAGCCGCCGCCACTGCTGCTGCCACCGTCGCGGGAGACGCGCTCGACTTCGGCGCGTGCCCAGCGCAGTGACGGCCCGATCTCGTCGGCGACGATCTCGACGATGTTGCGCTTCTCGCCCTCTTTGGTCTCGTACTCGCGCTGCTCGAGGCGGCCGGTCACGATGACACGGGCGCCCTTGCTGAGCGACGCCGCGACGTTCTCGCCGAGCGTGTCCCAGGCGGTGACGTTGAAGAACGACACCTTCTCCTGCCACTCGCCGTTCTGCTGCCAGCGGCGGTTGACGGCGACGCCGAAACTGGCGATGCCCTTCCCGCCGGTGGTGAAACGCAGCTCGGGATCGCGGGTGATGTTGCCAACGATGGTGACGGTGCTATCGGCCATGAGAGTGCTCCTTGCTCGAGAACGGCAAACTGCGAAAAGAGGCGTGAGAACGCCGAGGGTCAGGCTGCGACCGACATGCCGCGGCGAGCCGCCTCGGCATCGGGCAGGCGCAGCAGCTTGTGGCGGACGACGTCGTCTGCGATGCGGAGCGAGCGCTCGAACTCGTCGAGAGCGCCACCGGGAGCGATGACGTTCATGACGGCGTAGTAGCCGTACTCCTTCTTGTTGATGGGGTAGGCGAACTGGCGCCGGCCCCACCAATCGGGCTTGCCGTGGACGCTGCCGCCGGCCTTGGTGATGCCATCGGTGATGGTCTTCACCCACGCCTGCGCAGCGGTCTCTTCGAGATCACCTTCGAGGATGACCATGAATTCGTAGGCACGCATCATGCGTGTGATTCCTCCCTTCGGACCCGGGGGCTTCCCGGGGCCCCGTGATGGGGCAGGGCCAATATGACCTGGCGAGTGTAGCGGCGATTCGCGAGGACCCGGCCCTGGAGGTGCGGACGTGCTGGACATGGTCGCAGTGTCGCGCAGGGGTGTGACAGGGAGGGTCGGGGGCGCCGGCCGGGGCCCGCTGGGCTACGGTCGGCGGGCGTGGACCTGCACGAGTGGATGATCAGCGACCTGGCCTCGGTGCGTTCGAAGCTGTTCGACGCGGTGGTGCGGCTGGTGCCCACGGACCGCTGGCACGAGCCGGCCGACGGCGGCGGCACCACGATCGCCGGCCTGCTGCTGCACATCGCCCGCCACCAAGATCTCGCCGTCAACGCCGTGATCCGCAACCACACACCGCTGTTCGCCGAGTACGCCGAGGCGCTCGGCCTCGCCGGCCAGGGGTCGGCCGTCGGCCTCGCCGAGCGGGAGGACCTCGCCGTCACCTCGCTGATTCCCGGCGGTGCCCTCCTCGACTACCTCACCGCGGTGTTCGACGGAACCCAGGCATGGCTCGCGTCGCTGGGGTCGATGGCGCTCGACATCGAACCGAACACCGCCTACCGCCTCACCCTGCGCGCCGGCCTCGACGACGGCGAGCTGCCCTGGCTGTACTCCATGTGGGAGGGCAAGGCACTGTGGTGGTTCGTGCAGTGGCCCGTCATCGGCCACGGGCACGCCCACGTGGGAGAGGCGATCAGCGTGCGCAACCGGATGGGCCTCAGCCCGTTCTGACCGGCCATCGGCTTCAGACAGCCCGCAGCAACCAGTCGCCGCCGGGGATCGGGCGGCGCAGCAGCGAGGGGTCGCCGCACTGGTAGGCCCACGCGGTGTGGCCCGACTCGGTGGCCACCGTCACCCGTGCGTACAGCCCGCGGACGGCGCTCTCCACCTCGTCGAGATGGGCGAGCGCGTCGGCCAGCCGCTCGGGCGCCAGCGTGTAGACGCGCCCGAGGATCCGGCCGGGTTCGTCGAACATGGCGGCCGGGTAGTCGAGCCCGGTGTCGTACAGGGCACCTGCGGCCGCGGTGTCGATGCCCTCGCCCACCACGAAGGGCGCGAGGTGCTGCCAGCGCACCTCGCCCGGCCGCAACGTGCCGTAGACGAACAGGTGCACCGTGGGCGAGACCGCGCTCATGTGGCCTTCGCCCGCGGGCGCCGGCTTCCGACGGGCAGCACGCGCAGCAGGTGGTGCCAGCGGCACGACACGCACGCCTCCACCACATAGGCGGTGAGCTCGTCGGGGCGGGCGTTCAGCTTCGCCAGCTCGGCGGCAGTGCTGACACAGCGGCCGTGCGACGGCAGGCGCGGGCCGAACACATACGTGATGAGGCGCAGCTCCTGCTCGGTGCAGATGGGGCAGGCGATGGTGGCCGGCGTGCCGATGTTGCGCGCCGCCCGGATGAGCTCGGGATGGGCGTCGCAGACCTGATCCTGACGCAGCCGGCCGCGGCGGAACTCGTTGATGAGATGGCGTCGCGACAGCCGATGATCCACGACCGCGCCGGACGTGCGCAGGGCACCGGCCGTGAACGTCGAGGCGCTGAACGTCATGGCGCACGAGGTTACCGGCACCTCGCCGCCGTGTCCGCGCCGCATCCGCCACGGCCATCGGTGAGCGGGCCACACTGTGCACATGAGCATCTGGTACGGCGCCCACGTGGCCGACGAATCCGAGTTGCGACTCTGCGGTGATGTCGCCGGCAAGCGCGTCATCGAGCTGGGCCTCGCACCTGCCAACAACGCGCCCAACTCGGTCACCGCCGCGCAGGCCGGCGCGAAGGCGATGGCACTCGATCCCAGCGACGACGCGATCGCGTCGGTGCGCGCCGCCGCCGCTCGTGCAGAGGTGAGGGTGGAGTGCCACCGCGGCGATCTCGCCGACCTCGGCTTCGCGACGAGCGCATCGGTCGACCTCGTCGTCGCCTCGCACACGCTCGCGACGGTCGACGATCTGCCGCGCCTGCTGCGCCAGGTGCACCGCGTGCTCAAGCCCGGTGCACCGTTCGTGGTGGCCATGCAGCATCCCGTCGCCGCCATGTTCGGCGGGCAGGACCACACCGCCACCGCCGCCTACGGCGCGGCCGGCATGACCTTCACCGAGCTGTACATGTCCTTCGAGCGCAGCAACTTCCGCCTCGACGTGATCCACGAACTGGGGGATCAGCGCGTGCGCGAGCCGCTGTGCCCGTCGGTGCTCGTCGTGCGCGCCCGCAAGCAGGGCGACTGATCCACACCCACCGCGGTCGCCGGCTGCGCCACCGTCAGACCAGCGAGTACTCGGCCTCCACCAGCTCGGCCGGTCGCGGGCGGCCGAACAGGTAGCCCTGGCCGCGGTCGCAGCCGATCTCGCGCAGCCTGGTGAGCTGCAGCGGGGTCTCGACGCCCTCGGCCACCACCGACAGGCCCAGCGAGTGCCCGAGGTTCACGACCGCCTCGACGATCGTCGAGTCCTCCTGGTCGATGCCCAACCCGTTGACGAACGTGCGGTCCACCTTGATCGCCTCCACCGGGAAGCGCTTCAGATAGGTGAGCGACGAGTAGCCGGTGCCGAAGTCGTCGACCGCGAGGTGCAGACCCAGACTGCGCAGCTCGCGCAGCGCGACAGTGGCCGCCTTCACGTCGGCCATGAGGGCCGTCTCGGTGATCTCCAGCCACAGCGCGCCGGCCGACACACCGGCCTCGGCGAGCGCGTCGGACACCACGTCGACGAGCTGGCTGCTCATCAGCTGGCGCACGCTCACGTTCACCGACACCGACAGGTCGCTGAAGCGCTGCGTGCTGTTGCGCCACTGGCCCAGCTGCGCCAGCGATGCCTTGAGCACCGCCGCGCCGACCTCGCCGATGAGACCGGTCTCCTCCGAGCAGGCCGCGGTCGGGGTGGCGCCAGCGGGCCAGCACCTCGAAGCCGACGAGGTGGCCGTTGCCGAGCTGCACGATCGGTTGGTAGTACGGCACGATCTCGCCGCGCTCGAGGCCGCGGCGCAGCTCGTTGGTGGTGCGCAACGTCAGCACCGTGGCGTCGTGACTGCCGGGCGCGAACACCTCCACGCAGTCGCGGCCGCGCGCCTTGGCCCGGTACATCGCCGCGTCCGCGTCGCGCAGCATCTCGGTGGTGGTGACACCCTCGCGGTCGGACACCGTGATGCCGATGCTGGCGGTGACGAACAGCTCGGCGCCGTCGATCACCAGCGGCTGCGCGATCTCGGCGCGCAGGCGCTCGGCCACCTCGAAGGGGTCGTAGCTGCCGCTGACGTCGCGCAGCATGACGATGAACTCGTCGCCGCCGAACCGGCCGAGCATGTCGCGGTCGCGCACCACCGAGCGCAGGCGCTCGCTCATCGACTGGAGCAGCTGGTCGCCCGCGTCGTGGCCGAGGCTGTCGTTGATCACCTTGAAGTTGTCGATGTCGATGAACAGCACTGCGATCGACCCCGGCTCGGCCGACTCCAGGTACGCGCCGAGCCGTTCGAGGAAGCGGAACCGGTTGGGCAACCCGGTGAGCCCGTCGTGCGACGCGGCCCACTCGAGACGCTCGGCGTTGTGCCGCTGCTCGGTGACGTCCTCGATGTGCGCGATGGCGAGCGAACCGCCGTCGCTGTCGTCCATGATCGAGACCCAGGTGCGAGCCCACACGACGCCACCGTCGCCGCGGATGTAGCGGCGCTCCATGCGGTAGTTGTCCGCTTCGTGGTCGGAGGTGCGGCGCGTCGGGGTCAGCTTGCGCTGCCAGTCGTCCGGGTGACTGATCTCCTCGACGGTGCGACCGATGAGGTCGTCGCGGGTGCGGCCCAGCATCGTCATCAGCGACTCGTTGACGTCGATCAACACACCGTCGGGAGCGGTGGAGAGCGCCATCCCGGTCGGTGCACCGTGGAACGCGAGCCGGAAGCGTTCGCGCGCCCGCTCCAGCCGGTGCGCCTCCGCCACCCGAATCGTGACGTCGCGCAACGCGATCACCACCCGCTGCGGGTCGCGCAACGGGGTGTTCGCGTCCGCCTCCAGCAGCACCCGGCTGCCATCCGCGCGGGTGAAGTTGAGCGTGGGCACCAGCATCGTCTCGCCGCGCTGCAGTGCGACCCACAGTGCGACCAGCCGGTTGCGGTCGTCCTCGTCGAACAGCTCGGTGAAGTACGTCCCGATCAGCTCGGCGCGGTCCAACCCGGTGAGCATCAGCGTGTTGACGTTCACGTCGCGGATCGTGCCGTCGCGGCCCAGCACCACCAGCGCGTCGGGCAGATCGTCGAGCAGTTGGCGCAGCTCCTGCTCGGCGGCTTGCAGCTCGTCGATCTTGTCGTGCAGCTGCGCCGACCAGTGGCTGGCCTGGCGGAAGCTGGCGACCTGCGCGAGCGACCACAGGATGCCGAGCAGCAGGCCGACCGCAGCCGTCACACGATCCGCCTTGCTGTCGTGGACCACGAACCGCCACGTCGCCAGCCAGAGGCCGAGCGTCACCGGTGCGTGGACGATGATCAGCCGGGCCAGCGTTGGTCGCCGGGCGGACAGGCGGGCGCCGGCGGGCACGCTGAGCGCGACGTTGAGGCCGATGAAGCCCACCGCCCAGCACGCGCCCGACCACGCCACCGAGACCGAGGTCTCATGGCGGAAGTGGACGCTGGCGACGGTGTTGCCGATCGCGAGCGCCACCATCCCGAGGAAGAGCGCGACCCGCGCGGCCGAGCGGTCGACGAGCAGCAGCAGCAGCACGATGGATGCGACGAACACCGACAGCGCCGGATAGGCGAGCACGAGCACCTGCGAGACGGCCGACAGCCGGTCGAGGTCGCCGACACCGGGAGCGATGACCTCCAGCCAGAGGATGAACATCGCCGCCAGCGACATCAGTGCGGCGTCGACGAGGTGGGGGGCGAGGTTCGTGCGATCACCGGCGCGCATGTGGCGCACGAGGAACGCGATCAGGCCCCCGTAGAAGACGAACATGCCGACGTCGGCGGGCGACGGCCAATGCTCGTCCATCCAGACCGACGCGTGCAGGCCGAGCAGCAGCTGGGCGAACGCGCTGCCCGCCATCGCGATCGCAACCACCCCGTAGGCGGGCCGGGCCTGCCGCCGCGAGCGGGTCCAGGCGAGCGCAACACCGACGAGCGAGAGCGCGAGCAGTGCGACATTGGTCCAGCGGGACCACGCCGCCGTCGTGTCGGCGCCGGTCGTGAGGGCGAGGAGGCCGACGAGCGTCAGGAGGCCCAGGCAGACGAGCGCGACGAAGCCACCGGCCCTGTTGCTGGGCTCCCAGCTCCACCATCGACGTTCGTCGAAACTTCCCGGCTGCATCGTCCGCCGCCGCCTCCCGTAGCTGCTGCGCCGCGACGTCACGCTGGGGGTCGCAGCGTCATCGGTCGAACGCGCGACCGTATCACCCGCCGTGTTCGCTGCGCCACCAGGCGTCCAAGCGGCGTCGGGCCTCTTCCTCGCCGACGAGACCCTCCTCCAGGCGGATCTCCAGCAGGAAGGCCAGCGCCTTGCCCACCATCGGGCCCGGCTGCAGCTGCAGCTGCTCCATCACCTGTGCGCCGTTCAGCTCGGGGCGGATGGCGGCGAGCTCCTCATGGGCGGCGAGCTCCGCGATGCGCGCCTCCAGGTCGTCCATCCGCCGGGACAGCATCAACGCCTTCTTCTCGTTGCGCGTGGTGCAGTCGCAACGGGTGAGCACGTTCAGCTCCTGCAGCAGCGGCCCGGCATCGCGCACGTAGCGGCGCACCGCCGAATCGGTCCAGCCCATGGCGTAGGTGTGAAAGCGCAGGTGCAGCGCCACCAGCTCGCTGATCGCCTGCACGTCGTCGTTGCTGTAGCGCAGTGCTTCCAGCCGCTTGCGCGTCATGCGCGCGCCCACCGCGTCGTGGTGGTGGAACGTGACCCCCTTGCCCTGCTGGTACCCGCGCGTGCGGGGCTTGCCGACATCGTGGAACAGGGCGGCGAGCCGGGTGCGGCGGAAGTCGAACGGGGGGCGCCCGGGGGGTTGCTCCGCCGGCGGACGGACGTTCTCCATCACCGCGAGGGTGTGGGTGAGCACGTCCTTGTGGCGGTGCAGCGGATCTTGCTCCAGGCGCATCATCGGCAGCTCGGGCAGGAACTCGTCGGCCAGCCCGGTGTCGATCGCGAACCACAGGCCGGCACTCGGATGCGGCAGCGTGATCAGCTTGTCGAGCTCGTCGCGGATGCGCTCCGCGGACACGATCTCCAGCCGGCTCCTCATCGCCCTCACCGCCTCCACCAGCTCCGGCACGGGTGTCGCCTGCAGGCGGGCGATGAAGCGGGCCGCGCGCAGCATGCGCAGCGGGTCGTCGGAGAAGGAGTCCGTCGGCAGGCCGGGG
>CAYZFZ010000025.1:0-27465 GCA_964477795.1 uncultured Bifidobacterium sp.
GCCAGGCAGGCGGCGGCGGGCTTGTCCCAGGTGCGCAGGCCGAGCTGCTGGGAGGCAGCGCGCACGTCGGCCTTGGTGAAGCCGGCGGCGACGAGCGGGAACTGGGCGCCCGCCTCCGCCGCGGCCTTCTGGCCGGGCCGATGATCGCCGAGGTCGTCGACGTTCACGCCGAGCACGACAGTGGCAGTCTCGTGCACTGCGATCGGGGCGAGCACGTCCATCAGCTCGCTCTTGCAGTGGAAGCAGCGATCGGTGTCGTTGAGCCGGTATGCGGCGCGCTCCATCTCGTGGGTGACCACGGGCGTCCAGCGCAGGCCCCACTCCTCGGCGAGGGCACGGCAATCGGCCTCCTCGTCGCCCGCGAGCGATGGCGAGACCGCGGTGACGGCGTGCGCGCCGGCAGGACCGAGCGTGCGGTGCGCGACCGCGGCGAGCAGTGCCGAGTCGGCCCCGCCGCTGAACGCCACGACCACGCGGCCGAGCTGTGCGAGCTCGGCCTGCAGTGCGCTGAGCTTGTCGTCGAGCGGGGTCGCTTCCACGGGCGCCACCCTACCGACGCATCGGGGCTCACCCGGCGGGCGGCGGATCACCGAGGCAGGCGATCACCTCGGCGTCGGTGGTCTGCGCGAAGTCGTCGTAGAACTGGCCGACCGCGGCGAAGCGGTGCGGCGCGTCGACGCACACGAAGTCGTCGGCTGCCCCCGCCATCCGGTGTTCCCAGCCCGCCGGCGCCACCGGGACGGCCAGCACGACCCTGCTAGCTCCCCACCGGCGGGCCGCTGCGCAGGCCGCCCGCGCGGTCGCGCCGGTGGCGAGGCCGTCGTCGACGACCACCACGACCTTGCCGTCCACGGGCACCCTCGGCCGCGAGCCGCGGAACGCCACTGCGCGCCTGGCGAGCTCGAGGCGCTCGCCGGCTTCCACGCGCTCGATCTCCGCCGCGCTCACGCGTGCCGCCGCCACCACGTCGTCGTTCACCACCCGCACGCCGTCCTCCGCGATCGCACCCATCGCGAGTTCGGGCTGGAAGGGGACACCCAGCTTGCGCACCACCATCACGTCGAGCGGCGCGCCGAGCGCGCTCGCCACCTCGTGGGCGACAGGCACACCACCGCGCGGCAGACCGAGCACGACGACGGGCTCGCCGCGCAGGTGGGCCAGCCGCTGCGCGAGCCGCTGGCCGGCGTCCGTGCGATCGCGGAACATCGCCCGCACACTACGTTCGCGTGCATGGGCATGCGCGACGGCAACCGCTACCTCGTCACCGCCGGCGAGCTGCGCCACTTCCAGGAGGAGGGCTATGTGCACCTCCCGGCGGTGCTCACCGAGACCGAGCTCCTCGAGCTGGAGCACGTGTACGACGCGTTCATGCGCGGCGAGATCGCAGTCGCGGGCAAGGACCTCAACGACATGGTCACCGGCGAACACGGCACCGACCCGTCGGCCTACGCGATCTTCAACGTGATGCTCCCCCGCCGCTACCACCCCGCCTGGCAGGGCAACGTCTTCGAGCAGGTGGGGCACAGCATCGCCCAGCAGCTGTGCGGCGAGGGGATGACGCTCGACTTCGACCAGCTGTTGGCCAAGCAGCCCGGCCGCGACGATGCCGTGTTCGCCTGGCACCAGGACCAGGCGTACTGGATCAACACCGACGACCGGCGCACCGCCACGTGCTGGCTGGCGCTGGACGACACCAGCCCGGAGAACGGGTGCCTGCAGTTCCTGCCCGGCAGCCATCGCCAGCCGGTGCGTCCCCACCGTCCGGCGGGCAGCGATCGCGCACAGCAGCACACGCTGGTCACCGAGCTGCGCGAGGGTGAGGTGCCGCGGCCGGTGTCGATCCGGCGGGGCGACATCACCGTGCACAACGAGGGCATCCTGCACGGCTCGGGTGGCAACCGCTCGGCCACCAGCCGGCGCCGCGCCTACATCAACGCGTTCCGCTCGGTGGAGACGGTGCGCCAGGAGCGGGCGCTCGGCTTCACCCACTCGCACAACGACCACTCCGATGTGCTCAACCGGGTGGACGGGCTGCTGGCCGACGACGGCTGAAACCTCCCGGCGGCGCGGTCACTCGTGGGTGCTGCGCGTGCGCGACACACCGGGCTGCCCGCGGACCTCGTCGAGAACGTCGCGGGCGATCCCTTGCGCGGGCAACCCCATCAGCTTGCCGACGAGGCTGCAATTGGTGGCTTCGGTCGCCAGGTCGTAGCGCATCCTGACGACCTTCCCCTCGTGGTCGGTGAAGCAGCGCCAGCCGTCGGTGTCGGTGTAGGCGTGCAGCCTGCAGCGGGGTGCCGCCGAGTCCTCCGGTGCGCCCCGCTCCACGATCAGGCTGTGGTCGGTGCCGTCATAGTGGCAGATGTCGATCATGGTGCCGACGGTACCCCCGCAGGCCGTACGGCAACCGGGCGCCGGACGTCAGCGAGTCGACTCGACGAGCTTGACGAATGCGGTGGCAGCAGGTGAGAGCCCGTCCACGGGGTGCACGAGGCTGATCGTCCGTGCCAGGGCCGGGCGGAACGGGCGGACGCGGGCACCGCGCCGGGCCGCGTCGTTCGCCAGCGGCTCGGGGAGCACGGTTGCGCCGGCTCCGGCGAGCACGAGCGGCACGATCGCCTCCCGCTGCCTCGTCTCCACCCTCACCACCGCGTGGGCACCGGCAGCGACGAGTGCGTCGTCCACGCGGTCGCGCGTGGACGTACCTGCCGGCGTCATGATCAGGGCGTGCCGGCCGAGATCCTCCGGGGCCAGGCGCTGCGGGATGTCGTCCTCCGGGCCGGGTGGCAGCACGGCGAGCAGGCGCTGCCGGCCGAGCGGCACCCGGGCCAGCCCGTCGAGCGCTCCCGCCGCCTCGGTCAGGCCCACTTCGCAGCGGCCGTCGCGCAGCATGTCGAGCAGTTGCCGTGCGTCGCCCGGCTCGGCGATGCGCACCGTGACACCCGGATGCCGCTCACGGAACGAACCGACGAAACCGACGAGCGGATCGGCCACCAGTGTCGGGAGCGCCACCAGATCGAGCGTGCCCGTCATGAGGAGCGTGTGCTCCCCCACTGCCTCGCGCGTCGCACGAGCATCGCGCAGCAGCCGGCGAGCGGGGCCGAGGAACGCCTCGCCCGCGCCGGTCAGCAGCACACCACGTGCGTGGCGGGTGAAGAGCGGCGAGCCGAGCTCGGCCTCCAGCCGGCGCACGCTTTGCGACAGCGACGGCTGCGCGACATGGAGCGCGGCTGCCGCCTTGGTGAAGCCTCCGTGATCGACGACCGCGACGACGAACTCGACCTGACGCAGATCCATAGGCACAGCCTATGGGGCAATCGGAAGTTGGTCTTGGACGGATTGATGGCCGCCATGTTGTAGTGATGCCGTGCAGCACGTCAGCGCGCCGTCCCTCGATCGCGTTGACGTGCTGGCCCGCGATCGCTCGCGGCTGCGGCAGTCCGTGCGGCGCGGCACCGGCACCATCGGCACCGCCGCCGCCGTCGCCCTGGTCAGCGCCGTCGCGGCCTTCGTCGCGTTCGCGTTCCGCGAGTCCGTCCTGGCCGTTGGTCGCCTGCTGACGGGCGCCGACGGCCCCGTGGAGGCGGCGCGGCGCCTTGGCCAGGCGGCGACGTTCCTCCTGGTCACCGCCGGCGTGCTCGCCGCGGCCTGGGCGGGCATTGCGGCGCAACGGCGCCACGCTGGGCGGCTGGGGCTGCGCGCGATCGCCGCCTCGGCGCGCGGCGAGGAGCCCGATCCGTCCGCCCGTGGCACCGCGCTGCGGATGGGGGCGACGTGGATCGCCACGTCTGCACTCGGTTCACTCGGGCGGGAGGCGCCGATCATGGAGGCCGGCGGGATGGTGGGCAACGGGGTCGGCCGTCTCACCCACCGGCCGCGCCACCGGCTGGCGGTGACGGGCATCGCCGCCGCATTCGCCGTCGCGTACCACGCCCCGATCGCCGCCGTGCTGTACGTGGAGGAGCACCTGGGGGTGCGGCATGATCGCCGCACTGTCGCCCATGCCGTCACCGGTGCTGCCCTCGGGTTCGCGGTCGCGCAGACGTTGCTCGGCGGCCACCCCATCTTCCCCCGTGGGGTGGATCCGATGTCGCGCTCCGCGCTGGTGCTCGCGCTGGCGGGCGTGTTGCCGGCGTACGCCGCCAGCCGCACGTTCCTGTGGCTGCGCCAACGGTTGGAGCGGGCGACCTCGCAGCCGTCGCCGCCGGCCACGCACCGGTGGCGTCGGGTGCTGCTGCTGGCGATCGTGGCAGGGGCGACCGTCGCGTTCGTACCCCTCACGGCCGGCAACGGGATGGAGGCGGTGCGGTCCACCGCGACCACCGCCACCGCCGGGGTCGCGCTCGCACTGTGCCTGGGGAAGCTCGTCGCGACGAGTGCCACGATCGGCGCCGGCGCGCCGGGGGGTGTCGTGTCGCCGTCGCTCGCCGTGTCGGCCGGCGCAGCGCTGGGGGCATTCCTGCTGCTCGGCGAGCTCGGCCTCCACCTTGGCGGCTCACGGTGGGACGGCATCCTGATCGCGATGGCGATCGGGGTGGCGGTCAGCGTGCGGGCGCCGCTGGTCGCAGTGGTGATGCTGTCCGAGATGGCGGGCGACTTCCGGCTCCTGCCACTGTCCGCCCTCGCCGTGGTGCTCGCCACCGGCCTCGACCGCCTCGTCGACCGCCACCTGCGCGCTCGAAACCACCTCGTACCCGCGACCCTCCACGACGAAGACGCCTGACCGGGTTCCGGACGCGTCAGCGCACGCCCGTGTGCCGTCACGCTTCCGGAAGCGTGCGGCGGTCGGGTGTCGGCGTCGCCGGCCGCGACGACGTGGGCGGTCCGCGACGACGGAGCGGTCGAAGGTCCGCGGTCAGAGGTCGGCGGGCAGCTCACGGCCGGCGAGCGCCGCTGCCTGCGCGGCGAGCGCGCGGTAGAACGGCCGCTCGCCGGCGGGCAGCGCAGCGAGGTGGCGGCGGACGGTCTCCCAATCGCCCCGGCTCACCGGGCCGGTGAGCGCGGCCGCCGCGCCGGACGTGGCCGTGTTCGCCAGTGCGCCGGCCGCGAGGTCCATGAACGCCTCGGCGGGCACGCCGGCGAGCGCTGCCAGCCGCTCGACCTGGGCGAGCAGCGCGACCAGGTGGTTAGCCGCCACACACGCGGTGGCGTGGTACAGCACGCGATGCTCGTCGTCCACCCGGAACGTGCGGCCCTCGAGCAGCGCGGCGAGCGAGTCGATCAACGGGTCGCCGGCGATCGCCATCCACGCGCCGCGCAGTCGAGAGCCACCTGTGGCCGCGTCGGGTAGTGACACCAGCGGGTGCAGCGACGCCACGCGAGGGTGAGGTCGCAGCGCGTCCAGCCCGGTCGCCCCGCTCATGTGGGCAACCACGGCCTCGCCGGGCGCGATCGCTGCCGCGACCTCGGCGATGGCCCGGTCCGGCACGGCGAGCACGAGCACGTCGCAGCCGCGAGCGGCGCCCGCATGACCACCCCGGCCGAGCAGCTCGACAGCCGCCCGCCCGGCAAGCGCCGCGGCGAGCGAACCACCCGCCCGCCCCGCCCCGACGATCCGCACACGCAGTTCCATCCCCGCAGTATCGACCCTGCGCCCACGGTCCGAGTGCCAAGCCCCCGGTGCGAGTGCCAGCCCGCCGGTCCGAGTGCCAGCCTGCCACCGAGTGAGCACTCACACCCCGGGGTGTGAGTGCCCACTCGAATCCCGCCTCCCACTCGCAGTGGCGCCCACCCACTCGCACCCGGACGACGGAGCGGCGGCGGCGTATCCGGTCGGTGGTCGGGGGCTCTGTTGACCATGTTCGCCAACCCGTGGCGACGTGGAGGGGACCCGCCATGACCCTGACCTCAGCGTCGGCGCTGTTCGCAGCCGTTGACGAAGACGGCATCAACCGCCTCGTGCAGCAGCTGATGCAGCGCAATCCGACCTTGTTCAACTACGGCACCGCGTCGTTCGTGCAAGAGCCCAAGCGACTGTGCCATGTCATCGACGTGTGGCTCCCGTTGCAAGCGAGCGGCGCCAAGATCGTCGACGAGATGCAGCCGCTGCCGATCGCCGGCAACTCCCAGTACGGCGTGGAGTGGGGCCTGCAGCTGACCGAGCTGCAGATCGACTTCCACAAGGGCAACGTCATCACGCTGCCGCCGGAGCTGCCCCAGCCGCTGCCCGAGCAGCATCTCGCGATCAAGGCGGCCGCGTGCTTCGTGCTCGGCTGCCCCGGCGAGCGGGCGCTGATCAGCCAGCCGCCGGACTTCCCGCCGATCGACGTCGGCAAGGTCAGCGACGAGGAGCGCGAGCGCCGCAAGGAGGCCGAGCGCGAGCGCGAGCAGAGGGAACGGGAGGAGGCGGCGAAGAACCGCGAGCAGGGCAAGTCGGTCAACGCGCTCATCCCACTGCGGCCCGCGGAGAAGATCTGCGCCTGCCTGGAGATCTACGCGGTGGCCCACGTGCGCCGCATCGACAGTGGCAACGTCTCGCTCGTCGACATCGTGCTCGACGGCCTGGAGATCGTCGACATCGAGCCGAAGGGTCTCGAGTCGCTCCTCGAGTGCTACGCCGCCACCGCACTGCGCTGGGGTGTGCTGCCCCGTCTGCGGCTCGCCTTCCACACGCTGTCGCTCGCGCTCCCGATGAAGCTCGGCCTCGTCAACGTCACGCCGAACACCACCGTCCCCCACAACCCCGCCATCGAGGACGACCAGCTGAAGCTGTTCCTCGACGTGAACATCGCAGGAGTGCACCCATGAGCCATGTCACCGTCGCGGTCAACGAGGCCGCCGTCCAAGCACTGTTCCGGCAGGTGGTCGACAACCTGCACGTCCACAAGACCGACTCCACCACCGGCAGCGTGTTCGGCGCCGGCTACGACATCGAGTTCCACCTGGAGAACGGCGACGTCGAGCTCAACGCGAACGGCACCGTCGAGATCTCCGAGCTCGACGTGGTGTGGGATCTGCTGAAGGTGTGGCTGACGATCGACATCCCCACCGTGACGATCGGCGGCTGGTGCATCGTGCCCGACATCATCTGGGGTGGTTGCGCCGTGCGCCTGCCGAGCTGGCCGCTCTTCGACGGGCACCCCGACATCCGCCTTCCCCTGACGATCCCCGGCGTGCGCTCGGAGGTGTCGTGCATCGCCGAGCCGGTCATCCGCTACGAGGTCGACCCCGCCCGGCCGCCCGGGGAGGACGACCTGCTCGCCCACAAGAACGGGCGGCCCGACCATCGCGTGCTGTACCTGCAGCCGCACGCACCGATCGACATCGACGTGTTCGATCTGCCGGACATGATCGGCGACCTGCTCGACGGCTTGCTCGACCTCGTCATCGACGACCTGCTCGGCGACCTGCCTGGCTGGGTGAAGGATCTGCTGCACGCGCTCTTCGGCAGCATCGTCGACATCATCCGGGCGCTGCTGGACATCCCCGACGACATCGGCGAGTGGTTCAGCGAACTGCTGTCGGTGAACCTCGACCTGTTCTCGGTCGTCGAGCAGGCGATCGTCGATCTGCTCGCCGCGCAGACCCCGCTGCACAAGATGGAGCAGCCGTTCCCGCTCGACGGGTTCAAGAACGACGGCCAGCCCGTGCTGCTCGACCTCCGCTCGCTCGCCGTCGTGGTCAACGACGACGAGCTCGTCCTCACCGCCGACCTCGCCTAAGGAGCGCACCATGCCTCGCAACTCCGTCATCGACTCGTCGCTGTTCCGCCACATCGGCTTCGACTCGTCCGCCATCACCCGGCTGGTACAGATCGTGCACCCGCTCACCGAGACCGGCCGCCGCCGCCTCGTCAGCACACGCGGCGGCCAACCCGCCGGCCAGGTGGACTTCGAGGTCGTCGACGACTCCACCGCGCCGGCGTCGATCACCGTCGACCTCGCCGCCGCGGGCGCGCAGAGCGCCGACGCCTGCGGCGCCCTCCCCTGCGTCCGTGCCGGCGGCCACCTCGTGGTGCACGTGGGTTCCGGCATCGACGCGTGGGGTGCCGAGCTGTCCGCCGGTGGGAAGCGACCCGAGTGGTCCACCGCCGAGCTGCAGCCGGGCGACCTCGTCAGCGCGACCCTGATGCGGCCGGGGTCGTACCGGTTGCAGCATGCGGAGGCGTCAGCGACGGTGACGGTGACGTACCCGAAGGTGCTCGAACGCCCGTACCGCCCGGAGCCACCGGTGCACGTACGCAGCAGCGCCAACTCGTTCGCCCCGGCACGCATCCGCCTCGGGCCGGCCGGCACGCTGGTGGTGGAGCTGCGCGACGGCGGCCCGCTGTCCCTGCGCCTGGTGGAGCCCGACGACCGGCCGCCGCCTGCGATCACCCGACCGGACGTCAGCGAGCCGAGCGGCGCCGACTGAGGGGGGCGGTGCTCGCCCGCACCACCAGTTCGGTGGGCAGCACGCGGTGGTCGGTGCGCTGCGGTGTGGCTCGTTCGATGGCCGCGCGCAGCAGGGCGGTCGCCTCGTGCCCCTTGCGGTCGACGTCCTGGCGCACGGTGGTGAGCGGGGGGTGCGAGGTGGCGGCGAACATGGCGTCGTCGAAGCCGACGATGCTGAGGTCGGCCGGCACGGACAGCCCCGCGTCGCGCGCTGCCTGCACGGCGCCGAGCGCGATGCGATCCGAGTACGCGAGGACGGCCGTCGGCCGTTGCGTCGCCGGCAGCCCGAGGAACAGCTGGGCCGCGTCGTAGCCGGCGCTCTCGGTGCTGTCGGCCGCGTTGACGGTGAACGGGTCGATCCCCGCCGGCTGCAGCGCGGCGGACCATCCGGCCATGCGCTCGCGGGTGGTGAACGTGGACGACGCGATGGTTGCCGGGTCGGCGATGCCGGGCTCGTCGGCGAGCCGGGTGAGGATCGCGATCCGCCGATGGCCGAGGTCGACGAGATGCTGGGCCGCAGCCTGAGCGCCACCGCGATCGTCGACGTTGATGCACGGGTAGCCCTTCACCGGATCTTGATCGACGAACACGAGTGGCAAGCCACGCCGCTTCAGCCAGTCGACGGCCTCCGAGGTGGCGCCGCAGGCGTAGACGAGCGCACCGTCGAGGGGGATGTCGCGAGTGGGCACGAGGTCGCCGTGGGCCTTCGTGCCCAGCAGGGTGAGGCCGCGACCGGACTCGGCGAGCTCCTCGCTGATCGCGCCCAGCAGGCGGGTGGCCACCTCGTCGCCGAACGCACCGTGCAGCTTGTCGGTGAGCACCAGCCCGATCGTGCCGACGCTGCCGCGGGCCAGCGCCCGCGCGGCGGGGTCGGGGCCGGAGTAGCCGAGGCGAGCCGCAGTGGCGAGCACCCGGTCGCGCAGCTCGGCCGACAGCTGGTCCGGGCGGGAGAACGCATTGGAGACCGTCATCCGGCTGACGCCGAGCGCATCAGCGATGGTCTGCAGCGTCACCCGGGTCACGCCACCATTCTGCAGGCCACCGGCTGATCGACGGCACACGAGCGGGCGGGCACGACCGTGGACGGCCGGCGCAGTGAGGGGGACTGCGCCGACCGGTCACGACGGCCTCGCCAGGCAGCGACGAGAGGGGCGAACCGCGACTGGCGAACCGGGCGGACTGGAGCGTCGGGGAGTGCGCTGAAGGCGGTGACGTCACGCAGCGAGCTGGTGGAGAGGTGGGCGAGGGTGTGGAGCGGGCTCATGGTGTGGATTCCTTCTGGCGTCTGTACCGGTACAGTATCGCACGATTCTGTACCGGTCAAGTATGACGTCCGTCACCCACGCCACGAGATCGACTCCGCCTCACAGCGAGTCGGCGAAGCCTTTGATGTCGCGGATGGTCGCCCGGAAGACGTCGGGCATCGCAGCCTCGAAGATGCAGTCCCCCGCGTGGCAGGTGCCGTTGACGGTGCGGGCCGCGACCCGCACACCCGCGGCGGCCAGCTTGCGGTAGTACGCGAGGCCCTCGTCGCGCAGCGGGTCGAGCTCGTTGACCGAGATGATGTGCGGCGGCAGCCCGGCGACGTCGTCCGCGGTGGCATGGTACGGCCACGCCAACGGGTTCGAGACGCTCTCCCGGCTGGGGTCGTAGAGCATCGCCATCACACCCATCTGCTCGCAGCTGAGGAAGTAGCCGTCGTTCTCGAACAGCGAGGTCAGCTCCGCCGGCGGCGCCGCGTAGGTGCCCGAGATGTAGGGGCACTGCGCGTACACGCCGTCGATCAGGCCGATGTGGCCGTCGCGCTTCGCTTTCAGCGTGGTGGCCAACGTGAGGTTGCCGCCCCCGGACTCGCCCGACACCACGATCTTGCCGACGCCGAGGCGAGCCCGCTGGCCGGCGAACCACTGCAGCGCCGACGAGCAGTCGTTCAGGCCGGCAGGGAACGGATGCGGGCCGAGCTTGCCGCTCGCGTTGCGGAACTCGACGCCGCAGACGACGAGGCCGCTCGCCGCGAGGTGGTCGCGCCAGCGCTGGTACGACGCGCTCGACGCCTCGAGGATCGTCATGCCGCCGCCGTGCAGGTGCAGCAGCCCCGGCAGCACCCCCGTGCTGCCTTCCGGCCGGTGGAGGTAGAGCGTGATGTCGTTGCCGTCGACGCCCTGGATGACCTCGATGCTGCGCTCGACACCGGCCACGGGCGCGAGGTCGGCGGCGAACATCGCGAACAACATCTGGAACGCGGCCTCGGCCATCGTGTTGAACTCGTGCAGCGAGTCGAGCGGCGTGTCCATCGTGACGGGCTGCGGCGGGGTGCGCTCGGCGAGGCCGACGGGGATCATCGCCGCGACCATGCGCGGGTCGGCCCGCGGATCGTCGGCCAACGTCAGGTCCGGGTTACCCAGCCGTCCGGGAAGATGCGGAGTGTTCATCAGTGCCTCGTTTCCCCAATGCGGCCCCACGCCGCGGGATGAGAGTACAACGCGTGATCAGCGCTGAACACCGACGTCATCGGCGCGTGCTGCACGCCGAATGCGCCATCTCACAGCGAGTTGACGACGACGGCCGGAACAGGATCGACCGGTCCGTCGGGCTCGATGAGCACCGCGCCGAGGCAGGCGATCGCCACCCATGCCACGCCGTTGACGCCGCACCACGTCATCAGTGTGAACGCGACGCCGATCGGACCGAAGCCGTCCCATCCCGACAGCAGCAGCGGCACCACGATGCCGGCCACGATGCCACGCATGAGCGCCATGACGATCGCACCGGGTACACCGGCGATCAGCACCGACCGCCACTGCCAGCGAAAGTCCTTGACCAGCAGCACGGGCGACGCACCCCAGAACAGCACGGAGATGGTGAGTGCGGGCACGAGCGCCACCACCATCAGGGCGTCGTTGTCCACGATGAAGGCGCGGTGGTTCAAGAGCGCGGAGCAGAGGTAGAGCAGGAACCACACCGTGCCGCGCCAGATGCGGGACAGCACCGTGTGCATCGGACGCTGCCAGGCGAGTGAGAACGCGCGTCCGACGGTGAGCGACATCGGGATGCCCCAGGCGAGGAACCCGAGCACGCCCGCCACCGTCCACACGTGGTGCAGCTCGGCGGCGGTACCGAACTCGTGGAGGATCTCCGCGGCCTGCTCGCCGCCGACCTGCAGCTCGCTCACGAACAGTTGGCCGACCTTCGAGAACGTGTGGAAGTGCTGCGACCACGCGTAGGCGAGCAGCAGGATGGGCAACACCGTGGTGAACAACTCGATCGCGACCAGTGAGCCGAGATCCAGCCCGTCGATGGCGAAGAACCGCTTGGTCCCCTGCACAAGTGACCGACGGATGCGCATCGCACCAGTGTCGCAGCCGAGCGCGGCCGGCACACGATCTGCCGGCCGGTTCGCGTCCTCCACGACGGCGCGTGGGATGGAACGGCTCAGCGATCTCCCAGGGTTCTCCGGGGTAGCTCTGAGCCGCCAGGTGTTGGCTGCGGTCATGGACCGACGCTCACCATCCACTCGTCCTCGCCTCGCCAGTCGCCTGCTCCCGCTGGTGGTTGCCGGCTCGCTGCTCGGTGCCGCCTGCTCGACTTCCGACGCAGCGATGCCCGCCGAGACCGACGCGTCCACCGGCACGACGGGCTCCACCGACGCCACCGACGCCACCGGCACGACCGGCACGTCCACCGACACGGCGGTTGCCGGCGCCGAGATCACGGGCGAGTTGTTCGACGCCAGTGCGGTCCATTCGATCTCGATCAGCGTCGACGAGGCGGCGTACGACGCCATGATCGACGCGTTCGTCAGCGAGGACGCTAAGGAGTGGATCGAGGCGACGGTGACCATCGACGGTGTCACCTACACCCAGGTGGGGCTTCGCCTGAAGGGCAACTCCACCCTGCGCGCCCTGGTGGGCGAGAGCGGTGGCCGCGGTGGTGTGTCGACCGTCAGCGCCGACGACCCGGCCACCCTGCCGCGGCTGATCGACCTCGATCACTTCGTCGACGGCCAGACCCACCTGGGCGTGACCGAGTTCGTGGTGCGAGCCAACACGTCTGCAACGGCGATGAACGAAGCGGTGGCCCTGGCGTTGCTCGACGAGGCCGGCCTCGCCGCCGTGGACGCCGTCGCCGTGCGCTTCTCGGTGAACGGCGGCTCCGAGGTGCTGCGCCTGGTCGTCGAGAACCCCGACGACGAGTTCATGGCCGACGAGCTGGGTAGCGGCGCGCTGTACAAGGCCGAATCGAGCGGCGACTACAGCTACCGCGGCGACGACCCCGAGGCCTACACCGACGCGTTCGATCAGGAGGCGGGGAAGGACACCACCGACCTGACTCCGCTCATCGAGTTCCTGGACTTCCTCAACAACAGCGACGACGCCACGTTCGCCGCCGAGCTCGCCGACCGTCTCGACGTCGACGCGTTCGCCACCTACCTCGCCATGCAGGAGATCGTCGACAACTTCGACGACATCGACGGGCCCGGCAACAACTCCTACCTCTACTGGGACGCCGAGACCGGCCGGTTCACGGTGGTGCCGTGGGACTACAACCTCGCCTTCGGAGTCACCAACTTCGGCGGTGGCGGCGGTGGCGGCGGCGGCGGTGGCGGTGGCGGTGGCGGCGGTGCCGGTGGCGGCGGTGCTGGTGGGCGCGGCGGACCGACCAACCAGTCCAACGTGCTCGTCGAACGGTTCATGGCGGTCGAGGAGTTCAGCCAGCTCTACGAGGATCGACTCGAGGAGCTCACCGCCTCGCTCATCGACAGCGGCCGAGCCGACGAGATCCTGGCCGGTTGGGTCGAGCTGCTCGACGCCCAGGCCTCCGATCTGGTGACCGCCGAGACCGTCGAGACCGAAGCCGCCACCATCGCCGCAACATGGCGCACGTGACCCCAAACGTCTCGCCGCCGGAGGGAGAACGCCGGGTTCTCGGGTCAGCCCAGGCCGGCCTGGCCCAGGATCTGCGTTCGGAGCTGGGCGAACTGGGCGTCGTCGATGATGCCGTTCGCGTGCAGCGTTGCAAGCTTCTCCAGTCGTTCGACGGGATCGCCGCCCGTGTCGGACGCGGTGACCTTCACCATCGGCGGCGCGCTCATCGGTGGCGGCGCGCCGTACTGCACCTGGGCGTCCGGGTACAGGCGGTGGATCTGTTGCACGATGTCCTCCACACCCGACGGGACGGAGCCTGCCCCCGTCGCGAGAGTTCCCGGCGGTGGCGGCAGGGGCTGCCCGCGCAGCGAGGCGGCCAACTGTTCCGCCTGCTGGCGGGCGAGGTCCTTGTGGGTGGGCACGTCGTCCCACAGCACGTCGATGTCGGTGTGATCGTCGGGATTGATGCGAACCGGTAGCACGGTTCCCGGATCCGGGAACTTCTTGATGCTGACGACGAGTTCCTTGTACTGCATCGCATACGGCTGCACGCCAGGGGCTTCCACCACGACATCGGCGCGAAGGTTGGTGCTGGTACCCGACCGGGGCAGCTGGTTGACGGAGACGACACGTGCAGTACCGATGATCCAGTGGTCCTTGCGCTTCTTGAACAGCCCCATCGGTCCTCCCGCAGTCTCGGCTGCGGCGAACGTTAGTAGTGGCTCGGTGTGGGGCGGGCCGTCAGCCCACGCCGACAGCGTGCGGACGAGCGATCGTCACAGTGATGGTTGGCGTTCAAGCCAGCGCTGCAGGGTCTCGGTGGTCCACGTGGCGACACCGGTGCCGAGGAAGTCGTTGTCGTCGGTCCAGATCCCTGCTCCGAGCGCGAGCGCGCTGGCCACCGCCGGCCAGTCGCGGGCATCCCGTAGGGACCGCGCACGTGCCTCGTCTTCGAGCGCCGCGTAGATCGCCTCGTCGAGAACGACCACAATCGCCTCGATGGCGGCGAGGCTGGCAGTGACGAGCTGGCCGCCGAGGTGACCACAAGTGTAGCCACACGCTCGGCGACCAACCAGCCGGTTGCGGCGGAGGCTGGTTCACATTGACGTGCGACGGCGTACGACGACGGCGACACCGACCGCCACCGCCGCCACGACCACGGCGCCGACGGCGACGGCCGAGCGTCGGTCGGGAGCAGGCTCGCCCTCGGCGTAGAACGACTCCGGTACCGACAGCACGAAGCCGGCCGCAGCCGCGGCGGGGAGGTGGTGCCCAAGTCGCACGGCGAGCTCACCTCGCCGCACTGCCTGCACGGCCGAGAGCTGTCCGCTGCACAGCTGGGCCATGGCGAGCCACGGACCCGACACCGTGGTGACGCCCTCGGCCGCGCCGTCGGTGATCTCCACGCAATCGCCGAGAAAGGTGACCGTGACCTCGAGGTCGTGATCGGCGGCGCGCAGCACGACGGAACCCCTGGCTCGGGACGCGACACGCGCCCGCCAGGGGAAGTCGCGGACGTTGTCGGTGAGGAGGTCGGCCAGCATCGAGGCCAGGCCGGAGGCGTCGTCGCCTCCGGCCAGGACCACAGCGGGCACCCGATGCGCCGGCACGCTCAGATCTTGCGCCACCAGGGGTCGATGCCCAAGTCGTCGGCGATGATCTGCAGAGCGTTGTAGCCCGGACCGTAGGTGATGAACCCGTGCGGGTGCTGTGTGGAGCCCGCCATGTAGAGGCCCTCGACGGGCGTGCGGTACTGGCCCAGCTCTGGCAACGGTCGACGGTCGAGCATGTTGTCGAGGGAGATCTCCCCCATCATCCAGTCGCCGCGCAGCATGTTCACCATCTTGCGGGCGATGTCGAGTGGCGTGAACGGCACCCAGTCGACGAACACGTCGTCGATGAGGTTCGGCGCGTAGTGCCGCCACGCGTCGATGCAGCGCTGGCCGTACCAGCGCCCGGCCGTCTCCCACTCGGCTGCGCCGACACCGTTGATGTCGTAGGGCGCGAACTGGCGCAGCAGGCCTGTGTAGAAGCCCTCGGGCGCGTCGGTCGGATCGTAGAGCGAGTTGATCGCCGCGTTCGGCCGCGGGTCGGGCAAGACGCCCTTGCGGATCGCCCGCCAGTCGTCGTCGAGGTCGGCGGGCGACGCGTAGCCGAGGTTCACGACCCACGCCCGGTTCACGTCGGGGTCGAAGTCGGCGGCGGCGTACTCCGGCAGGGCCGACATGGCGGCGTGCACCGAGAACAGCGACCAGTCCTTGTGCACGACCTCGGTGGCGACCCGCTTGCGGAAGCCGGAGTCGAGCACGGCTGGGTCGACGAACTTGAGGAACGTCTGCTCGACGTCGACGGTGGAGATCACGGCCTTGCGGGCGGTGATCTCCTCGCCGCTGGCGAGCACCACGCCGACGGCCCGCACCCCGTCGACCTCGATGCGGGCGACCTCCGCATCGCTGATCATCACGCCGCCGTGCTGCGCGAGGTCGCGCCACAGGGCGTGCGCCACACGATGCGAGCCGCCGACACTGAGGTGCCAGTTGTCGATCTTGCCGACGAGGAGCGGGAAGCCGATTGCCAGGCCGGCCACGTCGTTCGTGTAGCCGCACACGGCGCCGTGGAACGCGAGGTGCGCCTTGATCTTCGGGTGGGTGAAGTGCTGGTCGAGGAACTCGTTGATCGTCTCGCGGCGCAGCTTCACCGAGAGGAACTCCGAGCGGTCCTCCACGCCGAACGCGGCCAGCGCCTTCGTGAGCTCCTTCACCGACATCGGCGGCTGGTACATGAGCGTGCCGAGCAGCAGGTCGACGAAGCCGTGCGCCTCGCCGTAGAGCCGCCCGAACGTTGCCGCGTCCTGCTCGCTGAAGCGGGCCATCGAGGCCAGCGTCTTGTCCATGTCGGTGTGGACCGTGATGGCGGTGCCATCGTCGAAGATCGATGCCATCTGCACCTCGGGGCGCACGTACTCGACGCCGTGCGAGCGCAGCTCGAGGTCGGCAACCGGCGGGGCCAGGTCGACGAAGGTGTGGTAGTTGGCGTGCACGTTGTGGAGGAAGCCGGCCCGAGTGAGCTCTTCGGTGCACAAGCCGCCGCCCTCCTCGTGGCGGCGCTCGAGGACCACCACGTCGAGCCCGCTGCGGGCGAGGTACGACGCGACGGTCAGGCCGTTGTGCCCGGCCCCGATGACGACGACGTCACAGCTGTTCTTCACGCGCTCACCACCTGGTAGGGGGGCTGACCCTTGGGCCAGTCGGTCTGGACGCCCGACGTGTACGCGTCGAGCAACACCTTCACGTGCTCGGCCTGGCGCATGAGGAACCTCATGTCGCCGCGTACCTTCACCGTGCCGCGTAGCGCGGCGTCGATGGGGTCGATGAGGCCGGCGGCGATCTCGTCGAACACCGACGCCGGGCCGACGAACCGGTAATCCAGCCGCAGCGCCGGGTCGTCGCCCGCCGCCGCCTCGGAAAGCTCCCGGTACCAGTCGCAGTGCCCTCGGTTGATGCGCACCAGGAAGTGGCGCTGCTCGCCGTCGCCGACGTATGGCGACCGTCCGTCGCCCACGATGTCGACGGCGACGTGCCAGGCACCTTCGGGTAACCCCTTCATGCCCTCGACGCGACGGTTGATCGCGTCGCGGACCTGCTCGTACCAGTCGTCGGTGTAGATGTCGGCCATCAGTAGCCCCTGTCGACCACGAGCGGGCTGGGCAGGCCGAGGTCCTCGGCGATGGCCTTGAACGAGTTGTACCCGCACGCTGCGTGGACACCGCCGCCGGGGTAGGCCGACGGGCCGCACAGGTAGAGGCCACCGATCTCGGTGCGGTAGTTCGACGCCTCCGGGAAGGGTCGGTTCACGCCGGTCTGGTCGGGGGCGAACTCGCCGTTGGAGAAGTCGCCCTCCAACATCATGTTCTTCTGCTCCATCTGGTCGGGCGTGTACAGCCGGTGCTCCAGCACGTTGGCGGGGGTCATGTTCGGCGCCGCGGCCCGCCACTTCTCGAGGAAGCGGACGTTGAACGTGCGGCGCACGTCCTCCCACTCCTCCGCGCTCAGCGCGCTGGCCGGCGGGAAGAAGTACCAGCCGGTGGCGGCATGCCGGCCGGCGGGCGCCTGCGAGCGGTCCCACAGGCTGTTCACCCAGGTGCCGGCACCGGGCTCGGGCAGCCGCCCCATGTAGGCGTCGCGGATGTAGCGAGCCACGTCATCGGCGCCCTCGTAGCCGACCACCGTGTAGAAGGTCTTGTCGATGTCGGGGTCGTGCTCGCCGGAGCGGTAGCGAGGTGCGTCGCGCAGGCAGAACATCGGTGTGCCCAGCACATGGCTCGGCCCGAAGCGGAAGGCCTTGGCCCGCTTCACCCACAGCGGGCTCAAGTGCTCGTCGCCCACCATGTCGAGCAGCGTGCTGCGCAGGTCGGCGTTCGACGCCACGCAGCGCTCGGCGCGGATGTCGCCGGCGCGAGTGCGCACGCCGACGGCCCGGCCGTCCTCCACGATCACTTGCTCGACGGCCGTGTTCTCGATGAGGTCGACGCCTTCGCGGTAGCAGGCCTGCGTCATGGCCTTGGCCAGCGTGTGGGTGCCGCCGAGGGCGAGCTTCCAGTTGGCCATCGTCCACATGACGAACGTGAGGAACCCAGCGCCCATCCCCACGGTGTCGTTGGGGATGCCCCACTCCACGGTCGCCCGGTACAACAGGGCCCGCAACTCGTCGGTCTCGAACAGCTCGTCGATCACCATCTTCGGCGACTTGGCCGAGTAGTGCGCGCCGACACCGAGGTCGCCGAACAGCGTCTCCAGCAGCAGGTTCTGGGTCGGCAGGTCGACGGGCTGCGGCAGGCTGTACAGCCCGGCGGCCAGCATCGGCTCGAGCATGGCGGCCCGCTTCTTCAGCTCGACGTAGGTATCGGCGTCGCTCTTGGAGTAGCGCGCGATGCTCGCGTGCGTCTTGTCGAGCAGGTCGAAGCGGTGCAGCACGATCGGCGGGCGGCCGTCGGCGAACGCGATGCCGGCCTGGTTCTCCGGGGTCACGGTGCGAAGCCCGAGGTCTTCGAGGCCGAAGTCCCGGATCATCGGCATCACGTCGAAGAACTCCATGTACTGCGCATGGAGGTTGAAGCGGAAGCCGGGCAGCAGTGGCTCCTCGGTGTTGACGCCGCCCCCTTCCTCGTGACGTCGCTCGACCACCGCGGTGCGCAGGCCGGACCTGGCCAGATACGCGGCCAGACACAGCCCGTTGTGCCCGGCGCCGATGACGACCGCGTCGTAGGTGCGCATCTTGCTCACTTGGATCCCCCAATCCCTGGCGGTGTCGATACGCATACGCGTGCACCCTCCGCGCGGACTAGGGACTTATGTCCCCCCGGCGGGCTCCCAGACGAACGTCACACCGCTTCGCCGCCGGCACCACCGGTGACACGATCCGCCATCCAGTTCGACTCGTGCCGGCACCCATGCCAGAGACTTCCGTCAGTTGTCGGTGGGTCTTCGGTCGCCGATTCCAGGGGCCCTGGGTATTTGGCGTGGGTGCGAGTCAACGGACTAAATTGATCTTCCAGAGCAGTTGACTCCAAGGGCAACTGCCTGGGAGGAACCACGATGAGCGAGCAGGAACGGATCGAGGAGAAGCCGACGAAGGCGACGGTGTCGCGACGCGCCGCGCTGGGCATGCTGGCGGGAGGTGCCGTGGTCGGTGCCGTCGGCACGCGCCTCGGCATGAGCAGCAGCACAGAGGGCAGCTACGACGACATCATCGATGCGCGGGGCTTCGAAGGGAACTGGGCACCCAGCGCGCTCAAGACGTTCGTGCCGCCGGGCGCGTTCGACCCCTACTTCATCTTCGCCTCGGGTGGCCACTCGGGGCAGGTGTACGTCATCGGCGTCCCGTCGATGCGCCTGCTGAAGGTCATCCCGGTGTTCACCCGTGAGGCATGGCAGGGCTACGGGTTCGGCAGCGATCAGAGCGAGCTGGTACTCGCCGAGGGCAGCGATCCGGCCATGAACAACAAGCTCGGCTGGGGCGACACCCACCACCCGGCGTTGTCGGAGACGGACGGCGACTACGACGGCCGCTGGCTCTACATCAACGACCGCGCCAACGGCCGGATCGCAATGATCGATCTCATCGACTTCAAGACCAAGCAGATCGTCGACATCCCCAACCTCGGCACCTCGCACGGCGGCTGCTTCGTCACGCCGAACAGTGACTACGTGCACATCTCGTCGATGACCCCGTTCCCGTACCTCGCCCCAGACGGGTACGCCCCCCTGTCGGACTACGCCGAGTTCTACCGCGGCGCCTCGTCGTGGATGGCGATCGATCCCGAGACCGGTCGGCTGGATCTCGAGCGCAGCTTCCAGATCGAGCTGCCTCCGTACACACAGGACCTTGCCGACGCCGGCAAGCTGGTCAGCGACGGCTTCGGCTTCATCAACTCGTACAACACCGAGATGGCCACCGGTGGCAACCTCGACGACCCGAAGAAGTCGCTCGAGTCGACGGCGATCGCCAACGACTACGACTACCTCCACGTCATCGACTGGAAGAAGGCGGAAGCCGCCGTCGCTGCCGGCAAGGCCGAGGACATGAACGGGATGCAGATGTTGCGCCTCGACACGGCGATCGCGGAGGGCATTCTCCACTTCGTACCCGAGCCGCGCAACCCGCACGGAGTCGACGTCAGCCCAACGGGCGACTACATCGTCGTGTCGGGCAAGCTCGACCCGCATGCCAGCGTGTTCTCGATCGAGAAGATCAAGGCTGCCATCGAGGCGAAGGACTACGAGGGCGAGGACCAGTTCGGCGTGCCGATCCTCACCATGGCCTCGTGCCTCGAGGCACAGGTCGAGCTCGGCAACGGCCCGCTGCACACCCAGTTCGACGACAAGGGCAACGCCTACACGTCGATGTTCGTGGACAGCGCGATCACGAAGTGGACGCTCGGGCCCAAGGCCGGCGTGGCCGAGGGCGACACCTGGAAGGCGGTCGAGCACCTGCCGGTGAACTACAACATCGGCCACATCTGCGCCGCCGAGGGCGACACGGTCAACCCTGACGGGAAGTACGTGGTGGCACTCAACAAGTGGTCGATCGATCGCTTCCCACCGCTGGGCACGCTGCACCCGCAGAACTTCCAGTTGGTCGACATCACCGGTTCGGAGATGAGCATCCTCGCCGACATGCCGATCGGTTTCGGTGAACCGCACTACGTGCAGATGATCAAGGCCGACAAGCTGGTGCACACGATCCGCGTGTACGAGCCCGGCACCGATCCGCTCACGATGGCACCGTCGGAGTTCGCGACCAATCCCGGCGAGGAACGCATCGAGGCCGACGGTGGGGTGGTCGACGTGTACTCCACGCTCATGCGCAGTCACTTCACTCCCGACGTGGTCGAGGTCAACAAGGGCGACACGGTTCGCCTGCACCTGACGAACATCGAGACGACACCTGATGCGACCCACGGGTTCGCCATCCCTTCGTACAACATCGAGTGCAGCATCGACCCTGGCGAGGTGATCAACGTCGAGTTCACGGCCGACCGCGCCGGCTCGTTCGCCATGTACTGCAGCGAGTTCTGCTCGGCCCTGCACCTCGAGATGCAGGGCTGGTTCCTGGTCAAGCCGTGAGCACCCCCGTCACAACAACGATTCCAAGGAGACATCAATGAACACCAAGATCAGGTACGCGTGCGCAGCGCTCGCTCTCGGAGCGGTGTCGCTCGTGGGCTGCGGGGAGAAGCGGGACGACGGCGGTAGCAGCAATGGCGGCACCGCCAGCACCGAAAGCGACGAAGGCGGTGGTGCCCCGGCAGGTGCCACCATCGCCGTGAACGCCAAGGAGTTCGCCTTCGATCCGTCGACGATCGACGTCGCTGCCGATGTCGAGTTCACCATCGAGGTGAACAACACCGGAGCCATCGAGCACGACTTCAACATCACGGGTTACGAGGCGCAGAAGATCAGCACGACAGCCGGGAACAGCGCGAGCGGTTCCTTCACCCTCGCCCCCGGCAGCTACGTGTTCTACTGCTCCATCGCCGGCCACAAGGAGGCCGGGATGACGGGAACGCTGAACGTCGGATGACCAGCGACGCCACCCAGGCGTCGTCAGGCAGCAAGGCCGAGGCCGGGCAGGAGAGCACACACTCCCCTGCCCGGACGGCCCGACTCGCGAGGTGGGCAATCGGCGTGTTTGCCGCGCTGCTGTGCCTGGCGGCCATCCCCCAACCGATTTGGAAAGCAGTACTCGACGCCCCGCAGTACCACGGTGAAGGGGCACTCCGGCTGACGGCGTACGGCGACAGACTCGTCGGCGACATCTGTGAGCTCAACGACCTGAACCACTACATCGGCATGCAGCGGCTCGGCGAGCCCGACATCCCGTGTGGCTCGGTCGGTCTCGGACGAGGCGAGAACACCGTCGGCCGGATCGCTCCGGAGATGGTGCTGTGGTTCCCGGCGACGGTGCTCACGGCCGGTGCGATGATCGTCATCGCCACAGTCGGCAGGAGGTGGCTCCGCAACCTGGCCCTCCTGGTCGCGTGGGGGTTCCCCATCGGGGTGCTGGCGATGACCCAGTACCACCTCTACGACTACGGCCACGACCTCGACCCCACGGCTGCCTTTCACCCGGAGCCATTCACGCCACACGTGCTCGGCCCCAGCCAGATCTACCAGTTCGACGTCGACGCCCGCCCGGGTCTCGGCCTCGTCATCGTGGTCGTCGCGGCTGCGTTGGTCACCTCACTGCCCAGCTTCGTCGAACGGATCGTGCATCACCGGCGGGTGTCCGGGGCACTTCGTCCGTTCACCGGCCTCGAGGCTGGGCCCTTGCTCGTCGCCGCGGCGATGGTGCTGGCGGCGCTCGGATACTTCCTCATTGCGGGGGCCGTCGTCGTCGCAGCGGTGGGCGCCATGGGATACGGACTGTACGAAGGGCGAACGTGAGGTTCTTCCGGGTCGCCGCAGTGCTCGCCGCACTCACGACGTCGCTGCCGTTGCTGGTCGCCGGCTCCGTCGCCGCTGTCGACGACAGTGGCGTGTTGTCAGGCCACGGCCACGGCGGACCGTCCGACGCATCGACCCAGCCGTCCTCCGAGGACGACGATCGTGGGATGACCGACGAGGAGGCACTGGCGGCGGGGAAGGAACTCGCACAGCGTCTCGTGGCGGCGCGGGTAGGCGAGACCATCGTCGTCGGCCCGGGCCGTTACACCGGCAACTTCGTCCTGCCGGTCCCGGCGACCCTCGTGGGTGAGGGGCGGCCCGTGCTCGATGGCGGCGGGGTCGGCACGGTGCTCGAGGTGCCCGACGGCGCCGACGGCGCGGTCGTACGCGGCCTGCGCCTGATCGCCTCTGGACCGGGGCCGTTCAACACCCCCAGCGGGATGCGCATCGAAGCCAGCAACGTGCTCGTCGAGGACGTGGAGGTTGCCGACAGCTACATGGGGATCCAGGTGATGGGCGGCAGCAACGTGCACCTGGTCGGCAATCGAGTCGAGAGCTTCGCCGACGGCGCCGTGGACAACGAGCTCCACGCGACCGGCGGCGAGGTCGACGCGACGGGCACCGCTCACTCCGGGCACGACGGAGAGACACGACGGTTGCGAGGCGACGCGGTCACGCTCTGGAACGCCACCGCTCCCGTCGTCGAGGGCAACGTCATTGACCATGCGCGCGACGGGATCTACCTCTCGTTCGCGGCCGACGCCGTGATACGCGACAACGAGGTGCGCAACAGTCGGTACGCGATCCACGGGATGGCCGCGGTGCGGTTGGTGGCCCGGAGCAACTACTTCGCCGGAAACCTAGCCGGCGCGATCCTGATGTACGGCGGCCCGTTCGAGATCATCGGCAACACCATCCTGGAGAGCGGCTCACCGGCGACCGGGTTCGGTCTGGTGCTCAAGGACGGTGCCGGCGCGACGATCGCCGAGAACGTGATCGTCGCCAACCGGGTGGGCATCAAGCTCGACAACGGTGGCGCCACCTCGTCCAACACCGGGCCGGCGACCATCCGCGGCAACACCATCGGAATGAACCAGATCGGCGTCGAGATCATGTCCGCCAGCCGCGGCTACTTCTCCGCGAACAGTTTCGTGGAGAACACGGTGCAGGCGGTGACCGACGGCCCGGTGCCGAACCTGGTGTGGACCCTGGACGGCCGCGGCAACTTCTGGAGCAACTACCGCGGCTACGACGCCGATGGCGACGGTATCGGCGATGTTCCGTTCGTGCAGGGCGGCTCGATCGCCAACACGCTCACGCGTTCACCGGTGATGATCAGCCTCGCCTCCGGGCCAGGGTTCCGCCTGCTGCAGGCGATCGAGGACAGGTGGGCGCCGGAGCATCCCGTCGTGGTCGACCCGCATCCACTGATCTCGATGGAGTCGCCGGTCGTGCCCGAAGCACTGCGCCCCAAGTCGGCGCCCGTCTGGTTCAGCGTCGTGGGCGGAGTCGCCGCGGTAGCTGCCGCTCTGGCACTCCTCGCCGGACGGCGAACACGAAAGGTTCGACATGTCTGACGCTCCCGCAGTCCGGGTGACGAACGTGACCAAGCGGTACGGCCGGCGCGCACCGACGCTTTCCGACATCGACCTCGTCGTCGAACCGGGTGAGATCGTCACACTCGCCGGGTCCAACGGCAGCGGCAAGTCGACGCTGTTGCGCTGCGTCGCCGGGCTGGCCCGCTTCGAGGGCGGGATAGAGGTGTGCGGGCATGCCGTGCCCGCAGACGGCGAGTACCGACGTCACGTCGGCTACCTGCCGCAGGCCGTCACGCTTCCTCCGCACTCGACTGTCGACGAGGCGTTGTCGTTCTTCGCCGCGCTGCGCGGGGGCGGCATCAACGAGGTGTCGTTGCCGGAGGGTTTCCTCCCGGCTCGTGCCAACCCGATCGGGATCCTCTCCGGCGGCCAACGCCAGCGACTTGCACTGGCGATCGCGCTGCTCGGCAACCCGGAGGTGCTGCTGCTCGACGAGCCGGTCTCGAACCTCGACTCGACCGGGCGCGAATCGGTGTGGGAGGTGCTGCGCGAGCTCAAACAGGCGGGGACGACGGTCCTCATCGCCAGCCCGTCGCCGGTCGATCTCGCCGGCCTCGGCGACCGGACGATCCGACTGGTCGACGGGCGAATCATCGACGAACACGCGGAGGTCCCAGCATGAGCCACCCGACGAAAGCAATGGCGGTGTGGGAGTTCCAGGCTGCGGCGCGCAGCAAGTGGGTCATCGGCACCGCCATCGCCTTCGGGTTGCTGTGCCTCGCGGTGTCGCTGCTGGGCTTGCGCTCGCTTCGCGAGATCGGCCTGTCGGGGGTGGGGCCGGCATCGGCGGCGCTCATCAACCTCGGCATCCTGCTGCCGGCTGTGATGGGCCTGTTGCTGGGCAGCAACAGCCTCGTGGCCGCGCGCGAACAGGGTGTGCTGCCGATGATCGCGGTACAACCGGTGCCGCGACGCAGCATCGTGCTCGGTCCCTTCCTCGGCGTCTCGACAGCGCTCGCCGCGTCCATCCTGTTCGGCTTCGGGATCGCAACGCTGGTGCTGGCCGGGGTCGCCAAGCAATCCGACGTGCTGCCATTGCTGGCGCTGGTGGGGTCGACACTCGCAGTGGCGATCGTGTGCGTGTCCATCGGGCTCGGCATCTCGGCCCTCTCGCGCACCCGCCTCCAGGCGACCTCGATCGCCATCACGCTGTGGTTCCTGCTCGCCCTGGGCATGGATCTCGCACTCGCCGCCATCGCACCGGCGATGCGCATGGGCCCGGTCGGGCTGCTCACCGCCGTCGTGTTCAATCCGCTGGAAGCGGGCCGCGTCCTCGCGCTGCTGGCAGCGGATCCGGACGGCACCGCACTGGGGCCGTTCGGTGCCTACCTGGTCGAGACGTACGGCTCCTCCGGCGCTGCGCTCGTACTCATCGCCTCGCTCGTGTTCTGGACCGTGCTTCCCCTCGTGCTCGCGCGGTGGGTGATCGCTCGCGGCGACCTGTAGGGTCGGGCGCTCATGAGGTTCTCACGTGAAAGCCGTTACGCACTGGTCGGTCTGCGGCACTTGGCCTCCAAGCCGTATGGCACCATCATCGGCCCCTCGACGCTGGCAGAGGAGGCCGATCTGCCCGCACCGTTCATGGCCAAGATCTTCCACAAGTTGGCCCGTGACGGCATCCTCACCTCGCACCGTGGTCGGGTGCGGGGCTACTCACTCGCCAGGCAGGCCGAGGAGATCACCATCAGCCAGGTGCTGGTGGCGATCGAGGGTGCCGACGTGTTCTCGCGGTGCATCTTCGTCAGCGACACGTGCGACGAATCCAACCCGTGTCTCCTGCACGACCGTTGGGCGCCGGTGGTCGAAGCCACGGCCGCAGTCTTCGACACCACCAGCGTCGCTGCCCTCGACTTCGACCTCGAGGTCGGCCCCGCCTGAGCGGCCTTCCGGCAGCGTCGCTCCAGTGACGACGCTGCCGGCGACTTCTGCGAGTTGCCCAGCTGCCGAGCTTGCCGCCGCCGAGCTTGCGGATGACCAACGTGGCCGGGCGGGGGCGCCGACCCTCGTGGTACGGCCACGAGGGTCACCGCAGTTGGATCGGTCGTGGTCGGTGACGCACCAGCGCCGCCAACGTCACGTCCTCAGGCGTGTCGTCCAGACGCGCTCGACAGAGAAGCGCTCCACCCAATCGTCAATTGCGAGCGTGGCGGTCAATGGCGGTAGGTGCGGAAGTCAGCACGGAAGAGGCGCTCTCCCTGGTCAGCGGTAGCGCGATGGCGCTCGACCTGCCAATTCACGTTGCGGCTCCGGCCCTCCCAGTAGGGGGCGCGCAGGTCCTTCTTCAGGAAGCTGCCAAAGGTGCTCTGACATGGGGATTCGCGGTTCGTCCGGTCTCGTTGACACTCCATTGACACTGTTCGCTCGCGCTGCGCGCCCGGCCGCGACATCTCTGTTCGAGGGCATGGAACCTCGGAGTGAGTCGTGATGCTCGATGCCACGAAGGTCACCGTAATGGGCGGCGGCAGGAACAAGATCGCCACGATCGATCGCCGCCGCCAACACATCGACCGCTACGAAGTGCGCTGGCGGGCTCACCTCCGCGCTGGCGGCCACCGCGACTTCCGCCAGCGGTTCGACCGGGCCAGCGACGCGGACGAGTTCATCAAGCGCCTCAACGCTGTCGGGCTCAGCGGGAGCACCTGGGCGCTCGACGACAACGGCCGACCCGTGGATTCGACTCTGCATCGTGCAGGCGCCGCCACGCCGGCTACCGCCCCGTCGACCGTGTGGGCCGCGCTCCTCGTCTACCGCGCGGCAACCTGGCGAGGCGCGTCGGGCAACGGCCGCAAGGTCGCAGCGCCGTCGCTGCGCGCGATGGCCAGGATCCTCAAGACCGACGCACCGGCGCTCCCGAGCGCGACGCGCGCCTACCTCGACCTCGTCGCCTTTCGCGCCGAGACGGAGCCCGACGAGCTCAACTTGCGTTCGGAGAAGTACAGCCACGACGGCCGCATGTTCAGCGCCGTCGAGATGATCGCCGGTCGAGCGTTTCTCGAGCGATGGTCGCTCCCACTCGTGGACCTCGATCGCTCCCACATCCGACGGCTCATCGCAGATCTCGGAACCGGCCGCGCCGCCTCGACTGAAGGCAGACGCTGGACACAGGTACGCGCCGTTCTGCGGTGGTGGCACGACGAAGGCTTCGTCGGCGGCGACCTCACATCGCGGCTTGGCGTGATCCGTGGCACCAGCGTTCCGACACTGGGCGACGACGAGGCCATCCCCGACGAGAACGAGATGTGGTCGATGGCATGGGCGTTGTGCCTGAAAGGGAAGCCGCAGTACGCGGCCCTCCCGCTCGTGATGGGTGGAGCTGGCCTGCGCATCGGCGAGTGCTGCGAGCTCCGCCGACGCGACTGCACCGACGGACCGAAGGGCGGCATGTGGATCTCGGTGCGAGGCACCCTCGCCACTCCCGGCACTTCCTGGACAGACTCCGGCGACGGCATCGAACGGCGCGGCACCAAGGCCAAGGGTCCGGATGGGGACCTTCGCGGTCGCCGTACATACCTCCCACCCGCTGAGGCCTCAGTCCTGCGTGTTCACCTCGAGCGGTTCTGCGCCCGGGCGGCCGACGCGCGGGTGTTCACCAGCACCACGGGCCGCCACCTCGACACCGGTCACCTCCAGGAACGCGCGTGGAGACCGGCACGAGAGCTGGCGTTCCCCGACGGGCACCGGCTCC
>CAYZFZ010000026.1:0-27182 GCA_964477795.1 uncultured Bifidobacterium sp.
ATGTCGTCGAGCGTCATGCCAGCCTTCTGCACGCACAGCCGGGCGGCCGGCCCGGGGGCGGTGAGCATGATCACCGGCTCGTCGCCGGCGACCGCGGCCATCGTCACCTTCGCCCGCGGCGCGAAGCCCTGGGCACGGGCGTAGTCGGGCGAGGCGAGCAGCACGGCCGACGCGCCGTCGACGACGCCCGACGAGTTGCCGCCGTGGTGCACATGGCGGATCTCGCCGAGGTGGGGGTACGCCTTGCGAGCCGTGTCGTCGATGCTCAGCTCGCGCCCGGCGATCACGTGGCCGCCCATCCCGGCGAACGACGGGTTGAGCTTGGCGAGGTCGGCGAGGGTGGTGCCGGCCCGCGGGTGCTCGTCGTGGTCGAGCGCGAGGCGGCCGTCGTCGTGGTAGATCGGCACGAGCGAGCGCTCGAAGCGGCCCTCGGCGATGGCCTCGGCGGCGCGGGCCTGGCTGTCGACGGCGAGCTGGTCGAGCTCGTCGCGCTGGAAGCCCTCGACGGTGGCGATCAGGTCGGCGCTGATTCCCTGCGGCACCATGTCGTACTGGTCGCGCAGATGGTTGTTGTTGGCCGTGAAGCCGTCGACGTGCATCGGCGCCGGGCGCGACATGCTCTCCACACCGCCGGCGACGACGAGATCCTGGAAGCCGGCGAGGATGCCCATCGACGCGAAGTTCACGGCCTGCTGACCCGAGCCGCAGAAGCGGTTGAGCGTCACACCGGGTGCCTGCACGCTCCAGCCGGCGTCGAGCGCGGCCATGCGGGCGATGTCCATGCTGTGGTCGCCACTACCCGCGCCGCAGCCCATGATCACGTCGTCGACCTGCGCGGTGTCGAAGCCGTTGCGGGACTGCAGCGCGTTGAGCACCTGGGCGAGAATGCGCTGAGGGTGCACGTCGTGCAGCGCACCCGTGTCCTTGCCCTTGCCTCGCGGCGAACGGACGGCGTCGATGATCCAGGCTTGGTCGCTCATGCCCGGCACCGTACCCGTGGCAGTGCTCCACCCCCGAAGCGGGGATGGCGCGTGTCAGCGGGTCGTGTCGATGTGGACTTCCCCCTTGCCGGCATCGACGCGGATCCATGTGCCGTCGCGGATCAGGCGGGTGGCGTCGGTGACGCTGACGACGGCGGGGATACCGAGCTCGCGGGCGACGATCGCCGCGTGGCTCTGCTGCGCGCCCACGTCGACCACCACGCCCGCCGCGCCGAGGAACAGCGGGGTCCACGCGGGATCGGTGATCGGCGCGACGAGGATCTCGTCGGGCTCGAGGCCACGCGGGTCGGTGGGGTCGAGCACCACCCGCGCCCTCCCCTCGGCGACGCCGGGGCACACGCCGATGCCGTGCAGAACCGACGCCGACACGCCGTCGCCTGCGGTCACAGCCGCGGCCGGGTCGGCTCGCAGCGGCCACGTGGACGGGTCGGAGATCTCGCCCTCGAACCAGAACGGTGGGATGCGCGCCTGCCGGTACTCACGCTGCTCGCGCCGCTCGGCGATGACGCCGGCGAAGTCGGCGGGGCGAGCGACGAAGGCCGCCAGCTCGTCAGCGGTGACGAGGAAGGCGTCGCGCAGATCCGGCGGCCCGCCGCGGTCGCGAGCGCGGCCGGCCAGCTCGTGCAGCACGCGCTTCATGCCACCGAGCTCGCGCACCATCGCATCCTTGGCCCGCTCGCGTCCGGCGGCGCCGACTTCGGCCACGTGGAGCGCCGTGCGGAACATGCGGCGCACCGGTCCCGGCACGAGCCCCGATGCCTCCTCGACCGCGGCAGTGCGATCGGCCGCGAGCCGAGATGCGGCCAGTTGAGGGTCGCGCTCGGATGGCGCGAGGCGGAGCCGATCGACGAGGGCCAGCGCGATGCGCGGGGCCAGCGCCCACGAGGGCGAGGCGAGCTCGTACTCGTCGGGACCGCGGTGGCCGTGGTCGCGGAGGAAGGACGCGAACGCGCCTGCGAAGCCGACCGCCGCATCCGACGAGGGTGGCTCCCGGAGCGCGGCCTCCACCGCTTCGAGCCCCTCGTCGAACAGCGCCGTCAGCGCGGCATCGGCAGCCACCATCCGCCCGATCCGCCACAGCCGCGCCGCGGGAAGCGCCGACTCGATCGTGCCCAGCCCGGCGGTCAAACGGTTCGCCAGCAGGGCCGGGTCGCCTCCTGTCCCCTTGCGCAGCATCTGCTCGAGCGCGCCCCGCCCCACGCCTGCGACCGCGGTCGCGTGGCCCAGTGGAACGAAGAAGTCGGTGATGCGCTCGCCGAAGGTGGGCACGAGTGCGAGCAGCTCGGCGTCGGTCGCGGAGCTGGTGTCGGGCAACGAGGCCACCCACGCGTCCGCGCGGTCGCGCGCCGCATCGACCACGCGCATGTCTGGGCGACGCATCGTCGACAGCGCCCATCGCGACAACCGGAGCGACGCGGCAAGGCTGCGGTCGCCCGGCTGCCGCCGGTAGCGCGGGGCGTCGCTGACCCCGAGACCCTGCTCGTCGGCCAACTCCGCCGTCATGCCGGGCGTGCGCACGCCCATCAGCCGGAAGACCGACATGTTGAGGTACAGATAGCCGCCGAAGATGCCCGAGGCGACGATGCCGTACCGGCGCACCTCGTCGTCGGTGAACAGCCCCATCTCGGTGAAGTTGCGGCGATGACCGCGTGTCGGTGCGTCGGCGTAGATGGTGCCGCCGAGCGGGGTGACGACGTGGGGGAAGACCTCGCCCGCGTTGCCGCGTGTCCAGATGGGGAACCTCGGCGTCGGTTCGTCCTCGACGATCCAGCGCGGGTACCGGACCGGCCCAGCGGACTCGTGCATCGCGCCCGAGTCTCCCACGCTCGTCCTCCTGTGCGATCCGGACCAGCGTGTCGCCGGCCGCCGGCGCGCTCGGAAGGGGCGACCGGCGGGCTCGGCCGTCCGCGATGATCTTCGCTGTGGAGGAGATCGAGGTCGTCGTCGCCCATCGTGAGCGTGCGACCGTGCGCGTCGACGACGTGTTCCTGAAGATCGACAGCGACCAGACCCCCCTCGACCTCCAGGTGCAGGCGATGGGCGACGCGCTGTCCGACCTCGCCACGCTCACGCTCGGACACCCCGAACACCTCGACCACGTCATCGGCGGCTACGGCGAGATCGACCAGTTCCCCGAAGCCGAGGTCCTCCTCCGCGAGTAGGCGAGCGCGGCGATCGCTGCACCAGCCGACGCGCCGACGATGTTCGCGACGAGGTCGCTGACGTCGGCAACACCGAGCCGTGTCCACCGCTGCACCAGTTCCAGAACCAGCGAGAAGGAAGCCAACGCGGCGATCGTGATCAGCGGGCGCCGAGTCGTCAGCGCGATCAGGCATCCGGCAGGGACGAAGAGCACTGCGTTGAGCAGCCAGGTGCGGTCGGGCTCGAGCACGTGGCGCCAGCTGGTGCCGTCGTACAGCCAGCTGAACACCAGATCGCCCCGACCCCAGCTGGTCAGCTTCAGCATGCGCCCGAGGAGCGCGACCGCCAGGATCGCACCCACCGACGCAATCGTCGCGGCGAGCAGCAACCATTGACGTGGGAAGCGACGCGCCAGGAGCCAGCCGAGCAGCGGCGAGACGACCAGGAACGGCAGGAACGCAAGCAGCGAGTACCCGTCGAGAGTCTGCGTCACGGCGCGGCCGGATCGACTGGCCCTGTCACGTCCCCGTCGCCGCGCTGGCTCGGCTCGAGCGCGGGGACAACACCCCCGATGTCATCGTCTCGCCGGCTACGGCGCCGATCGCGAAGACCTGCGGCGAAGATCAGCGCCAAGGGCACTGCCATCGACATCGGTGCGAGCACGAACACGGTCAGCGCGGCCGACTTGGTTCGGTAGGTCGGAAGCTGGAGGGTCCAACCGAGCCAGAAGAACAGGAGAGCTGCTCCCAGGAACAGAGGCACGAGCACCCACCGCGGGAGGCGACGTAAAGCCTCGCCGCATCTGATGAACGCTCTGAGCACTGGATACCCGCTCACGGAACGTCTCTGCCTCCGCCGACCGACGGCTGACTCCTCACCGGCACAGAGTGCCACAACGCGAGTCGGCCACGGTGAGCTACTCGGGCGGCACACGCCATGCCTGGCACCAGCGGCGACACCCTTCAACACAACGACTCTGGCCTGAAGACCGCACTCAGGTGTGCTGATGGACTCGCAGGCGGATCGTGGCGACCAGTCGGTCGGCGCGGGTCTGACGCCCGAGCCAGGTCGACAGGTTGGACTTCTGAACTGCCCACGCTGAGACGGACCGTCCCGACCGGGATCGAATGGCGACGCCCGAGTAACCGGCGTCCGATCCGCTGATCTCTGCCCACGTGAACGACGCAGTGCCCCACGGGTTGATCACCTCGACGCCGGAATCGGTGAGCAGAACCCGCGGGTGAATCGACATGCGTCGAACCAGAGCCGCCACGAGGGCGCTGCCGACGCCGCCGGCCGCGAGACCGCCGGCGAGACGCCAATCGTCACCGACGACCTTGGCCACCGCTGCCGCCGCAAGGCCGACCGCCGTCAGAGCCAGGCAGCTGCTCACGAGCCAGCCGAAGCCGAGGGTGAGACGCGAGGAACGCCAAACCCCCTGCGAGGTGTCGTCGTCAGTGCAGCTCGCTGTTGCCACCCGAACACCTCCGCCAGCATCCTTGCACTCCCTTACGTCTCTGCCCCGCCAAGCCACACCAGGCCGGACATGGGGCGGCGCCGAGCAGCACTGCACACTCGCCTGGCCGCCTACGCCCCGGACTAGCTTCGCCGGTCATGGTGCAGACTCGCTTTCCGCTCGGACGTACGGAGCAGGATCGCGTCCAAGTGCTGCTCACCGAAGGCGAGCAAGTGCGCGCCGCTGTCGTCGCTTTCTCCGGTCCCCGTGCCGGCATCGTGGCGCTGCTCGCGCCGTTGCTCGGGCTGGTGTCCCTCCTCTCCAACGTCGGTCGGCACTTCACGACCATTGCCGTCACCACGAACGGGGTGGTGCTCCTGGACATCAAAGGGCTTCGGCGGCCGGTACGAGTGCGCAGCCGTCTCCCGCTCGACGCCCTCGGCCCGATCAACGACACGACCGGCGACTCCTGGATCCAAGTGAACGGCACGAAGTATTGGATCGAGGGCATCTGGTCGTCGCAGCTCCACGTGATGCGTTAACTCATGCCGGACTCCAGTTCGCCCAAGTGAGCTCGCTGTCGACGACCGCGCCCTCAACGGTTCAGAGTGTCCCGCCAACCATCCGCCGTTTCTGTGGACAGCTGGGTCGTGACGACGAACCATGGTCCCCTTCCGCTGATGCACGCGGTCAGGCATCGACGTACGCGCTCGCCGCGTCCGCGAGCGCGAGCACCTTCGAGTGATCCTCACTGGGGTCGAGCGCGCTGGCGGTGAGCCACACGACGGTGTCGTCGTACACCGCGATCGCGAGATCGATCTGCAGGCCGAGATCCGCGGGTTGCACACCGGTCCACGCATGGCCGGTGTATCGCAGACCCATCCCATCCGGCATCGCTGTCACTTGGAACATCTCACCCGCGTCCGGAGCGAAGCGAGCGATGACGTCCGCCGCTTGACGCAACGCCTCGGTGCTCGATGCGTACCGGAGCACCGTGGCACGACCGCCTCCGAAGTTGCCGGTCTGCCATCCCGACGTCCAGCCCTCCAGCGCGCTGCCGTCGTCACCCTTGGTGTCCAGATCGTCGACCACTGTCCCACCGGACGAGGCAGCCGCTGCCACGACCAGGCCTCGCACATCCGGCACCGGCGTTGACCCTGCGGCCGGCGTGATGGTCGCGAGTTCCTCGCGGATGGCGAACGATTCGTCGACGGACCACCCGCAGACCTTGGGCTGCCCACCCTCGGTCTTCGTGCCGACATGGAGCACCGACGACGCGCCCTGCTTCGTTGCGAGCCGAAGCAGAAGCTCGTGTTCGAAGGGCGTGCCATCACTGTCGCCGATGCGCACCGTGTCGGCTTCGTCGACGTCGTACACCCTCAGCTCGCCGCCAGCATCCGTGCGCAAACGGGCAACATCGGCGAGAAAGCTCTCGGATTGCGTGGGATCAATGCGAGCGTCGGCACAGCGCAATGCCATCGCCTTGTCGAAGTCACCGGCCTGCAGCGCACCCACGTAGCGGCGGACTACCTCTGCCGGTGACGGACCCTTGGCTGCCTCCGCGCATGCGCCGAGCGACAGTGCAATCACACCGATCACCCCCGCACGCCAAGCCCTCTGCACCAACGCAGGTTGCCCCACGGCGGGGAAACCTGTCCAACATGGGCGTCGATGGCAACCGTTGCGCAGGAGCAGCGGGTGCCGGTCCTCGGCTGAGCTTCAGATCACTTGGGCTGATCGGGCGGACGGACGACCACCACTGGGCAGTGCGCGTGGTGCACGCAGGCAGTCGACACGGAGCCGAGCAGCATCCCGGTGAAGCCGCCGTGGCCGCGGCAGCCGACGACGAGCAGGTTGGCGCCCTTCGACGCCTCGATCAGCGCGTACGACGGCGAACCCGTCTCCAGCCGGCGCTCGGTCGCGACACCGCGGGCCTGGGCCAGCAGCTCGGCCTCGTCGAGCGCGGCGCGACCTGCCGCCTGCAGTTCGTTGAGCACATAGCCGCCGCCGTACGGATCGGCACCGGCCATGCCCAGGTCGATGCCGCTCACGAGCAGCAGCTTCATGCCGTGCGCCACGGCCTCGTCGAGCGCCCAGTTCAGCGCCCGCCTGCCTTCGATGGAGCCGTCGACACCGACGACGATCGTTCCTCGCACTTCCTGGTCCGACATGGGGACCTCCCTTGTTCAGACGACCTTCTCTACCCTCAGTGTTGCCCCTCGCCGGGCTCGTGCGCACGGCCGAAGGGCCCTTTCCCACTCACCGCCACGCTGTGGGCGTGACCCGGCTCAGTGCCAGTCGCGGCGGGTGCGGGGCATGTCGGCGTGGCCCGCAGGGCCGGGCAGCACGCCGAGGGACTGGTGGATGTTGATGCCGCCGTCCTCGAAGCCGACCGCGGAGGCCGCCATGTAGAGCCGCCACACCCTGGCCCGGGCGACGCCCACGAGCTCGACGGCATGATCCCAGTCGCGCTCCAGGTTGGCAACCCACTCGCGCAGGGTGAGCGCGTAGTGCTCGCGCAGCGACTCCACGTCGCGCACCTCGAAGCCGGCCCGCTCCATGGCCAGCACCACGTTGCCGATGTCGATCAGCTCGCCATCGGGGAACACGTAGCGGCCGACGAAGGAGGTACGACCCATCTTCGAGCCGCCGACGGACGAGATCGCATGGTTCAGCAGGCGTCCCCCGGGCCGCAGCACGCCGCGCAGCACCTCGAAGTACTGGTCGATGCGCCGGTGGCCGACGTGTTCGGACATGCCGATCGACGAGATGGCGTCGAACGACTCGCCGGCCAGGTGCCGGTAATCCTGCAAACGGATCTCCACCCTGTCGGCGACCCCTGCCTCGGCGACCCGGTGGCGGGCGAGGTCGGCCTGCTCCCTGCTGATCGTCACGCCGACGACGTGGGCCCCGTGGTGCAGCGCGGCGTGGATCGCCATCGAACCCCAGCCGCAGCCGACGTCGAGCAGCCGCGCACCCGGGCGCTCGTGCAGCCCCAGCTTGCGGCAGACCAGCTCGTGCTTGGCGGCCTGCGCGTCCTCCAGCGTGTACGCCGGCTCGGCGAAGCGGGCGCACGAGTACGTCATGCTCGGGCCCAGCACCAGCCGGTAGAACTCGTTGCCCACGTCGTAGTGGTGGCTGATCGCCCTCGAGTCGCGACCCGGCGAGTGGCGCAGCCCGTGGCGCCAGCCCTCCAGGCGGGTTTCCTCCTCAGGTGGCGGCAGCGGCGGGCCGAGGACGCCCAACCGGCGGGCGGCGGCTGCGAACGTGGGCATGGATCGCCACGCAGTGCGGCTGTCGATGTTGGCGTGGTCGCGCAGCGTCTCGATCGCGCGGAACACGTCGCCTTCCAGCTCCAGCTCGCCGGCCACATAGGCGCGGCCGAGACCGAGCTCGTTCGGCATCCACACCAGCCGGCGCAGCGCGTTGGGCGAGGTCAACCGGATCGACGCGACAGGTCGCCCGTCCGGATCGAGACGCGACCCGTCCCAGAACTCGAACGCGACCGGAGCGTGGTCGCCCAGCAGCAGGTCGAGCACCGGCCGGACGACTTCGGCTGCAGGCTCGTCCCCTTGCGCTCCCCCGTCGTCGCGCTCGACTACCGGTGTGCTGGTGATCTGTCCCATGGCGGCCTCCTCCCCGTGTGGGATGGGTTACCCGCCAGCGTCGCGCTTCAACCGTTGCTTGTCGACCTTACCGATGGGCAGCAGGGGCAGCTCGTCGCGGATCTCGAAGCGCTTGGGCACCTTGTAGCCGGCGACGCGCGCCTTGCACCACGCGGCCAGCTCGTCGATCGAGACCTCGGGCGCTCCGGGCCGGGGGACGACGAACGCGACCCCGACCTCGCCGTACTTCGCATCGGGAACGGACACGATCGCGGCCAGCGCGACGGACGGGTGCTCCTCCAGCTGCAGCTCCACCTCGCGGGGGTACACGTTCAGACCGCCGGACTTGTACATGTCGCTGCGCCGGCCGACGAGCACCACATTGCCGTCCGGCCGGCGCACGGCCACGTCGCCGGTGCGCACGAACCCGTCGGCGGTGACCGTGCGGGCGGTGGCTTCCGGGTTGCCGAAGTAGCCGAGGAACTGGCTGGGGTGGCGGTACAGCACCTCGCCCTCCTCACCGTCGGCAACGTCGCGGCCGTCCTCGTCGACGATGCGCACGTCGGCGTCGGGGTTCACCCGCCCCACCGTCGTGGCCAGCGCCTCGTCGCTGTCGCCGGGGCGGCTCCAGGTGGCGTTGGAGATGATCTCCGTCTGCCCGTAGACGGTCTGCAGGTGCACGCCGAGCCGGCGGTAGATGCGCACCACGTCGATCGGCAGCGCCGCGCCACCCCAGGCGACGACACGCAGGCTGGACAGGTCGCGGGTGGCGAACTCGGGCATCTGGGTGAGGATCTGCAGCACCGTCGGCACGTGCTGCAGGTTCGTGAGGCGCAGCTCCTCGATCAGCTGCAGCATCTCGCTCGGGTCGAACCGTTCGAGGAACGCCACCATCCCGCCGCACACCATCGCGCAGCCGACGACGTCGACGATGCAGCCGATGTGGTTCGTGGGCAGGTTGCACGCGACCCGCGGCACCTCACCGGTGGCGAACGTGTGGTGCATCGCGTCGGCGTCGGTGACCGCGCCGTAGGCGAGGCCGGCGTGGGGCAGCAGCGCCCCCTTCGGCGTGCCGGTGGAGCCCGACGTGTACACGATCGCCGCCGCGTCGAGCGGTGCCACCGGCGGCAGCCCGGTGCCCGCGGAGCTCGATCGCAGCAGCTCGTCGCGGTCGCGCAGCGCGCCCACGGCCGGGCCCGCATCGAGGCGGACGCACTGCTGCAGCGACGGCACCTCGGGCAGCAGTTGGGCGACCTCCTGCGCGAAGTCGCGGCCACCGGACTCGGCCAGGGAGAGCAGCATCACGGGGCTGCTGTCCTGCAGCATGTACAACTGCTCGCGGCGGGTGTGCGACGGGTTGACGCCGACGTACACGGCACCGGCGAGGTGCACTCCGAGCATGGCGACGAGGAACTCCGGCCGCGGTGTGGACAGCACGGCCACGCGGTCGCCGGGGCGCACGCCGCTCGCGACGAGTGCCCGTGCCCACTCGTGCGCGGCCGCGTGCAGCTCGGCGTAGGACGTGGTGCGGCCCTCGAACCAGGCGACCGGCGCCTCCGGGGTGCGCTGCGCGAACCACGCCACCGCATCGACCAACCGCTCGAACCGTTGCACCGCCATCTGGGCCTCCACTGCGCCTCCACTGCGCCTGCTCTTGGTGGCCGAAGCCTATTCTGGGGTTCCGCCGGCGGGCCGAGGCGGCCGCCGCGAGAGGGAGCCATGACCGACGCACGATTCCTGTGGAGCCGCTCGCCGAGCGTGCGCAGCATGCCCGTCGAGGCCGCGTTCGAGCACGTCGGCGAGGAGCTGTTCGTCACCGACTGGCGGCTGGTGGACCGCGAGCACCTCGACCAGTTCCACTGGTCCACCGACTCCACCCCCGAGGCCAGCGACACGGCGTCGAACGACCTGTTCCCGCGCCACGACGACAACATCGACGGCATCATGGTGCTGTCGCTCGTGCAGGCCGGGTTCTTCAACAACTACCCGTTCTGGTCGCCCGACACGGTGTCGTTCAACTACGGCTTCGACCGCGTGCGCTTCCCGCACACCGTCTACCTGGAAGACGAGCTGCGCCTGCGGGCCACGCTGCTGGAGGCCACGCGCAAGCCCAGCGGCATCCTGCTGCGCAACGCGGTGACGATGGACGTGAAGGGCTCGGACAAGCCGGCGCTCGCCGCCGAGTTCCTCGTCCTCGCCGCCCCCGTCTGACGATGGCCGGGTGACTCGGTGGCCGGGTGCCTCGGTGGCCTGACGATTCGGCGGATTGGTGCCTCGGCGGCAGTGCCGTCCCTCGCCCGCGTTCTCCTCTTTCAGATTCCGACGACACCACCCGAATCGAATTCTGAAAGAGGTGACCTGGCCCTACACGGAGGCCGTCCGCGGCGAGGCGTTGACGAACGGGCCGTCGCCCGACAGGTCAGCCGGCGGTCAGGTCGGTGAACGCTCGTGGGAAGCGGGCCAGTACGGCGATCGCGTGCTGCAGCTCGCGCTGGTCCACGCACTCGCCGATGCGGTGGGTGTTCTGCTCGATGCCGGCACCGATGCCGAACATGGCCGGGTGGCGCACGTCGCCCGACACCACCCACTGCTTGCCCACCGGCACCGTGACGGTGGTGCTGTCCACCGGCACCGGGTAGCCGACGCCGTCGGTGGAGAAGATCCACTTGTCCACCCGCGGCTCGGCGCGCAGGGCGCCAGCGGTCGCGCCACCGGCGGGCTCGACGACGAACGGGGTGACCACGCGCCGGTACGCATCGACCGCGGCCCGCACCGCGGGATGATCGGACGGCGTGATCCAGCCGGGATAGATCTGCGGGTTGTCCACCGGGCAGCCGCGCCAGGTGGGCTGGGTGTAGCGGGGCACGGTCACGTCGACGGTGAGCCCGGCGCGGCGGGCGGCCGAGACCGCGTCGAGCGACTCGATCTCGCCCAGCGCCTGCTCCGGCGTCTCGCCCACGGTGAGCCGGCGGTCGAAGCGGAACGTGAACCGGTCGGGCACCGCGCAGTCGCTCGGCGAGTCGAGCACGGCCCACGACGCGGTGCGGGTGCCGCGGCCGATGAACGGGTGGTCGAGCATGCCCTCGCCGGCCGCGTGGCGGGCGGCGGCCTCGGCCAGGATCGCGCCGCCGTGCTCCAGCGGGTTCAGACCCTGCGCGGGCATCGAGCCGTGGCACGAGCGGCCGGTGACGACGACCTCGATCTGCATCCGGCCGCGCTGGCCGCGGTAGATGCCCAGTGCACCCTTCACCGCGTCGCCGGTGCCCTCGGTGAGCACCACCACATCGGGGATCAGCTCCGGCGGCGCGCCCGGCAGCAGGTGCGCGACGACATGGCGCGGGCCGCCACCGTCGTTGTCCTCCTCCGCCGCCGTCGCGTACGCCCGCACGATGCAGCCGTGCAGCGCACCCTCCTCGCGCAGCTCCAGCAGGATCTTGGTGGCGATGATCTCGGCCACCACACCGGCGAGCTGATCTGCCGAGCCACGGCCGAACACGAGATGACCGAGCTCGTCGGCCGGTGGCACATACCCCAGCTGCTCGCGCAGCGCCGCCGGGTCGAGCGCGGCCGCGTCGACGAGCCCGTCGTACGGGTCGACGGCACCGCCCAGCTTGTCGCGCCACTGGTCGCGCAGCGCCTGCACGGTGTCGGAGTGGCCGTCGAACCACACGACCCGCTTGTGGTCGGGCGGCATCTCGTCGAAGCCGTTGGTGACGGTCCACACCAGGTTGCCGAACTCGTCGAACCAGACGTCGTCGGCGTGCTGCACGGCACCGATGTCGACGATGGTGTCGCGCAGGAACTGCAGCCGGCTGCCCTCGTGGTTCGACAGCCCGCTGCGCGGGTCGCCGCCCTCGTCGGCGGGTAGGTCGACCTGATCGGCCGGGGTGCGGATCGCCTCGGCCAGGATCGCCACCGCCAGCGGCCGGTAGCGCTCGGCCAGCTCGGCGACACGTGCGTCGAGGGCGGCACGCGCGGCGGCACCGGGCGAAGCGCCACCATCCAGTACGAGTGCATCGGGCTCGTTCATCAGTACCCCGTTCAGTCAGGACCAGGGGCGAGCCGGCGCGACAGCTCGGGCACCTTCGCCGCGGCAAGCATCGCCATGATCACGTACACCTTCTTGTTCGCTTCGCGGGCGACGGCCACCCGGAAGCGGTCCATCACACCTGCGCTCACCTCGGCGCCGATGTCGGCCGGCAGGCAGTGCAGGTACAGGGCGTCGCCGCTGCCGTCCACGCCGGTGAGGCCCATCCGCCGCTCGTCGCAGATCCAGTCGCGGTGGCGGGCGTTCTGCTCCAGCGCCCGCCGCTCGATGTCGGCCATCGCCGCCTTGTCGCCCGCCCGGTTGGCGGCCACCCGGTCGGCCATCAGCAGCTGCGGGCCCCACGACTTCGGGTACACCGCGTCGGCTCCTGCGAACGCGTCGTCCATGTCGTGCGTGATCCGCAGCGAGCCACCGGACTCGGCCGCACCCTCGGCCGCCCAGCGCATCGGGTCGGCGAGCAGCTCGTAGCCGGGTGGGTGGGCCAGCGTGACGTGCGCGCCGAAGCGGGTGAGCAGGCTCACCACACCCTGCGGCACCGACAGCGGCTTCGCGTAGCTGGGCGAGTACGCCCACGACATGGTGATCCGGCGGCCGGCCACCGACCCGCCGAAGTGCTCGCGCAGCCACAGCAGATCGGCGAGCGATTGGGTGGGGTGGTCGATGTCGCACTGCAGGTTCACCACCGGCACGCACCGCGGGTCGCCGCTGGCGGCCAGGTAGTCGGTGATGCCGCGCAGCACGTCGCGCATGAACGTGTTGCCCTCGCCGAGGATCAGGTCGTGGCGCACCCCGAGCGCGTGGGCGTTCATGCCCAGCATCGCCCCGGTCTCCTCGGCGGTCTCGCCGTGCGCCACCTGGGTGGACGAGCCGTCGACGATGACCGGCTGCATGCCCAGCCGCGCGGCGGCACCGGCCCAGGCCGACTTCGTGCGCGTCGAGTTGTCGAAGAACATCGCGTAGGCCAGCTCGTCGGGCAGGAACGCCGTGCTCGCGCCGGCACGGTCGAGCGCCTCCAGACGGCTAGCGACCGCGAGCAGCGCGTCCAGGTCGGCGACCGACCAGTCGTGGGTTGTGAGCAGGCTGCGACCGTGCAGCGCGTCGATCCTGGCACCGTCGCGGAAGACCATCACAGGTCGAGTATGCGCCCGCCGCTCGGCGCCGCGCAGGGGCACTCGGTCACTTCCAGGAGGCCGCGAGACCTGCGGCGCGCCCGATCCGGACCTGGTCGGGGCTCCGGTAGGCTGGCCTTCGTCTCGTGTCGGTCCGTACCGGTTCGCAACGGGCCGTACGCCGTCTGACGCCAAGGAACGCCATGCCCGCCACCCCGAAGCCCGCCGCCAAGCCTCGCAAGGCCGCCACCAAGAAGGCGGCTGCGCCCATCTCGGTGCTCGCCGACGACCACACGCCCAGCGAGGCCGTCGCCCACGCGATCCGCATGGAGTTCAGCGACCTCAGCCCGTCGGTGAACCGCATCATGAACGCGGGGCTGCACGAGGCCGGCACGATGCATGCGATCACGCTGTTCCGCGACTCGCTGGGTGTGCCCGGCGACGAGAACCGCAACCCGCTCGTCGCCATCGAGGCGGGCCGCACCATCCCCGAAGGCTGATCTCCGCCCCACAGCGATGACCTTGGCCCCTCGTGCGAGGGCGCCACTCGATGCGACGATGCACCTCGACCACAGGGGAGGCGTTGTGGACCGCATGAGCCCATTGGACGCGACGTTCCTGCACATCGAGGACGGCGTCAACCACATGCACATCGCGTCGTGCGCCCGTTTCGAGGGTCCCGCCCCCTCGTACGAGGCGCTCGTCGAGCTGTTCCGCGGCAAGCTGCCGCTGGTGCCGCGCTACCGCCAGAAGGTGCGCTTCGTGCCGGGCAGCATCGGCCGCCCGGTGTGGGTGGACGACGCCCACTTCCGCATCGACTACCACATCCGCCACACGGCGCTGCCCCCGCCCGGCAGCGACGACGACCTGCGCAACCTGATGGGCCGGCTGATGTCGCAGCAGCTGGATCGCAACCGCCCGCTGTGGGAGGTGTGGATGGTGGAGGGCCTCGCCGACGGCACGTGGGCGCTGATCTCCAAGGTGCACCACTGCATGGTCGACGGCATCTCCGGCACCGATCTGATGGCGCTGGTGCTCGACGCCTCGCCCGGCGGCTCGCCGCCCGTGGAGGACGACTGGCACCCGGCGGCCGAACCGTCGGACACCGACCTCATCCGCGACGCGATCAACGACACACTGGCCAGCCCGGCCGAACTGGCCCGCTGGGCGAGGTCGTCGCTGCGTGGACCGAAGGCGATGCTGGCCCACGCCGGTGAGGTGCTGCAGGGCGCGAAGGCGATGGGCCAGGCGCTGCGCCCGAACGTGGAGCTGTCGATCGAGGGCACCATCGGCCCGCACCGCCGCTGGGCCTGGGCGCGCACGTCGCTCGCCGACGTGAAACGCATCCGGGCCACCCTCGGCGGCACCGTCAACGACGTGGTGCTGGCGGCGATCACCAGTGGGTTTCGCGACCTGCTGCTCAGCCGCGGCGACGAGATCGACGGCGTGGTCGTGCACACGCTCGTGCCCGTCTCGGTGCGCAGCGCCGGCGATCACACCGCCAACAACCAGGTCTCGGGGATGATCGCCGCGCTGCCCGTCGGCATCGCCGATCCGGTGGAGCGGCTGCAGGCGATCCGCGAGCAGATGGCCGGGCTGAAGGACTCGCACCAGGCGGTCGCCGCCGGCGCACTCGTCGAGATGGCCGGGTTCGCACCGCCGATGCTGCTGTCGATGGGGTTGCGCACGGCAATCGGTGTCATGCGGCGGATGCCCCAGCGCAGCGTCAACACGGTCACCACCAACGTGCCCGGCCCGCAGATCCCCCTCTACGCGTGCGGGTGCGAGATGCTCGAGTACCTGCCGTTCGTGCCCCTCTCCCAGGGTGTGCGCACGGGTGTCGCGATCCTGTCGTACAACGGCAAGGTCGGCTTCGGTGTCACCGGCGACTGGGACACCGTGCCCGACGTGGCGGTGCTCGCCGAGGGCATCGAGCGTTGCGTGGCCGAGTTGCTGGCGCTCGCCGTGGCGGCGGGCTCCACCTGACACGGCGAGACCTGACGCGGCGAGACCTGCCACAACGGTGACCTTGGCCCCTGCCGCGACCACGCAGCGCGGCGAACGATAGCTGCATGAAGGTTGCGTCGACACACCAGTACGCCGCGCCGCCCGACGTCGTGTTCGCGATGATGACGACGCCGGAGGTGCTGACCGAGAAGTACACCGCCCTCGGGCACCACGACGTGCACATCCTCGAACACTCCGACGACGGCGGTGAGGTGTCCGTCAGATCGCGCCGCAACGTGCCGATGGAGGTGCCGGGCTTCGCCAAGAAGTTCCTCTCGCCCACGAACTCCGTCGAGCAGCGCGACCGCTGGCACGCGGCCGCCCACGACGGCAGCCGCAGCGGCACCTGGGAGGTGCAGGCGAAAGGCGTGCCGGTCAGCGCCGGCGGCACCCTGCGGCTGGCACCCGGGGCGGGGCGCACGACGATCGTCGAGATCACCGGCGAGGTGAAGTGCTCGGTGCCGCTGCTCGGCGGCAAGCTGGCCGCGTTCGTCGGCGGCGACGTGCAGCGGACGCTCGCGGCAGAGGAGCAGTTCAACGACGGCTGGCTCGCCTCACCGCCCAAGCCGGCTCGGCGCAAGCGGTAGCCCACGCGGTGAGCGTGGCGGAGCGCACAGCCCGCCCGCACCATCCGAATCGCCGAAGCTCAAGAAACCGTCTGCACCGGCCGATGAAGGGACACGTGGAGCAGTGGACCGAACAACCGACGGGCGGCGGTGACGTCGAACCCGAGAACCGCGCGTCGACCCTGCTGGCCGTCGCGACGGTACCGCTGATCGAGCTGATCCTCGACCCGGCCAACGAGCTGGCGCTCGCCGACGACCCGTCGCTGGCCGCCGACGCGGCGTTCATGCGGGCGTTCGTGCCCGTCCGCTCGTATCAGCGCCTGTGCGCCATGGGGCTCGATGCGCTGATCAGCGTCATCGCCCGCCAGCCCCAGTCGTTGCAGGGTCGCATCCTGGTGAAGGCGGTCCCCGAGTCCGGGCACTTCGTCGTCATCGACGGCTCGCGGCACGTCGCCGCTTTGCGGCAGATGGCCGAGTCCGGGTCCGCCAACGGTGTCGGGCTGTCATCGGACGTGATCGCGCTGTTCGACGCCTGCCCGGTGACGATCGTCCACCCCGAGGCCGACCCGGCGCTGGTGCTGGCGCTGCTGGCCGACGCGTCCGATCCGGGCAGCGACCCCTGGCTGCACGGCCAGCGCGACCAGCTGCTGGTGCTGCTGGCCGGCCGCAGCGTGCACCACAGCTACCCGACGATGGCAGTGGCTACCGCCGGCAACTCCCAGACCCTGCGCCGCTACCACGGCTACCGGGCGCTGCAGCAGATGATGCAGCAGGTGTCCGTCCCACCTCATGTGGCGATCGTGCTCTACCCCCTGTTCCATGCTGCGGTCGGTCGTTCGATCATCCGCACCTGGCTGGACTGGGACGAAACCCTCTGCTGCTTCATCGACGATGCGGAGCTGGAGCGCTTCTACGCGTTGCTGCTGCCGGGCGTGCGCCCGGACGGGACGACCCGGCCGCCTTCGGTGCGCACCGTGGCCGACATCGGGCAGCTGTGCGACGTGCTCGCCGAACCGGCCGCTCATGAGCTGCTGGACAAGGGCGCCACGCTGGAGGAAGCCGTCGACGTGATCAACGCCGGTGCCTTCCAGCAGTGGTCGACGCAGGTGGGCGAGACGCTCGAGAACCTGCGCTGGGACCGCCGCCGCTTCGGCTCGCGGTCGTGAATGCGGCCCCGCTCGTGAGCCCAGCGCTCAGTGGATGCTGGTGAGCCCGCCGTCGATGACGAGCAGCTGGCCGTTGACGTAGGAGGCCTCGTCGCTGAGCAGGTAGAGGACGCCGTTGGCGATGTCCCAGGCGGTGCCCTGACGGCCGAGCGGTAGCTGGCCGGCGGTGCGGCTGGGACGGTCGCGGGTGGCGATGCGGCCCATCGGCGTGTCGATCAGACCCGGGACGACGACGTTGGCGCGCACCCGCCGGCGCCGCCCCTCGAACGCGGCGTGGCGGCACAGCCCGGCGAGCGAGGCCTTCGACGAGTCGTACGCGGGCATGCGGCTGCCGGGCTGCAGCGAGGCGACGGACGAGACGAGGACGATGGCGCCGTCGTCGGCGAGGTGCTGCAGTGCCAGCTTGCAGCCGAGGAAGTGAGCACGAGCGTTGAGCGCGAACGTGCGATCCCAGGCGGCGGCGCTCGTGCCCGACAGCCACTGCGGCCCGCCCATGCCGACGTTGACCACCACCCCGTCGAGGCCGCCGAGCACGGCGACGGCGGCGTCGAACAGCTCGACCATCGACGCTTCGTCGGTGGCGTCGACGATGAACGCCCACGCCGACCCGCCTGCCGCGAGGATCTGGGCGGCCGTGTCCTCGGCGCGGTCGAGGTGCAGGTCGGCGCAGGCCACGATCGCTCCCTCGGCGGCGAGCCGCAGGCAGGTCGCGCGACCGTTGCCCAGCGTCACCTCCTCGGCCGGCAGCCCGTACGTCTCCTGGCCGGCGCCGATCACCAGCACTCGCCGCCCGGCCATCCGACCAGCGGTGCCGTTCCGCGTGGCGTCCCCCATCGCTACCCCCTCCGGTTCGCACCCGCGGCCTGCGTCGCGGGCTCGCCCCTAGCTTGCTACCTGCGCGAACGCCCCGTTGTAGCGGCGGACCGCGAGGTGCATGCGGTGCACCGTGTCCACCGGCTCCAGGAACATCAGCGGGCAGGCGCCCACCACCGCGTCGAGCGAGTGCTGGCGGCAGGCGGCGGCGCTGGCGGCCGACACCGCGCCGGGGCTGCCGACGCCGCGGAACAGCCAGACATGGTGGATCCCGCGCGCCGCGCAGGCGTGCACGGCCGCGACCGCGTCGTTGCCGAGCACCATGATCATCGCCGCGTCCACGCCGTCGGGCAGCTCCGCGACGGTGGCCACGCAAGGTACGCCCTCCACCTCCGCTGCCCGCGGGTTCACCGGCACCACCTCGTGCCCGTGGTCGCGCAGCGCTCTGAAGATGGTGTTGCCGAACTTCTTCGCGTCGGCGGATGCGCCGACGAGCGCGATGCGATCGCAGGCGAGGAAGCGTTCGACGGCCGCACGGTCGACGACGTGCTCGGCGCCGCCGCGGGTGGTGGAGCCGACGATCGCGAACGCGGCACCGATCACCGCGCACAACTGATGCAGGAAGCTCAGCTCGCGGAGGAACGCCAGCTCGACCACGATCCACAGCACCAGCAGCGAGCCGGCCACGAGCGCGGCCTCACCGCTGCGCCGGTCGCCGTTCCAGGCGTAGTTGGCCGCCACGAAGAACGGCAGGCTGACGACGATCGCGAGGGCCAGCCCACCGACGACCGGGCTGCCGAAGGGCAGGCGATCGTTGAGCCGGTCGCCCAGGTCGATGAACCCGCCGATCAGGCCTGCCGCGCCGGCCAGCGCGCAGGCCGCCATCATTCCAGCGGTCACGGCGAGCCACGGGCGGCGCGACGGATGGATGTGCGCATGCATGACGACCTCCTGCATCGTCCAGCGTTCCTGCACCATCCATGGTCGTCCTGCCCCCGCGCGGGCAACAGGGCAGAACGGCCGCGCCTTCAAGAGTTCGTCCAGATCGTGTCTGACCTGCTCATGGGCTCGGGTACCTGCACCGATGACAGACGAACCGTGCGGGCGACGAGCCCAGCACGACCGGAACCGAGCCAAACCTTCGGGCTGTCGAGAACGTGTCAACCCTGCGGGCCACTCTGGAGGAGAACCAATGCACGGCATCACACGATGGAAAGCGCTGATCCTGAGTACCACGGTGCTGGCGGTCGGCGCCGTGGCAGGGGTTGCGCAGGCCGCTCCGGCTGCGCCCGCCCCCGCCGTCCCCACGATCACGACGCTGCCACTGTTCGGTGTGCCGCTGACGGTCGATGTCGCCACCGGTCCCGGTGGTGCGATCGCGAGCGTCGCGGTCAACCCGGCCGACGGGCTGACGGCCACCAAGGTGCGACCCAACAAGGTCGCCTTCGTCAACGAGGACGGCACCGCCAAGGTCGTCGTCAGCGGCCACGACGGCCGCCAGGGTGTGCAGGTTCGCGCCGGCGCACTGGCCGACGTGAGCGGTGCCGGCGGCTGGTCGGGCGACGTGTTCGGCACCGGCGTGGCCACCACCGTGTCCTTCACGGTCGGCGCCACTGCCGACGGCGGCCCCGACATCACCGGTGTCAGCACCGACGACGCGACAGCGGAGATCGGTGCCACCGAGTACTACAGCTCCGACGGCTCCGACAACCACCACGGTCACGACGGCCATGACGACGGCGCCTACCAGCTGGCCAGGGTGCGCATCCAGTTCACCTCCGGCGGCCAGAGCCGCTCGCTGAGCATCCGCGCCGAGGTCGGCACGCATGACGGTGAGACCCGGGCCAAGGTGAGCGTCACGCTCGGCAAGCTGCGCGGTGTCGTGCAGCCGGTGGCCGACGCGGTCGGTGCGCAGTCGTGGACCGGTCTGCTCTGCGACGGCACCCAGGCCACCGTGAACTACACGGTCAACGAGGACGGCTCGATCACCGACGTCTCGGCGACGCCGGACACGGCCACCATCAGCGACGGCACACGCAAGGTCACCGTGCGCTTCTCCGACAGCGAGCGGGTGCGCATCCGGGTCAGCGTCCGTGACGAGGGCCTGAAGGTCAGCGTCGATCCCCGCATCCACTGCGAGGACGCCCCCGACCCCACCGTGAACACCCCGGTCGACACCACGGTCCCGTCCGACGACAACGGCAACGGCAACCATGACGGCGACCACCACAACGGCAATGGTGGCTGGAACGGTGGCGGCAACGGTGGCGGCAACGGCGGCGGTGGCGACAACGGCGGCCGGCACCACAACGGTGGCGGCTCCGGTGACGGCAGCGGTTCGGGCTCTGGCTCTGGTTCGGGTTCCGGTTCGGGCTCCGGCGACAACGGCGGCGGCAACGGCTGACGAATGACTTCGACAATCGCACGAGCACGGCGCCGCTTCGGCGGCGTCGTGCTCGCCGCGTCGGTGCTCGCACTCGCAGCGTGCAGCGACTCGGCGAGCAGCTCCACCGAACCTACGTCCGCCGGCGCACCGACCACCACCACGCCGACGACCAACACGACCGCGGTGCAGGCCACCATCCCGGCGACCACCACCACGATCGCGGTCACCGCCCCGCCCGTCACCGTCGACCCCGCCTCTGCGTTGCAGCAGGGGCTGGCGGCACTGGCGGCCGGGTACCACTTCTCGTCGGTGGTCACGGTCAACGGCGTGCAGTCGTTGGCAGCCGACGGTGATCGCATCGGCGACGCCAGCCGCATGGTGCTCACCGGCGACGGCGGCACGGTCGAGTACATCATCGTGCCCGAGGGCAGCTACGCCCACCCGGAGGGTGGCGAGTGGTCGGTGCTCGATGTCGAGCCGGCGACCTCCGACCCGATCGCGGCGCTCAGCACCCCCGTCGCGGTGGCGCTGCTGCCCACCACCGACGGATCGGTCGTGGTGCGGGCCACCGTCTCGGCGGTGTCGCTGGGCGTCGCCGCCGAGGGCAACGTCGACGTCGACGTGGTGATCGTGAACGGTGCGATCACGCAGCTCAGCTACTCCAGCGCGGTGGAGGGTGGCACGGCGCAGGTCGTCACCACCGTTGGCGCCGTGGTCGACGCCACCCCGATCGTCGCCCCGATCTGAGGCTGTCTCACATCTCGGTGACGACGGAGACGCCGGGCTGGCTGAACCCACCCATCGCCGGTAGCGCCTGCGGGATGTCGCCGAGCGTCAACCGCTGGGTGATCAGCGCCGCCGGGTCGAGCCGGCCGGTGGCCATGAGCGCGAAGATCTCGTCGAAGCGCGACGCCGACAGGCCGTGCACGCCGAGCACTTCCAGCTCGTCGCGGATCACACGTGAGATCGGCAGCACATCGGTGGGCGCAGGGAACAGGCCGATCTGCACATGCCGGCCGAGCGCGCGCAGCGAGTGGATCGAGTTCGATGCGGTGACCGCATGCCCGAGGCAGTCGACCGAGACGTGCGCACCGCCGACGAGGTCGTGGATCGCACCTCCGACGTCGTCGACGGTCGACGCGTCGAGCGTGAGATCCGCGCCGAGGGCGACGGCGAGGGCCAGCGCATCGGGTGCGATGTCGACGGCCACCACCTGGGCGCCGAGCGCTCGCCCGAACGCGACGGCCGCCAGCCCCACACCGCCGCAACCGTGCACGCAGAGCACCTCGCCCGCTGCCAGCCGGCCACGCTCGACGACGCCGCGGTAGGCGGTGCTGACGCGGCAGCCGACGAGCGCCGCCGCCTCGTCGGCCACGCCGGCGGGAACGACGACTGCGTTGACGTCGGCGAAGGGCACGGTGGTGTACTGCGCGAACGCGCCCCAGCGGGTGAAGCCGGGCTGCGCCTGGCGCCGGCACACCTGGTGCTGGCCGAGCCGGCAGGGCTCGCACTCGCCGCAGCCACACACGAACGGGGCGACCACACGGTCGCCCTCGCGGATGCGGGTGACAGCACTGCCGGTGGCGACCACCCGGCCGACGAACTCGTGCCCGCCGACGTGCGGGCAGGCGATGTCGGGGTCGGTGCCGTGCCAGCCGTGGTAGTCGCTGCGGCACAGCCCGACGGCGAGCACCTCAACCACCACGTCGTCCGCCCCCGGCGTCGGGTCGGCCACCTCGCTGATGGCGATGGGCCCGCGGAAACGTTCGTAGACGGCTGCTCTCACGGCTCCGATGGTGGCACAGCGGGCCGTGGGTCTCCACGGCGGCGAGCGGCGTCGAGCTGGGCCCGGTCGCCCGCCGGGCTGCTGCGGCGCCGGGTCCCACTGTTGCCCTCCGGTCTCGTCTGTTCGATTTCGATTCTTCTATTTCGATTTCAGGGCGGGGTGGCGGCGGCCGGCACCGCCCACCCAGATCAGAGGTTGCGGCGCAGCAGCGAGTGCACTCGTTCCCAGTGCTGCTCGGAGGCGTGCCGGTTGTAGCGCTCGGTGCCGCCTGGCGCGTAGCCGTGCACGGCGTCGGTGTAGAAGTCGTAGGTGTAGCGCACGCCGGCCGCGTCGAGGGCGGCGCGCATCACCTCCAACGTCTCCGGCGGTGCGGTCGCGTCGTTGTCGGCCCAACCCATGTACACCTCGGCCTGCACTGCATCGAGGCCCAGGTGGGGCGAGTCGGGCGTGTCGCGCACCATCCACGCACCGTGGATCGACGCAGCCGCGGCGACACGATCCGGCATGGCGCGGGCGAGTGCCAGCGTCAGGCCGCCGCTCATGCAGAAGCCGACGGCACCCACCCTGCCATCGCGCGCAGCCGGGTCGGCGGCGGCGAAGGCGAGCAGCGCCTCGGCGTCGCCGACGACGCTGGTGGGGGTGACGCTGCCCATCAGCTCGCGCCGGGCGTGCATGTCCTCGTCGCTCATCCCGAACTCGCGGAACGGGCCGCCGCGGTAGAAGAGGTAGGGCAGCAGCACGTAGTAGCCGGCGGTCGCCAGCCGTGAGGCCATGTCCTTCAGCACCGGGCGGATGCTCGGCGCATCCATGAGGTACAGCACCACCGGGTGCGGCCCGCCGTGTTCAGGATGGAAGACGAACGTCTTCATCTCGCCGTCGGCCGTCCGGATGTCCACTTCGCGTTCGATCACGGTCGCAGTCTCCCACGCGCCTCGCGCCGCATCGAGTGCGACGCATCGAGTGCGACGTGAGGCCGCGCTACTGCTTGCTGGGCAGGTGCTTGGCGCAGGCCTTGTGCAGGGCGCCGGCCTCCAGCCGGGCGACCTCAGCGGGCACCGTCACCTCGACGAGCCGCTGGCCCTTGCCGGCGACGAGCGTCGCCTGCGGGCCGTCGTCGACCGCGCGGGCGGCGACCTCGGCGGTGCCGACGATCTTGCCCTTGGCATCGAGCAGAACCTTGAGTGCGGGCATGGCTGCCCTCCTTTCTAGAAGCCGCCACCGCGCCAGCGGAAGCTGACGGTGTTGGAGCCGTAGTTGTGGACCGTTGCGTGATAGGTGACGTGGCCGTTGCTGTCGAGGCTCTCCGCGATCTGGGTGGTGGCCAGCTCGCCCGACGTGCCCGTCGGCTCCGCCTGGATCAGCTGGGGGCCGACGTCACCGTTGCCGCCCCACGAGAACCACCAGTCCTGCGATGCACCGGGCGCGATCGTCCCGCTGCCGGATGTCCATGCCATCTGTCAACCTCCTTGTGCTGTGTGGATGTGTGCCGTGCTCATCGCCCGCCGCCGCGCCACTGGAAGTGCACGGCGTTCGGGCCGTCGTTGCGGACGGTGGCGTGGTACGTGATGTGCCCACCCGGGTCGGCGCTCTCCGCGGACCACACCGTCACAAGCTGGCCGGACGGTTCCACCGGCTGTGCCTGGATGAGCTGCGGGCCGACGTCGCCGTTGCCGCCCCACGAGAACCACCAGTCCTGCGACGTGCCGGGAGCGATGCTGCCGAAGCCGGAGAGCCAGTAGGGGCTGGACCGGTACCACAGGTCCACCTCGCCGGCGCCGGTGGTGCGCTCGTTGATGATCGTCGTGTGCTGGCCCACGTCGGTGACCGCGTTGTTGACGGTCCACAGGAACGTGGGGGCCGTGTTGCCGCAGCGCAGGTCGATCGAGCGCATCGCCGTCATTGCGGTGTTCGGGTAGTCGGAGGCGACGGTCACGTCGTAGACCTCGAGCGTCTCGTTGCACCAGGTCAGCTCCTGCACGTCGGCGATCGCCAGCGACGTGTTGGCGATGCCGGTGAACTCGCAGTTGTAGCTGAAGCCGTTCTTGTTCTGGCCGGTGAGCGTCATCACGCCGGTGAGCACGTCGCCCACGTTCACGTCGACGAGCGACGAGTGGAAGCTCTGCCCGGTCTGCCCGTCCGCGTACCAGCTGGCGACCGACCAGCGCGACCCGCCGCCGGCGGCCGAGCGGCCCCACTGCAGCACGGGCTGGTAGATCATCGTCGAGTTCTGGATGCCGTTGAACAGGAAGATCGTCTGGTCGTGGTCAGTCGTCGGCGCCGGTGGCACCGTCCACGTGGTGGCGAAGCGCGACACGGGTGTGCCCGTGTTGTTCGTCCACGAGGCATAGGTGATCCAGCCCTCGGCGAGTGCGGGGGTGGGCCCGGCCATCAGCCGCCGCACGCTCGCCTGCAGCGGCGCCGACGGGTGCAGCGGCCGGCCCGGCGGGTGGAACGGGGCGGCACCGCAGTCGATGCGGGTGCGGTCGCGCTTGACGATCTGCAGGCGCTCGCGGCGCAACTGCACCACGTCGCCCGGCTCGATGGCGTGCACCAGCGAGCGGTGCTTGCGACCGCCCGGCGTGAGCACGTAGTCGTCGTCGGGCGCGCCGCGCACCACGTCGCCCTGGCGTACCTCGTGCACCTGCGACAGCGGCGCACGTCCCGCCGGTGTCAGTGGCTTGCGGTTCATGCGTGCCTCCTCCGTGTCGCGCTCGCGGGTGTCGTTCGCGTGTGCTCAAGAGAGGCGACCAGCTCGTCCCGGATACGTGCCGGTCGGGCCCGATCACGACGCGTCGTAGTGTGGGCGCATGACGATCGAAGGTGAGTACGAGCCGAGCAAGTGGGAGTGGGTGGCCAACCAGGTGGAGGCCTACGAGCGCTCCGGCGGCACAGAGGCCAACACGCTGCGCGACACGGGCATCCCCGTGGTCATCGTGACGATGAAGGGGCGCACGAGCGGCCTCGTGCGCAAGATCGCGCTGATGCGCGTGGAGCACGGCGGCGAGTACGCGCTGGTCGCCTCCATGGGCGGCGCGCCCACCAACCCGGTCTGGTACAACAACCTCGTTGCCGACCCGGGCAACGTGTTGGTGCAAGACGGCCCCGCCCCGTTCCCCGTGACGGTCCGCGAAGTCACCGGCGACGAGCGCGCCGACTGGTGGCAGCGAGCGGTCGCCGTGTTCCCCACCTACGCCGAGTACCAGCAGAAGACCGAGCGCACCATCCCCGTGCTGGTCGCCACCCCACGCTGACGGGTCTTGTCAGGGGGCGCCGATCTGGGGCCGAATCGTCTCGGCTTCCGGGAAAGCTCGCGCCCAGACGAATCGAACGAATGCCATAGACCGCTGCTCGACGACGCGCCCGGGCGACGAGCAGACCAGGCTCCTCAGCGCGCCAAACTCGCAATGACTGCGAGTATGACTACAAAGATTGCGACCCGAAGTGTGTTCGCCCGAATCCGTCGGCGATACTCCGCGAGCTTCGCCTGCTGACGCTGCTGGGCGTCGGAGAACCTCTCGACGGCAGGCACTCTCGACTGTGCTGCCGCCTCGAGGCGGATTCGCACGTCGGCGAGCTCCGCAGGATCAAGAGCGGGCCGAGCCAGTCCTGCCGCGACGGTGAGGCTCTCTACATCGCTGTCACTCACAACTGCTCGCATGAGGATGGTTCGAGACCGAAGGATCATCTCCACGCCCCCGTCTATCGCCACCTGGTCGACCAGTTCGACGGGATCCTCCAACAACCGTTGAAGCGTCGCGCGCCGGACGCGCACTCGGCCGGGCTCGATTCGCAACGTCGAGAACTCAACCTCCACTCGATGCTCCCGGCCGCCGAACGACTACCGGAACTCCAGGCCCTTGAAGTCGCCGTTGCTGCGCCATTCGGCGATGTAGTGGAAGTAGGCGACAGGGCCGTCGGGGTAGCCGCTGGCACCAAGGCGCTCCTTGCGGCCGATGGGCTTGCCCTCGTTGTTGTAGTAGCCGGGCGTGCAGTCGAGGTCGCCGCCGAACGAGCGCGGGTTCGACTCCAGCAGGTGCACCCACGCCTGCTCGGCCTCGGCCGTCACCTCCACCTGCTCGGCGCCCACCTCGAGCGCGTGGGAGACGATGGCGGCGATCGTGGAGCCGGCCTCGGTGAGGTTCTGGGTGATGTTCGAGATCAGGTTGGCACCCTGGCTGGGCCCGACGATGAACAGGTTGGGGAAGCCGTGCACGTTCATGCCGTGCATCGTCTGCATTCCCTCCGCCCAGTGCTCGGTGAGCGTCTCGCCACCGCGGCCGGCCGTCTCGAAGCCTGCCCGGCGCGCCGCCGGCGTGCCCACCTCGAAGCCGCTGGCGAAGATCAGGCAGTCGAGCTCGTAGTGCACGCCGCCCACCCACACGCCGGTCTCGTCGATGCGCTCGACACCCTTGCCGTTCGTGTCGACGAGGTGCGCGGTGGGCACGTTGTACGCCTGCAGGTACTCGTCGTGGAAGCACGGGCGCTTGCACAGCTGGCGATACCACGGCTTCAGCGCTTCCGCCGTGGCCGGATCCTTCACGATCGTGTCCACGCGGGCGCGGATCTCGGTCATCTTCTCGTCGTCACTGTCCTCGTACGCCTGGCGCATCGCCTCCGGGCCGAACTCGGCGCCGCCCTTCGTGATGTTCTCCACCACGCGGTCGCGGATGCGCTTGGAGATGTCGGTCCAGCCATCCATCACCAGGTCTTCGTCGGCGAAACCGCCGGTCTGCAGCGTGCAGAAGTTCTCCAGCCAGCGCTGCTGCCAGCCCGGCTCGAGCGTGGCGAACCACTCCGGGTCGATCGGGTGGTTGTTGCGCACGTCGATCGACGACGGGGTGCGCTGGAACACGAACAGCTCCTGCGAGTCGCGGGCGAGGGCAGGGATGCACTGCACCGCGGTGGCACCGGTGCCGATGATGCCGACGCGCTTGCGAGCGAGGTTGACCATCGGCGCGCCGGCCGGATCGCCCCCTGTGTACTCGTAGTCCCAGCGGCTGGTGTGGAACGCGTGACCGGCAAAGGTGTCGATGCCGGGAATGCCGGGCAGCTTCGGGCGGTGCAGCGGCCCGGTGCCCATGGCGACGAACCTGGCAC
>CAYZFZ010000027.1:0-26569 GCA_964477795.1 uncultured Bifidobacterium sp.
TCGGCGAGCAGGCCGGCCGCGTCGAGGCGCTCGATCACCGCCGGCATCATCGGCGGGTAGAAGCTCTCGCCGACGATGTCGTCACGGCGCAGCAGCACGCCGAGCTTGCCGTACACGACGTCGAAGTAGTCGGCCGACTGGTCGACGAGGCGCTGCCACAGCTCCATCGTCGCCGGGTCGCTGCGGCTCTGCAGGAGGGTCACCCGGTTGCGGGCCCGATCCTTGAACGCGTCGTCGGCGTCGAACTTCGCGCGGGCCTGCTTGTACAGCGCGCCCGGGTCGGTGAGGTCGATCTCGCCGATCTCGCCGCCGAGGTCGACGACGTGTTCGATGAGCATGCCGAACGGCGTGCCCCAGTCGCCGATGTGGTTCTCCTTGACGACCCGCTGGCCGACGAACTCGAGCATCCGCACGAGTGCGTCGCCGATGAGCGTGGTGCGCAGGTGGCCGACGTGCATCTCCTTGGCCACGTTGGGCGCCGAGTAGTCGACCACCACGATCTCCGGCGTCGCCACCGGCCGCACGCCCACGCGCTCGTCGGCGGCTGCCTCGGCCAGCTGCGCACCGAGGAACTGCGGCGTGAACGTGAGGTTGATGAACCCCGGCCCGGCGACCTCGACGGCGCTGCACACGCCAGCGAGCGCACCCGTGGCGACCACGGCCTCGGCCAGCTCGCGCGGGTTGCGGCCCAGCTGCTTCGCCAGCGCCAACGCGCCGTTGGCCTGTGCGTCGGCACGGTCGCTGTTGCGCACCACCGGGTCGATCTCGGCGGCGGGCAGGCCCGTCACGGCGGCGAACGCGTCGCGCAGCGTGGCGGCGATGGTGAACAGCGGGTCGGCCATGGTCTGGTGATGGTACCGGCCACTCCCCGCCCGGCCCCCGTCCGATTCCCGCCCCCGAGCGTGTTTGTTCGCTGGCGTTCGCTCTGCGAACGCCAGCGAACAAGCACCGATCGGCGCGAGCTGCGTGTGAGCGCGAACGTTCGCTCTGCGAACGCCAGCGAACAGACGCGGGCGGGGCGAGCTGGAGATGGTCGGGTACTGTCGGCGAGATGGACGACGAGCTCACGCCCGCGACGTTCGAACCGCACGTGGGCGACGAGTTCGCGGTGCTCGGCGACGACGGCCTTCCCGCGCTGGTACTGGTGCTCGACTCGGTCGAGGCGCATCCGGCAGCGCCCGGCGCTCCTCGCGCCCAGCCGTTCTCGCTGGTGTTCGTGGGCGACGCCGGCGGGCACCTGCCACAGCAGATCTACCGCCTGCGCCACGCCTCGCTCGGCGAGCAGCACATCTTCCTCGTGCCGCTGGGCCCGCGCCCCGACGGCCGGCATCGGTACGAGGCACTGTTCAACTGACTGCGGGCGCCCGGCGCAGCAGCGCGTACACCTCACCGCGCTCGACCTCCACGAACCCGAGCCGCCGGTAGAGGCCCCAGGCTCGGTTGGACAGCTCGACGTAGAGGGTGACGTCGACGCGCTCACGATCCGCTTCCGCGAGCACGTCGCGCAGCAGCGCGGTACCCACGCCGCGCCCGCGCCACTCGGGCAGCAGGGCGATGTCGATCACATGGATCTCGCCGGCCTGGCGGGCGCGGTACAGCCTGCCGATCGAGCGGCCATCGGCGAGCTCGATCACGAGGTACGTGGCGTCCGGGAACGTCGCGCGGTACGACGCCACCTGCGCCCGGTGCTGGTGGGTGAGGAACGCCTGCCGCTGCTCGTCGCTCCACGGCACCTGCGCCAGCTCGTCGGCCCTGGAGGCCGCGTAGATCTCGAACAGCAGCGGCTCGTCGGCCGGTGCCACCGGGCGCAGGCGCACCTGCGGCACGGTCACAGGGCGGCCGCTTCCTCCACCAGCAGCACCAGCGACGGTAGCTCCGCCCACGCCCGGTCGCCCGCTGCCGGCAGCGTGGTGGCGCTGCTCCACATGCCCTGCTGGAGGCCGAGCAGGTACACCCCGGCCTGCAGCGTCGGCAGCCCGCGCCGGGCGCTGCTGGTGAAGACGGTGGTCGCAGCCGACGAGGCAGCATCGGCAGCGCCCTGCGCGGCCTCCACACGGAAGCCCATGCGCAACGAGCGGCCGGCCGGCACGTGCAGGCGAGTGGGAACCGACACGGACACGGCCGGATCGCGCCGGAACGTGAACGCGTAGATCGGCAGCGTCTCGTCGTGGCGGGCGGGCGACGGGACGTGTGCGTCGAGCAGCACCCTGGCGAGGCTCGACTCGCGCTGCCCGTGTGCCGCGTCGGCGAAGCCGAGCACTGTCACGCGGCTGTCGCCGGTGGCCAGCGGACGGGTCGCCCGCATGCCGGCCGCGGGCACGGCCCGGCGCGAGCCGGACAGTGCTGCCGCCAGCGACGCGGCGCCGGCGCTGCCCTCGACATAGGCGACAGGGACGCGCGGCCCCGTGCCGTCGGCCATGAGCTGCAGACCGGACGGGGCGCTCAGCAGGTCGCCGCGCAGCAGCACGGCGCCGGCCATCACCGCCGAACCGGCGAGCAGGAACTGGCGGCGGCTGGACATGGGGCCGATGGGGGGTGGGGTGCGATCGCTCATGGGTGTGGTCATGTCCTCGGTGGGAAGACGCCCTGGAGGGCGATGCAAAAGTTGAGGGTGACGTACGGCTGCATGTTGTTGTGCGGCTGGCTGCCACCCGCCTGTGCGAGCGCGCTCGGCGACAGCTGCACGTTGCTCGCCGCCTGGTACAGCGTGCCGCCCGACGACAGCGCGAACGAGGCGTTCGGGCTGGGCACGTTGGTGTCGGCGACGTCGACGAGGTCGGCGGTCAGCAGGTGGTTGTGGGACGGGATCTCGGACTGGAGCAGGGTGACCGTCTCGACCCCGTCCGCTTCACCCAGGAAGTGGGCGGAGAGGCCGGGCCCCTGGCCCGGGTGCATCGGCGCGTTGCCCTGCATGGCGGGCAGCCCGAACGTGCTCTTCCCGTCGCCCCCGTAGGTGGTGCCGAGCAGTGAGAACAGGGCAGTGTTCTGCGAGATGGGCAGCAGCTGCCCGTTGCAGAACGCCCACCCGGTGGGCGCGAAGTTGCAGGCGAAGATGCGGATCTCGGCGACGAAGGGACTGGACATCGACTGGCTCCTAGCTCTGCGACGGGAAGATGCCGAACAGCGAGATGATGAAGCTGACGCACAGGTACGGCTGGATGTTGGTGTGCGGCTGGCTGCCACCGGTGGCTGCGATCGCGGAGGCGTGGAAGGTGCCCGTGGGCGCCTCGTTGACGTACGGCGTCACGTTGAACGAGTGGGCGGGCAGGTTGCCGCCGGGGGTGATCTGGTCGCCGGCGGCGTCGGCCGCGACGAACGGATGGTTGTGGGCGGGGATCTGGTTGACGGTGAGCGTGACCTGCTCCACCCCGCCGGACTCACCGATCTGGTAGGTGGAACCGCCGCTGCGGGTGCCCATGTGCAGCGGCAGCCGGCCGCGCAGGTCGGGCAGGTTGAACGTCGCCTGGCCGTCGCCGCCGTAGGTGGTGCCGATCAGGTTGAACAGGGTTTCGTTCTCCGAGATCGGCATCGCCTGGCCCTCGCAGAACGCCCAACCTGCAGGAGGGAAGTTGCCGCCGAACATCCTGATCTCGCCGACGAAGGGGTCTGACATGGCTGTGGCCTTTCAGTTCTGCGACGGGAAGACGCCCTGGAGGGCGATGCAGAAGTTCAGTGTCAGGAACGGCTGCATGTTCGTGTGGGGCTGCGAGCCGCCGGCGTTGGTCACCGTCGCCGGCGTCAGGGTGGTGAGGGGGCCGGTCGCTGCGTGATACGCGTTGTTCGCGCCGCCGAGGTAGCGGCCGTTGGCGGAGGCATTGCCGCCCGTCGCTGTGCTGGAGGCGGCGACGAAGTGGGTGTGATTCGGCAGCTGGGCGATCGCGAGCGTCACCGCTTCCACACCGGCCCGCTCGCCGAGCGTGTGCCCGCTCCCGAAGTGGATGGGCACGCACCCGCGGAGGTCGGGCAGTGCGAAGTTCGTCTGCCCGTTGCCGCCGTAGGTGGTACCGAGCAGCGAGAACAGCGCCTGGTTCTGGTTGATCGGCAGCAGCTGCCCGTTGCACAACGCCCACCCCTTCGGCGGGAAGTTGAACGAGAACAGGCTGATCTGGGAGAGGTACGGAGTTCCCATCGGTTGACCTTCCTACGAGCAGGGGGCGGCGCCACCGGTGAAGCCACCGCCACCGGAGCCCGACGTGTTCGATGTGATCGCGGTGGGCACACCACCGGACGAGTTGTTCGCGACGAGGAAGTTCTGCGCCGCCGTGTCGGCGTTCGCCGCCCCCGCGTAGTTGGGCAGGCGCACCGTCGTGTTCTGCCGCTGGCGGATGCGGATGTCCTGGCCACCGCCGACCGGCGGGCTCGCATCGGCGCCCCCGTTGAACACATTGTTCTGCAGCGCACCCGCGCCGCCGATCGCGGCGCATGCCGAGTAGGTGTCGCCCGGGACGGTGCCGATGTTGAGGTGGATGCCGTTCTTCGGGATGCCCAGCGTGCCAGCGGTGTTGCCCGGCTCGGCGATCGTGTTCCCGGTGATCGTCATGTTGACGGTGCCGCTCTGCGCGCTGGCACTGCCACCGGCGAGCACCTCGATGCCGTTGTTGTTGTAGCCGTAGATCTGGTTGTTCGTCACCGTCCAACCGAGCGTGCCCTGGCCGACGGTCTGCAGCTTGAGCGCCGAGCCCTCCGCCGAACCGGAGTTCGCCGCACCGGACACGCCGATCGTGTTGTTCGAGAACGTGCCGGTCTGCACCGACGCGCCGGTGGCCTTGACGATCAGCACGCCCGGCCCGACCGCGTCGCGGAACGTGTTGCCGGTGATGTTCATCGTGGTGGCGCCGGAGGTGCCCTCGTTGGAGAGCGTCAGCCCGCCGCCACCGGTGGCGATGCCCGAGTGGTTGTTGGAGAAGTGGCTGTTCGTCAGCACCAGGTCGCCCGCGCCGCTGCCACCGTGGTTGAACTGCAGCACGTCGCCTCTCGCACCGGTGAACGTGCTGCTCAGCACGGACACCTTGAACGTCGCCGACCCCGACGACACCAGCAGCACACCGTCGTTGCCGTCCGCCGCGCTGTTGTCGCCCACCGTCACCGTGTTCAGCGTGAGCCGGTCGAGCGTGCCGCTGTCGTTGCGCACGCGGATGTTGTCGGCGTAGCCACCGCTGATCGCGGAGTTGCTGATGGTGGCCGAGCCGGTGAGGTTGTCGAAGGCGATGCTGGCGTCGTTGTACGGGGAGGCGGCGTTCGAACCGTTCACGCCGCTCACCACGCTGCTGTCGAGCGTGAAGCCGTCGACCGCGGTGCCACGGATGCCGTAGTTGCTGTGGTCGTGGATGTACATGCGGGTGAACGACGGCGCCTTGGTGCTCCTCAGCACGATGCCGGTGCCCGCCGGGGTGGCACCGCTGTCGTCGGCGCCGGTGGTGCTGCGGATCTCGCCGCCGCTGCAGCCGGTCGTGTTGCCGGTGGTGCAGGTGCCGCCGTTGCCGGTGACCGTGAGACCCGCCGTCGAGCCGGTGGTGTCGAGGACGATGCCCTTTGCCGCACCGTTGACGGAGATCGAGCGGAAGGTGAGGCCGCTGGACCCGATGGTGGTGTTCGCCACGTTGAGCGCGGTGCCGGTGGTGGTGGTGAGCGTGTTCGCCGAGCCGGTGACGTTGATCGTGCCGCCGCCGGTGGCGTTGAACGCCGTGTTGCCTCCGGTGCTGGCGGTGAGGCCGCCGGTGAAGTTGACGGTGCTGCCGGTGTTGCCGGTGAGGTTCACGCCGATGCCGCTGTCGTTGACCGCGCCACTGAACAAGACGGTGGCGCTCGAGTGCCCGGTGACCTCCACCGAGCGGCCGGTGGACGTGGTGGTGATCGTGCCCGCGTAGGTGAACGCACCGCCCCCGCCGTTGATGTCGACGCCTCGGGTCGTCGCCCCGCCGATCGCACCACCGTTGATGGTGACCGTGGCTCCACCGATGTTGTTGATCAGCACACCATTGGCCGCACCGTTGGTGGTGACGGTCGCCACGGTGATCGTGCTCGCGCTGCTGATGTTGTCCAGACTGAGCGCTGTCCCGGTGGTGGTGGTGAGCGTGTTCGACGAGCCGGCGAGAGTGATGGCGCCGCCGCCGGTGGCGGTGAACGCTGTGTTCGCTGCCGTGTTGGCTGTGACACCCGAGAGGAGGATCGTGGCACCGGAGTTCGAGGCCAGGTTGAGACCGAGGCCGCTGTCGCTGATTCCGCCGGTGAACGATGCCGTGCCGCCTGTGCGGTTCGTGATCTCCACCGAACGGCCGGTGTCGGAGGTGGTGATCGTGCCGCCGTAGGAGACATTGCCCGAACCGCCGTTGATGTCGACACCACGCGACGTCGCACCCACGATCGACCCACCGGTGACCGTGATGTTGGAGGCGCCGACGCCGTCGATGAGGATGCCGCTGGCCGCGCCGTTCGTCGAGACGCTGGACAGGCTGTACGTGCCGACCGCGTTGGTCAGGCTCACGGCGGTGCCGGTGGTGGTGGTCACCGAGGTCTCGCTGACGGTGACGTTGTTGATCGAACCCGCGCCCACGAGGCCGGGAGCAGCTGCACTCGAGATCGAGACGCCCTGCAGTTTCGCATTGGAGGCCAAGGTGACGGTGCCGCCGATGGTGACCGGGCTACCTGCCAGGGTCGGGCGAGCGATCGTGGTGGTCGGCGGGGTGATGCCGAACGCCGAGTCGAACGAGCCGGATGCCGCCTGGCCGACGAGGTACTCGCCGCTGTTGAGCTGGAGTCCCGTCACCGTGGTGCCGGAGTACACGAACACACCGTCGCCGTCGCCGTCGACCGCATCGGCCTCGGCCAGCGTCTTGAACGGGTGGGTCAGGGTGCCGTTCCCGGTGGTTGCCACAGCCGTGTTCACGAACCAGATCTGCGGGCCGGCGATGTCGAAGCTCGCCGTGGCTGCGGCGCTGCACTGCGACGCGGGCGACCCGTCGCCGCTGTCGCACACGGTGTAGGTGAAGCTGACGTTGCCGGTGACCCCGGCTGCAGGGTCGAGCGTGAAGGCGCCCGTCGCCGAGTTGGCGACGATCGTGCCCACGCCCGTGATCGTGGTGGTGATCGTGCCCGCCACCGGTGTGACGCTGTTGATCGCACCAACCGTCAGCACGGGCGTGTAGGCCGCGTTGCCGGCGACATCTGCCGCGTCGGCAGCATCGACCAGCAGGCCACCTGCAGCGACGAACGAGCTCTGCATGTTCGTCTGCAGCGAGCCCGCGCCGTACGCCCGCCCTGCGGAGGTGGGTGCGTCATTGACCGCCGTGACGGTGATCGTGAAGTTCTGCGATGCACTCGTGTTTGCGCCGCCGTTGGCAATGCCGCCGTTGTCGGAGAGGGTGAGCGTGACGGTGGCGGAACCGTTCGCATTTGCCGCCGGCGTGAACGTCAACGTGCCGTTGGAGGACACCGCCGGCTGAGCCGAGAACAGGGCGTTGTTCGTGTTGCTGGCGGAGAACGTGACCGTCTGCCCCGACTCGTCGGCCGGGCCGGCGCTGATCGGCGTCGCCCAGTTCGTCACGGTGACCGCAGCCGAGTCCTCGCTGACCGTCTGGTCGGTGCCCTTCGTGAAGCTCGGCGCGTCGTTCACCGCGGTCACGTTGATCGTGAACGACTGCGGCGCGCTCATGTTGCCGCCACCGCCGTTGTCGGAGAGGTTGAGCGTGACGGTGGCGGAACCGTTCGCATTCGCGGCCGGCGTGAACGTCAGCGTGCCATCCGAGGCCACCGCCGGCCCGACCGAGAACAGGCCTGGGTTCGTGTTGCCGATGACGTTGAACGACACGGTCTGCGCCGATTCCTCTGCCGGGCCGGCGCTGATCGATGTCGCCCAGTTCGTCACCGAGGCTGCACCCGAGTCCTCGAGCACGGTGCGATCCGAGCCCTTCGTGAAGCTCGGTGCGTCGTTCACCGGGATCACCGTGATCGTGAACGACTGCGGCGCGCTGGTGTCGACGCCACCGTTGGCGGTGCCGCCGCTGTCGGAGATCGTGAGCGTGATCGTCGCCGAGCCGTTCGCGTCGGCCGCTGGCGTGAACGTCAGCGTGCCGTTCGAGGCCACCGCCGGCCCGGCCGAGAACAGCGATGCGTTCGTGTTGCCGGTGACGCTGAACGTCACGGTTTGCACGGCCTCGTTCACCGGGCCGGCGCTGATCGATGTCGCCCAGAGCGGCACCAACGTGGCGCCCGAGTCCTCGTACGCCCACCTGTCGGGACCCTCCATGAAGCTCGGCGCGTCGTTCACCGCGGCCACGTTGATCGTGAAGGTCTGCGTCGCGCTCGTGTCGACGCCGCCGTTGGAAGTGCCGCCGTTGTCCGATGCGGTCAGCGTGACGGTGGCCGTGCCGTTTGCATCGGCGGCCGGGGTGAAGGTGAGCACGCCCGTCGTCGAGACCGCAGGACCGAACGCGAACAGGGTCGGGTTCGTGTTGCCGACGACGTTGAACGTCAGGGTCTGCCACGTCTCGTCGGCCGGACCGGTGCTCCTGTCGGTGGCCCACCCGTTGACCGTGACCGTGCCCGAGTCCTCGCTCACCGACTGGTTGGAACCCTTGGTGAAGCTCGGCACGTCGTTGACCGCGGTGACGGTGAGCTCGACGGTGGCGACGTTCGAGTTGATGGTGCCGTCGTTGACCCTGAACTCGAAGCTGTCGCTGCCGACGAAGTCGGCGTTCGGGGTGTAGAGAACACTGACCGTGCACATGTTGGCCCCCGAACAGTCGACGGAGGTCAACGAGCCGAGCGTGCCGTGCAACGGTTGGGTGGAGATCTGGAACGTGAGCGGATCGTCGTCGGCGTCGGTGGCGACCAGCGTGATCATGTTGAAGCCGTCCTCGAGCAGCCCGACGGCGTTCGCACCCGTCTTGCTCTGCGCGACGGGCGTGGCGTTGGGCGGGGACACCACGATGTCGAAGGTCGCGGTCGCGCTCCTGTCGACGCCACCGTTGGCGGTGCCGCCGTCGTCGGTGAGGTAGACCGACACCGTCGCGGTGCCCGTTTGCCCGGCCGCCGGCGTGTAGACGAGATCACCCGTCACCTCGTCGATGGTTGGCTGGGCGGAGAACAGGCCGTTGAAGTTGTTCGACACGTGGAACGTCATGGTCTGGCCGGACTCGTTGGCGGGCCCGCTGAAGATGTTCGTCACGAAACCCGGCACTGTCTGCTCGGGTGAATCCTGCAGCACCCACTGGTCCGGCAGGAGGGGCAGGTCGAATGCCGGCACGTCGTTCACCGCGGTGACCGTGATCGTGAACGACTGGGTCGCGCTCGTGTCCACACCACCGTCGGCGGTGCCGCCGTCGTCGGCGAGGCGCAATGTGATCGTCGCCGTGCCGTTCGCATCGGCGGCGGGCGTGTAGGTGAGCGCTCCCGAGGGCGAGACGTCAGGTGCGGTGGAGAACAGCATCGCATTCGTGTTGCCGGTGATCTCGAACGACAGCGCCTGCGCCGACTCGTTCGCCGGGCCGGCGCCGACCGCCGTGGCCCAGCCGTTCACCGTCTGCGCACCGGCATCCTCGTCCACCGACTGGTTGGCGCCCTTGGTGAAGGTCGGCACGTCGTTCACCGCCGTCACCGTGATCGTGAACGACTGTGTCGCACTCGTGTCGACGCCGCCATTGGCGGTGCCACCGCTGTCCGCCACCGACAGCGTGATCGTCGCCACGCCGTTCGCGTCGGCGACGGGCGTGTACGTCAGCACGCCGGTCGGCGAGATGGCTGGAGCGACCGAGAACAACGCTGCATTGGTGTTGCCGGTGACCGAGAACGACACCGTCTGCGCCGACTCGTTCGCCGGGCCGGCGCTGATCGACGTCGCCCACCCGTTCACCGACTGCGCACCGGCATCCTCGAGCACGGTCTGGTTCGCACCCTTGGCGAAGGTCGGCACGTCGTTCACCGCCGTCACGGTGATCGTGAACGACTGGGCCGCGCTCGTGTCGGCGCCGCCGTTGGCGCTGCCACCGTCGTCCGCGGCGCTGAGCGTGATCGTCGCCACGCCGTTCGCGTCGGCGGCGGGCGTGTACGTCAGGGTTCCGGTGGGCGACACGGTGGGCGCCACCGAGAACAGCGCCACGTTGCTGTTGCCGGTGACGTTGAACGCCACCGTCTGCGCCGACTCGTTCGGCGGGCCGGCACTGATCGACGTCGCCCACCCGTTCACGGTCTGGGCGCCGGCATCCTCGAGCACGGTCTGGTTCGCTCCCTTGCTGAAGCTCGGCGCGTCGTTCACGCAGAGCACGGCGACGGAGACGGTGGCCGTCGAGCCCCCGTTGAGTGTGTAGGTGAACGTGTCGGGGAAGCCGACCGGACTGTTGCAGTACTCGGCCGCGGGGGTGTAGATGAGGCTGCCGAGGCTGATCACGACTGCGCCGCTCGCCGGCTGGGTCACCGAGCCGATGGCGAGCGGGCCGCCATCGGTGTCGGTGTCGTTCGCGAGCACGGGCAGGGTCGCCGCGGCATCCTCGTCGACCGTCACCGAATCGTCCACGGCCGTCGGCAGGTCGTCCACGCAGGTGACCGCGACCGCCACGGTGGCCGTGTCGCCGCCGTTGAGCATGTACGTGAACGTGTCGGCGCTGCCGCCGGGGCTGTTGCAGTAGTTCGCGTTCGGCTGGTAGGTCAACCCGGTGGCTGCACCCGGCACGCCACCGGTGAGGGCGACCGTGCCGTTCGCCGGCTGGGTGACCGAGGAGATGGTGAGCGAACCGCCATCCACGTCGGTGTCGTTCGACAGCACCAGCACCGGCGTGGGAGCTGCATCCTCGATGACCGTCGCGCTGTCGTCGACCGCGACGGGGGCATCGTCCACGCAGGTGACGTGCACCGAGACGGTGGCGGTCATGCCGCCGTAGAGGGTGTACTGGAACGTCGCCGGCTGAGCGACGGTCGTGGCCGAGAACGCGTTGCAGAAGTTGGCCGGCGGGGTGTAGCTGACGGCCATGCCGCCGCCTACGACCGCCGCCGTGCCGTTGGCCGGCTGGGTGACGGACGCGACCTGCAATGGGTGGCCGTCGTGATCGACATCGTTGGCGAGCACCGGGATCACGGTGGCGGGAGCGTCCTCGGTGATGGTGGCCGTGTCGTCGCGGGCCTCCACGAACGACGGCTGCCAGCCGACCACGTCGATGATCACGTCGACCGTGCCCGACTCGTTGTAGATCGACACGGTGCCGTCGGGGCCGAGCTTGGCGATCACCAGGTTGGGTGCCACCACGTTCGGTTGCGGGTTGAGATCGGAGGAGAGCGGCCGGGCCGAACCCGTGGGGAAGACGGTGAGGAAGGTGCGCTCGGTCTGGCGGGCCGCGGTGAGGTTGAACACCACCGAGCCGGCGCCCGCCAGCGGGACACCACCGTTGCCGGTGATCTGGAACGTACGGGTGGCGTGCGGGCCGAGCGGCTGGCCGCTGCGGGTGTCGGCGACGCGGGCAGGGGCGACGGGGTTGAACCCCGGGCCGGACGAGTACCAGCCGAGCACGTCGACCACCACGTGCACCGTGCCGGCATCGTTGACGATCGACACCTTGCCGTCGGCGCCGACAGGCACGACGACGAGGTTGGCGCCGGCCACCGCCGGCTGCACGTTGAGGTTCGAGGTCGCCGGCATCGGCGAGCCGGACGCGTGCACCGTCAGGAAGGTGGACGCGGTCGCACCGACCGAGGTGAGGTTGAGCACGACCGCCGAGACGCCAGACGAGGGCACCCCGGCCACGCCGGCGAGCTGGACGGGCAGCGTTTCGTGTGCGCCCAGCTTGGTGGAGGTGGGCCGGGTGTCGACCACGCGGGTGGGTGTGAGCCCGTGGAAGGCCGAACCCGTGGGGTACCAGCCTTCGACGTCGACGATCAGCTGGGTGGTGCCGTCGCTGTTGAACAGCGACACCTTGCCGCCGGCGCCGACGGGCACGATCACGAGGTTGCTGCTGACTGCGCCGGGAATGGGGTTGAGGTTGGACGTGCCGGGCAGCGCGATGCCCGTGGGGAACACGGTGACGTAGCCGCGGACGGTCTGGTCGACCGCGGTGACGTGCAGCGCCACGGCACCGACACCGGTGCTGGGCACGCCGCCGCGCCCGGCGACGGTGGTGGTGACGGTCTGGCCGGCGCCGACCGCGCCGCCACCGGCCTCGATGCCGTCGATCGTCGCCCCGCCAACGCGGGTGTCCAGCAGGCGGGCGGGGGTGAGCGCCACGTAGCCGGTTCCGTTCAGCGGCGCGACCACGGCGGTGCCCGCCGGGCGGCCGGCGCCGGCCTGCACGTCGCCGGCGGCGAGCGCCACTGCTGCCGCCGCACAGCCGGATACCAGGAGGAACATCGAACGTCGCGCGCGCCGGATCACCCGCCCGTCATAGCACGGCGACCACGGAGGATCTAGGACCCCGCGCGCTTCGTAGGAAAACTTGAGAGTTGCCCCGCTGCTTGGTCACGCTGGGTGCGCCAACAACCACTCGGCAGTACCCAGCGCGAACATCACGCCGGGGCGCATCACCCGCAGCACCTCCACCAGATCGCCGTGGGCCAGCGACACGCACCCCGATGTCGGGCGCGAGTTGCCTGCCCCGTCGAGGCTGTCGCGGTGCAGGAAGATGGCCGAGGCGTAGGGCACCTCGCCCGGCGCGTCGCCGCTGACGTCGGGCTCCATGTTCGCCCCGATCAGCGCGGCGTGCTCGTAGGCGCCGGTGACGGCAGGCAGGTACTCGTCGTCGGGCCCGGGGCAGGCGCTGCGGGCACGCTGCACGAGGTGGCCGTAGTCGGGGTGGTTCGGGGTGGCGCCGAAGCAGTCGCCCGCGCGCACGGCCCGGTATGCCCCGGCGGTGACGCCCGGGTCCGGTGAGTTGCCGAAGAAGCTGAACACCTGCCCGTCCCAGGCCGTCATCACGCCAAGCGGGAACACCCCGGCCGGCGTGGTGCCGTCGCCGCTGCGCCGATCGGCGAGCGGGCGCACCCCGTTGCTGACGAGGCGCACCCGCCTCGCCGTGCCGCACTCCCAGCCTCGCGGCCCCAGGTCGGCCAGCTGCAGCGTGCCGGTCGTCGACGACGCCGCCGGTGCCAGCACCACGAGCACCTGGGTGGTGCCCGGGTGGCGCAACCCCACGTCGAACGCGATCTGCGCGCAGGCACCGGCCGGTTGCGGCCCGCGCAGGCGCTGTGCCGGCGCGCCGGCTGAGGCCGCGCTGCCGCTCGCCAGAGCCGCCGCCACGCGCGGGACCCAACCCTCTTGTACAGGTCGAGAGTTCTCGGCCCCGGCGAGGTGGGGCAGTGCACCGACGGCGCAGGCCATCAGGCACAGCACACGTCGGGCGTGCCGCGCGCGGGGGCGGGTGGCGGGATGTGGGGCGGTCGTCATGGTTGCGTTCCTTGCTGCCCGCTCTTCGGGAACGTTAGCCGTGCGGCTACCCTCCTGGCAGCGGGTGCCCTCACGCCCGCACGAGCGAGGCACGTCGATGGCGAACCCGATCCCCTACTCCAAGCAGCCACCCAAGGTGCTCCCGGAAGTGCTCACCATCGGGCAACTGTCCACCCGCGCCGGCATCGCCGCCAGCGCCATCCGCTTCTACGAGAGCCTGGGCCTCCTGCACGGCACCCGCGCCGGGCACAACCAGCGGCGCTACGAGCGCGCAGCACTGCGCCGGATCGCGCTGATCCGTGCCGCGCAGACGGTGGGGCTCAGCCTGGAGGAGATCAAGCGCGCGCTCGACCACCTGCCGGAGGGTGTCACCCCCACCCACGCAGACTGGACGGCGGTGGCCGACACATGGCGGGCGCAGCTCGACGAGCGCCTGCGCTTGATCGGCAGGCTCCGCGACGGCCTCGAGTCGTGCATCGGCTGCGGCTGCCTCAGCACCGCCGAGTGCGAGCGCGACAACCCCAACGACGCCGCATCCAAGCTGGGCCACGGCGCGCAGTACCTCAAGGGCCACACCCTGCCGCTATCGTGACGCCGTCCCGCCGCGCCGCGACGGGCCCCCGCCCTCGTAGCTCAGGGGATAGAGCGTCGGCCTCCGGAGCCGGATGCGCAGGTTCGAATCCTGCCGAGGGCACGCAGGCCGTGACAGAGTTTGCAGCGTGAGGAGCTGGTCGAACCTGGTGCCCGCCATCGGGCAGGCGCGCCGCTATCGGCCCGAATGGCTGGCGAAAGACGTTGCCGCCGGGCTCGTGATCACCGGCCTGCTGGCACCGGCCGGCATGGCCTACGCCGCGGCCGCGGGGCTGCCGCCGGTGACCGGCCTGTACGCCACGATCATGCCCCTGTTGGTGTACGCGCTCTTCGGGCCGTCGCGCATCATGATCCTCGGCCCGGACTCCTCGCTCACCCCGCTGCTGATCGCCGCCATCCTGCCGCTCGCCGCGGTGGGCTCCGACGACGCGGTCGCGATCGCGGGCGCGCTCGGTGTCCTGGCCGGGCTGATCTGCGTCGCCGCCGGCCTGGCGCGCTTCGGCTTCCTCGCCGAGCTGCTGTCGGCACCCGTTCGCTACGGCTACCTGCACGGCATCGCGATCACGATCATCGTCGCCCAGACGGCCACGCTGTGCGGGTTCTCCGTGAAGGGGGAGACGATCCTGCGGCAGCTGCAGCACCTGGCCGACGGGTTCGGCGACGGGCTGTTCAACGGGTGGGCGTTCGGCGTCGGTCTCGCCTCGGTGGCCGCCATCGTGCTGCTGCGCTGGCTGTGGCCGGCGGCTCCGGCCACGCTGATGGTCGTGATCGGCGGCATCGTGGCCGGCGTCGTGCTCGATCTCGGCAGCAGGGCCGTGCCGCTCGTCGGCGACCTGCCCCACGGGCTGCCGTCGCCGGCCCTTCCCGACGTGGACTGGCAGACGCTGCGGTCGCTGCTCGGCGCGTCGTTGGGCATCGCGTTCGTCTCGTTCGCCGACACCAGCGTCCTCTCCCGCTCGATGGCGCTGCGCCGGCACGAGTCCGTCGACTCGAACCACGAGCTGGTCGCGCTCGGCCTGGCCAACGTTGCGTCCGGCTTCTTCCACGGGTTCCCGGTCAGCGGCAGCAGCTCGCGCACGCCCGTCGCCGAAGCCGCCGGTTCGCGCACCCAGCTCACCGGCGTCGTCGCCGGCCTGGCGCTGCTCGTCATCACCGTCGCCGCGCCGATGACGTTCCGCAACCTGCCGTCGGCGACGCTCGCCGCGATCGTCATCGCCGCTGCCATCTCGCTGATCAACATCCCGGAGATGGCCCGGCTCTACCGGGTGCGGCGCAGCGAGTTCGCGTTGGCGATCGTGGCGCTGCTGGCGGTTGCGGTGCTCGGCCCGATCACGGGCGTCGTCGTCGCCGTGTCGCTGTCGGTGCTGAACTTCCTGCGCCTGGCGTGGAAGCCGCACACCGCCGAGCTGGTGCGCGTCGACGGTCTGAAGGGCTACCACGACCGCGCCCGCCACCCCGACGGCCAGGTGGTTCCCGGGCTGCTGCTGTACCGCTTCGACGCCCCCCTGTTCTTCGCCAACGCATCGTTCTTCGCGCAGGACGTGCAGCAGCGCATCGCCGTCCAGGACTCACCGGTGCGCTGCCTCGTCATCACCGCCGAGCCGATCACCGACATCGACACCACGGCGGCCGCGGCACTGCGGGCGCTCGTCGACGACCTGTCACGGGGCGGCATCGAGGTGCGTTTCGCCGAGTTGAAAGGCACCGTCCGCGACCGCCTGAACCACTACGAGGTGTTCGACGAGCAGCACCCGGTGCGGTCGTCGCGCACGATCGGCGAGGCCGTGAAGCAGTACCTCCACGACTACCAGCAGCCGTGGGTGGACTGGGAGGACCGCTGACCGGCGGGTAGGGTCTCGCCCGTGATGCGACGCCTCGCCCTCCCGCTCGGCGCCCTCGTGGCGGCCGTCTCGTTCTCCTCCTGCAGCTCGGTCGATCATGCCAACGTCGCCGCCGTGGTCAACGGTCACGAGCTCACCAACGACCAGCTGTCCGACCTGGCCGAGGGCTCCACGAACGGCGACGCCATCCGAGAATTGGTGAAGAAGTGGATCGAGGTCGTCGCCGTGACGGGCGACGCGTCCGGCATCGCCACCGCCGCCGACCTGGACAGCCGCAAGGCCGGTGCCCTCACCGACCTCCTCGCCGAGTTCAGCGACGAGACCCGCGCGTCCTACGAGCGCGGGCTCGACGGCAGCCCGCTGCTGTGCCTCAGCGCGATCCCGCTCGACACCACGGTGCAGGCCAGCCAGGTGCTCGCCGAGCTGGCCAGCGGCACCACGTTCGCCGATGCGGCCAAGCAGTACTCCAGCGACGACACGCTCGCCGGCAACGGGGGCGTGGTCACCTCCGCCGACGGTGTCGAGTGCCTCGCCGCCGACAAGTTCAACGCCGAGCTGCTCTCGCTCCTCAGCGACGCCGGCGCGAAGGTAGGCACGCCCGTTTCCGTGGTCCTCCAGTCGCAGGAGCTCATCGTCATGCTGCGCCCGTTCGACGAGCTCACCCTGTCCGAGGCCGAGATGCTGCAGCTCGGCGCGGAGGATGTCGGGGCCGAGCTCACGTCGCGTTACGAGTCGGCCGACATCAGCGTCGACCGGCGCCTGGGCACGTGGGATGCAGCCACCGGTCAGGTGCTCGCCCTGGGAGCCTCCGCGAGCACCCCGTGACGGCCGCACCCCGCGTCACGATCGTGGGCCTCGGCCCAGCCGGCGCGGAGTACGTCACCGATCACACCCGCGCCGAGATCGCGCGGGTGCCCCATCGCTTCCTGCGCACCGACCGTCACCCCTCCGCGGGGCTGGTGCCCGACGCGGTCACCTTCGACGAGCTCTACGAGGTGGCCGAGACGTTCGCCGACGTGTACGCGCAGATCACGGACCGTCTCGTCGCCGCTGCGGTCGAGCACGGTGAGGTGCTCTATGCCGTCCCCGGCTCGCCGCTCGTGCTCGAACGGTCCGTGCGCGCGCTGCGCGCCGATCCGCGCATCGAGTGCGTGGTGCATCCGGCGATGTCGTTCCTCGACGTCGCCTACGCCCGCCTCGGCATCGACCCGGTGGAGGCCGGTGTCACGCTCGTCGACGGGCACGAGTTCGCGGTGGCGGCTGCCGGGCTCGGCGGCCCGCTGCTGGTCGCCCACACCCACGCGAACTGGGTGCTCAGCGACATCAAGCTCGCCGTGGAGAGCGCCACCGGCGACGAACCGGTGGTGATCCTCCAGCGGCTGGGCTCACCCGACGAGTGCATCACGCACACCACCTGGGCCGAGCTCGACCGCACCGTTGAGGCCGATCACCTCACCAGCGCCTACATCCCCCGGCTCGCCGCGCCCGTGGGTGCCGAGTTGGTGCGCTTCCACCAGCTCGCTCGCACCCTGCGCGAGCAGTGCCCGTGGGACCAGGAGCAGACGCACCAGTCGCTGGTGCGCTACCTGCTGGAGGAGACATACGAGGTGGTCGACGCGCTGCAAGCGCTCGACCCCGACGACCCGGCCACCGACGACCACCTGCTCGAGGAGCTTGGCGACCTGCTCTACCAGATCGAGTTCCACGCGACGATCGCCGAGCAGGAGGGCCGCTTCACGATGGCCGACGTGGCGCAGGGGGTGCACGACAAGCTGGTGCGCCGCCATCCGCACGTGTTCCCACCGGAGGGCGGCGAGAAGGTGGTGGCCGACGACACCGCCACGGTGCTCTCGAACTGGGATGCGATCAAGCAGCAGGAGAAGGCGCGCACGTCCGTGTTCGACGGGGTACCGCACTCACTGCCGTCGCTGAGCTACGCCGATGCCGTGCAGCGCAAGGCCGCCAAGGTGGGCTTCGACTGGCCCGACGTGGAGGGTGCGTGGCCGAAGATCGAGGAGGAAGCCGCCGAGGTGCGCGCGGCCGCGGCCGGTGGCGACCACGAGGAGCTGCACGGCGAGCTCGGCGACCTGCTGTTCGCGGTGGTGAACGTCGCCCGCCACCTGAAGGTGGAGCCCGAGTCCGCGCTGCGCGCCGCGACGCTGAAGTTCCGCCGCCGCTTCGAGCGTGTGGAGCAACTCGCGACCGAGCGGGGCATCGAGCTGCGCACGGCGGGGCTCGCCGCGCTCGACGAGCTGTGGGACGCGGTGAAGGCCGGCGAGGCGGGCTGAACGCCGGCGTCAGCGGATGCGGGCGATGAACTCCGACAGGTCGGCACGCTCCGAGTGCGCCATCTGGCGGCCGATGCAGGCCCGGTCGAACGACGCCATGCCCTGGTAGAGCGCCAGCACGTACGCACCCACGAACACCAGGTTGACGATCCCCGTCAGGGCGAAGAACGAGTCGCCGACGAGCTGGGTGAAGAAGCGGGCAAGCCCGTTGACCCCCAGCATCACGAAGGGCACCATCGTCGCGAACGTCCACGGTCGCTGGGTGGCGCTGATCGCTCGCGCCGCGCGGCGGAACGCACCGAGCATGGCGAAGTGGGCGAGCAGCGGAACGGCCACCAGCCCGACGCACCAGTAGAACGTCGCGGAGTAGGTCTCGGAGGCGTCACGCTGCTGGTCGATCGCCCGCGGCAGCAGCCAGATGCACACCACGTTGATCACCATCACCACGGTGCTGAACCAGGGCGACAGCGTGTAGCGGGCGCGCTTGCGGGCGTTCATCGACGCCGCCATGGTCCACCACCACCAGCCGAGGTTGTAGCAGACGACGATCGCGACGACGGCGGCGGTGATGACGGTGCGGCCGCGCTGGTCCACCACGTAGTCGGTGCCGTCGAGGTCGAAGTGACCCTGGCGGTGCAGCAGGGCGAGCACGATCGGCGACCCGAGGGTGGCCAGCATCGCGGTCGTCACCATCATGCGCGGCAGCAGCGTGTGGTGGTTCGACCCCTCCTCGGGACGGGTGGAGAGGTGCAAGCGGTGCGCGGGCCGCGCACGAACCGTGCGCCGCAGTGGTTCGGCGCCCTCGGCCTCGCCCGGCGGCAGCACCGGCACCTCACCGCTGTGCGCGGGCAGCACCTCGGTCGACGGGTTCGCTCCGAGCGCGGCGGCGAGTTGCAGGTACGACTCCTCGCGGATCAGGTCTTCCACGGAACGTCTATCGGCTCGCGACCCGGCAGGCTCAATCAGAACTTGTCACCGATTCCGGTTCCGATCGCATTCCCGCCGAGACGGCCTCGGTGGGTACCGTGGGGGCCATGAGCGACATCGTGAGCGTGATCGGCCGTGAAATCCTCGACTCCCGTGGCAACCCCACCGTGGAGGTGGAGGTCGTCCTCGACAGCGGGGCGAGCGGCCGCGCGGCGGTGCCGTCCGGCGCCTCCACCGGCGAGCACGAGGCCGTCGAGCTGCGCGACGGTGGCAGCCGCTACGGCGGCAAGGGCGTCGCCACCGCCGTCGGCTTCGTCAACGGCGAGATCGCCGACCTGCTCGAAGGCATCGAGGTGTTCGAGCAGCGCTACATCGACAACGAGCTCGTGCTCCTCGACGGCACCGACAACAAGGGCCGTCTCGGCGCCAACGCGATCCTCGGCACCAGCCTCGCCGTCGCCCGCGCCGCCGCCGACGACCTGCAACTGCCGCTGTACCGCTACCTCGGCGGGCCCAACGCCCACGTGCTGCCGGTGCCGATGATGAACGTCGTCAACGGTGGCGTGCACGCCGACAACAGCATCGACATGCAGGAGTTCATGATCATGCCCGTGGGCGCGCCCAGCTTCCGCGAGGCGCTGCGTTGGGGCACCGAGACGTACCACACGCTGAAGAAGGTGCTGCACGACCGCGGCCTGTCCACCGCGGTCGGCGACGAGGGTGGCTTCGCCCCCAACCTGGCCAGCAACGAGGATGCGATCAAGGTGCTCGTCGAGGCGATCGAGAAGGCCGGCTACGCGCCGGGTACCGACATCGCGATCGCGATGGATCCGGCGATGAGCGAGCTCTACACGGACGGCGCCTACCACCTGGCCGGCGAGGGCAAGGTGCTCTCCCCCGCCGAGATGGTGGACTACTGGACGCGCCTGGTGGACACGTACCCGATCGTCAGCCTGGAGGACGGCATGCACGAGGACGACTGGGAGGGCTGGGCGGCGCTCACCCGGGCTGTCGGTGGCCGGGTGCAGCTCGTCGGCGACGACCTGTTCGTCACCAACGTCGCCCGCCTGCAGCTGGGCATCGAGCGCAAGGTCGCCAACAGCGTGCTGATCAAGGTCAACCAGATCGGCACGCTCACCGAGACGCTCGACACCGTCGAGCTGGCCACGCGCCACTCGTACTCCAGCGTGATGAGCCACCGCAGCGGCGAGACGGAGGACAGCACCATCGCGGATCTCGCGGTCGCCACCAACTGCGGCCAGATCAAGACCGGCGCGCCCGCCCGCAGCGACCGCGTCGCGAAGTACAACCAGCTGCTGCGCATCGAGGAGCAGCTCGGCGAGTCCGCCGAGTTCCGCGGCCGCGGCGCCCTCAGCCCCCGGTGACGTCGTTCGCAGCGGCACGGCTGCGAGAATGGTGCCGATGAGTTCGAGCGGCCACAAGACGTCGGCGATCCCGCGCCCCACCGACGCCACCCGGTCGCGCGCGCGCCCTGCCGAGCGGCCGGGTAGCGCCGGCGCGCTGGGCGACTTCACCCGGCCGATCGCACGCGAGAAGCAGCTCGTCAAGGGGCGCGCCAAGCGCAGCGTCATCGCGCTGGCTGCGATGGTGATCACGGCCGCACTCGTCGCCGCCCTGTTCGTGCTGCCGGTGAAGGCGTGGCTGCGCCAGCGCGACGACATCGCCGTCAAGGAGAAGGAGCTGAGCGCCCTCGAGCAGGCCAACGCAGAGCTCACCGACGAGGTCGGACGCCTGCAGACACCCGAGGGCATCGAGGAAGCGGCCCGCGAGGAGATCGGCTATGTGCAGCGCGGCGAGATCCGCCTCACGATGCTGCCCGCGCCGCCGGCGCCGATCACGATGCCCAGCGGCTGGCCTTACGACACGGTCGCGAAGATCGTCGCGGTCCGCCAGGCCGACGCTGCCAACCCCTGACGTCTAGAGTCCCCCCGAGTCGTCTCATCGGACATGGGGGTTTGGCGCGTGGCTGGCAGCATTCTGGGCAATCGGGTCCTGCGCAAGGAAGACCCGAAGTTCCTCACCACCGGTGGCGTGTACGTCGACGACCTGCTCGACGAACCGCTCTTGGCCGGCGCGGCGCACGTCACGTACGTGCGCTCGTCCGTCGCCCACGGCGTGATCCTCGGCATCGACACAGCGGATGCGCTGCAGATGCCCGGCGTGATCGCGATCTACACCGCCGCCGACCTCGGGCTGCAGCCGGTGCCCAGCGACTTCAACCCGATGGTGGCCCGCGGCATGCTGGCGATCGACAAGGTGCGCTTCGTCGGCGAGCCGATCGCAGCGGTGATCAGCGACACCCGCGTGCAGGGCGAGGACGCGGCCGAGCAGGTGATCGTGGACTACGACGTGCTGCCCGCGCAGGTGGACATCGAGGCCTCGCTGGCCGGCGGTGCGCTGCTGTACGACGCGGCGGGCAGCAATGTCGCGTTCGACACCACCGCGCTCGGCATGCCCGACAACACCGGCGACGACTACTTCGCCGGCTGCGAGGTGGTGGTGAAGGGTCGCTTCGTCAACCAGCGGGTGGCACCCTGCCCGCTGGAGGTGCGCGGCTCGGCGGTGGCATGGGGCCCCGACGGCCGCCTGCACCAGTGGCTCAGCACGCAGGGCGCGCAGGGGGCGAAGGACACGATCGCGAAGGTCAACGGCGTCGAGCCCGGCACGGTGAAGGTGATCACCCCCGACGTCGGCGGCGGTTTCGGCGCCAAGATCAGCTGCGACCCGGAGGAATCGCTGCTCGGTGTGCTGGCGGCGAAGGTGGGCCGGCCGCTGCGCTGGCGCGAGACCCGCAGCGAGTCGATGATGGTCATGGGGCACGGCCGCGCGCAGGTGCAGTACGTCACCGCCGGCGGCACCCGCGACGGCAGGATCACCCACTACCAGCTGCACGTGCTGCAGGACTGCGGCTACTTCGCCGAGATGGGCACCATCCTCGCCCCGTTCATGACCCGCCCGATGGCCAGCGCCGTCTACGACATCCCCAACATCGAATGCCGCACCACCAGCGTGCTCACCAACACTGCGGTCACCACCGCCTACCGGGGCGCCGGGCGGCCCGAGGCCACCGCCGCGGCCGAGCGGGCGATGGATCTGTTCGCGCTGGAGCTGGGCATGGACCCGGCGGAGGTGCGGCGCAAGAACCTGATCGGCAAGTTCATGGAGCCGCACACCACCGTGATCGGCCAGACCTACGACGTGGGCGACTACGAGGGCGCACTGGACAAGGCGCTCGCCGCGGCCGGCTACGCCGAGCTGAGGGCACAGCAGGCCGCTCGCCGGGCCACCGACGACGTGAAGCAGCTGGGCATCGGCGTCAGCACCTATGTGGAGATCACCGGCGGCGTGCCCCCGTTCGGCGAGCACGCCAAGATCGAGGTGCACGACGACGGCCGCGCCACGGTGTACACCGGCACCTCGCCACACGGCCAGGGCCACGTCACGTCGTGGAGCATGCTCGCCCACGAGCAGACCGGCATCGCGATGGACATGATCGACGTGGTGTGGGGCGACACCGACCTGGTGCCCGAAGGCGCCGGCACGATGGGCTCGCGGTCGCTGCAACAGGGCGGCGCCGCCGTGTGGAACGCCGCCGGCGAACTGGTGGACAAGGCGCGCCACCTCGCCGCCAAGCTGCTGGAGGCGAACGAGGCCGATGTCGTGCTGGACAAGGCGAGCGGCTCGTTCCACGTGTCGGGCACCCCGTCGATCGCGAAGACGTGGGCCGAGCTGGCCGTCGCCGCGCACGGCGAGGCCGACCTGCCCGAGGGCCTGCAGCACGCGCTGTTCTTCCAGGCCGGCGGGGCCACGTTCCCGTTCGGCGCCCACGTGTCGGTGGTGGAGGTGGACATCGAGACCGGCAAGGTCACCCTGCTGCGCCAGGTGGCGTGCGACGACGCCGGCCGGGTGCTGAACCCGATGCTGCTGGAGGGCCAGATCCACGGCGGCATCGCGCAGGGCGCGGCACAGGCGCTGCTGGAGGAGGTGCGCTACGACACGGACGGCAACCCGGTCACGTCGAACCTGGCCGACTACGCGTTCATCTCCGCCGCCGAACTGCCCAGCTTCGAGGTGGTGCACATGGAGACCCCCACGCACATCAACCCGCTGGGCGCCAAGGGCATCGGCGAGAGCGGCACCATCGGCAGCACCCCCGCCGTGCAGTCGGCCGTGATCGACGCCGTCAGCCACCTCGGTGTGCGCCACATCGACATGCCCTGCACCGCCCAGAAGGTGTGGCAGGCGATCATGGACGCCACCCCGTAGCCGCGAGCAGCCGCCGGACAGCGAGGTTGATCCACTCCTCGGCCGGCTCATCGGCCAAGGAGATGCGCGCCAACCGCGAGCGCGGGCACGCGCTCGGCCTCACCGACGCGGAGGTGGCCGTCTACGACGCCGATGCGCATCGGGTCAGGAGGCTGCAGGATGGTCGCCCGGCTTACCCGCTCGCGGCTCGACCGAGTGAGTTCTGAAAGAACTCTGTCACACCCCCTTCGTACTGTTGTTCGCATGGACGTCACGGCGGTGGTCGAGCGAGTGAGGGGTGTCGCAGCAGTGCGGGCTTCGGCAGCCGCCGAGCGCTCCGCGCTGGAGGGTGGCCTGCGGTCGATCGCCGCTGTGCGCGCCTGGCTCGCGGCAGCGGAGGCCGAGCTGGCGGCACGCCTGGCGCAGGCCGCTTCCTTCCCCGAGAAGGCCATCGCCGACGCAGCACGCGGGTCGCAGGGCGATGCCGGCCGAGTGCTCGAGCGGGCGCGCACGCTCAGCGCCACGCCAGCAGTCGCGGGCGCGTTGAACGACGGCACGGTCACGGCCGGCCATGTCGATGTGGTCACGAAGGTCGCCAAGGGCCTGGATGGTGCCGCTCGCGAGGCACCGCTGCAACGGGCCGATGGGCTGGTGGGGGTCGCACAGCACGGGTCGGTCGGCGACTTCCACAAGCGGTTGCAGCGCGAAGCCGACCGGCTGCGAGCCGACGACGGGGCCACCCGCTTCCAACGGCAGCGCCGGGCAGCTCGGCTGCGCCGTTGGATCGACGCCGAAGGCATGTGGTGCCTGGCCGGCAGGTTCGATCCCCTCACCGGCGTGCAGCTCGATGCGCGGCTGAACGCGGAGATCGAGGCCGCCTTCGCCCAGTCCGTGCCCGAGGGCTGCCCCACCGATCCGCAGGAGCGGCAGTCGTTCCTCGCTGCCTGCGCGCTCGCACGCATCATCCGTGGCGACGTCAGCGCGACTCGCTCCGGCCGCCCCGAGTTCGTGGTCGTCATCGAGGCCGATGCCGACTCCGCCGACGGCGCGCCGGGCGAGCGCGATGCTGAGAGGCCCGCCGCCGCCACGGGGCCGAGCCTCGGCGATGCCGCCGGCCACGGCGATGCCGCCGGCCACGGCGGTGGCGCTGGGTCCGCCGGGCGACCACCGAGAGTCGATTGGGGGCTGCCGGTCGAGGTGCCGTGGTCGGTGATGCTCGAGCTGTTCTCCGATGCCCAGGTCTCCGTGGTGATCGTGCGCAACGGGGTGGTGCTGCACGCGCCGGGCCAGCTGGATCTCGGGCGCACCACCCGGCTCGCCAACCGAGCGCAGCGACGTGCGCTGCGAGGGCTGTACGCCACCTGCGGCATCCCCGGGTGCGAGGTCCACTTCGATCGCTGCAAGATCCACCACGTCGAATGGTGGCGCCACGGCGGCCGAACCGATCTCGCCAACCTCCTGCCGCTGTGCGTGCAGCACCACATCCTGGTGCACCTGGAGGGCTGGGTGCTGATCCTCGACGCGAACCGTCGGCTGACCGTTCGCCTACCCGACGGAACGGCATCTTGCACGGGCCCACCACGCCGGCGAGCGGCATGACCGGGTCGCGCGGAGACGAGCGATTCACTCGTCACTGCTCTCTCTACAGAGCGGATCACTCGTGCTAACGTGTTCGGCATGATTGATCGACAACGGCTTGCCTGCTTGCATGCGTACGAGGAGGAGCGTTTCGTGCGGCTGCACCCGCGCTCACGGGAGATGGCCGCGACCGCGCGCACGAACCTGCTGGGCGGGGTGCCGATGGCGTGGATGACCCGCTGGCCGGGCGCGTTCCCCCTCTTCTTCGACCAGGCGCAGGGCGCCCGCTTCACCGACGTGGACGGCCACGAGTACGTGGACTTCTGCCTCGGCGACACCGGTGCGATGACAGGGCACGCGCTCCCGCAGGTGGCCGACGCGCTGCACCGGCAGGCGTCGCGCGGCATCACCACCATGCTGCCCAACGCCGATGCGGCGTGGGTGGGGGCGGAGCTCGCCCGCCGCTTCGGGCTGCCCGTGTGGCAGATGGCGATGACGGCCACCGACGCGAACCGCTTCGTGCTGCGCTTCAGCCGCTTCCTCACCGGCCGGCCGAAGGTGCTGGTGTTCGACTGGTGCTACCACGGCAGCGTCGACGAGACGTTGGTGACGCTCGACGAGACCGGGCAGCCCGTCCCCCGCGAGGGCAACATCGGCCCGCAGGTGCACCCCGAGCAGACCACCGTCGTCGTCCCCTTCAACGACATCCCCGCGCTCGAAGCGGCGCTCGCCACCGGCGAGATCGCGTGCGTCCTGGCCGAGCCTGCGCTCACCAACATCGGCATCGTGCTGCCCGACCCCGGCTTCCACGACGCGCTGCGGGCGCTCACCCGCAAGTACGGCACCCTGCTCGTCATCGACGAGACGCACACCATCTGCGTCGGCCCCGGCGGCGCCACCGCCGCGTGGGGGCTGGAGCCCGACTTCTTCGTCATCGGCAAGACCATCGGCGGCGGCATGCCCGCCGCCGCCTACGGTTGCACGGCGGAGATCGCCGAGCGGATCAACGAGCTGCTCGCGGACAAGAGCGTCGACACCAGCGGTGTGGGCGGCACGCTCACCGGCAACGCGCTCGCGCTGGCGGCCGTGCGGGCCACCCTGTCCAGCACCCTGGGCGACGACGACTTCGCCCACATGATCCCGCTCGCCACCGAGTGGGCCGGCGGCGTGCAGGCCACGATCGACGAGTACGGCCTGCCGTGGAACGTGCAGCAACTCGGCGGTCGAGCGGAGTACTGGTTCTGCCCGCCTCCACGCGACGGCGCCGCCGCTGCCGCCGCGGTGGATCACGAGCTCGATGCGTTCATGCACCTGTGGGCCGTCAACCGCGGCATCCTGCTCACCCCGTTCCACAACATGGCGCTGATGTCGCCGCACCACACCAGCGCCGACGTCGCCCTCCACAGCGAGGTCTTCCACGGCGCCGTGGAACACTTGCTGCGATGAGCATCTTCCAGCCCCTCTCCGGCCAGGTCGCGCTGGTCACCGGCGCCGGCAACGGGCTGGGCATCGGCTTCGCCGGCGCGCAGGCGCTCGCCGCCGACGGGGCCACCGTGGTGGTGTCCTCCACCACCGACCGCGTGCACACGCGAGCAGCGGAGCTGAACGCGAAGGGCTTCAGCGCCGTCGGCGTCGTGGCCGACCTGATGGAGCCCGGCGCCGCGGAGCGGGTGGTCGCCGAAACGCTGGCGATCAGCGGGCGGCTCGACATCTGC
>CAYZFZ010000028.1:0-17904 GCA_964477795.1 uncultured Bifidobacterium sp.
GGAGCAGCCAAAGCGAAGCGGAGGCCAGTCCCGACCATCATCAGAGGTAGCGGGAACGCTCCAGCCAGCGCAGCGAGAAGTAGCCCCAGATCGGAGGCAGGTAGAACGTGGAGGCGCGGTAGGCGATCGTCGCGGCGAACGCGGCATCGTCGGGCATGCCGGCGCGGATGAGGCCGGCGGTGAGGATGGCCTCCGACACGCCCACGCCGCCGGGCACGGGCACCAGCCCGGCGAGCAGCGACACGGTGAGGTGGATGAGCAGCAGGTCGGCGAACGACACCGTCGTGCCCATCGCGAACGCGAACGTGCCGAGGGCGAGCGTGAACAGCACCTCGCTCATGATGTTGCCGCCGATGAGCAGCGCGAGGCGGCGCGGTGAGCTGAGCCCGCGCATCACCGACATGGCCTCCGTGCCGAGGCGCTTGGCCCACTCCACCACGAAGCGGCGCAGCTTGCCGAACAGCACGACGGCGAGCACGACGAGGACGATCAGCACGCCGGCGACGAGCAGCAGCCGGCCGAGTGCATCGCCCGTGCCGCTGAAGTCCAGATCGAGTGACGCCGGGGTGAACAGCAGCAGCGAGCCGATGCCGATGACCTCGATGAAGAACGTGGTCATCGTGTCCAGCGCGCCGGCTGCAATGGCGGCGCCGGCTGCCACGCCCTGGCGCTGGAAGAAGCGCACGCTCATCGCCACGCGAGCGGCATAGGACGGCACGGCCACCGTGACGTAGGCGACCGACAGCTGCAACCCGTAGACGGGCCCGAACGGCAACATCTTGGGTGAGGCGCCCAGCGTGGACACGGACTGCGACACGCGTACGAGCTGCGCGATCACGAACCCCAGCAGCAGCACCCACCACGTCGCCTCCACCACGCGGTCCCACACGCCGTCGAGATCCAGCCCTGTGATCGCGGTCGTCAGCGCGATCACGGCCAGGGCGGGCAGCGCCACCCGCAGCACGGAGCCGATGCTGATTCGGCGCAGCTGCTGCAGCTCCGGTGCTTCCACGCCGGCGGCCTCGGCGGCCTGGGTGCGCAACTCGTCGAGGTCGAGGTCGAGTTCCTTCACCTCTCGCCGCTGGCGCGACGTGAGCGTGGCCCGCTGCAGGTGCGGCAGCACCTCGGCCAGGCCCTCGGCACCGAGCGCTGCCACCGCGGCGGTGATAGCCGCGTCGGCACCGATGGCGAGGACGGAGAACACCAGGGCCTGCGCCCGGTCCGCCTGCATGCGCCCCGGCGAGGCGGCGACGGCGGCGCCACCGAAATCCACCAGGCCCAGCCGGCCGTCCTCCACGATCAGCGTCTCGCGGTCGATCTTGCCGTGGGCCATGCCACCACCGTGCAGCGTCGCGAGCATCGCCCACAGCTGGCGGACGATCTCCGGCCGATCCAGCGCCTCCGCGTCGTCGGCATCCTCCAGCACCTCCCCGCGGGCGCGCAGGACGAGGACGGCATCGTCGTCCACCGTCGCCCCGGCGGTGACGACCTGTTCCGTGAGCACACCGAGTTGGGCGGCAAGCAGGGTGACGAGCGCCTCGTGCTCCACCTGCTGCAAGCGGCCGAGCCGCAGCGGCGAACCGGGCTCGCGGTACCAGAGCGTGCGCCACAGGGTGGTGACCAGCGCCGAGTCGTGTGCGTCGCGGCCGTACACCTTCACCAGCAACGGGTTGCCATCGGCGTCCTCGCCGTGCACCTCGAACACGCCCGCGTGCTGGCGCGCCGCGGGTGTGAGCGAATGGGCGGTGACGCCCATCTTGGCGAGCGCCCGCGTGACGTGTTCCAGGGCGGGCCGGCCGGCCGACGAACCGAACGCGAGGTGCACCATCGACGCCGACGCGGCACCGACGAGGATCCCGGCGACGGCACCCAGCGGTGTGGTGGCACCGAGTGCGACCACACCGAGGCAACCCAGCGGGATCAGCCAGCGGCCAAGGCGGCGGAACGGCCGCGTGAGGTGCGGGGCGATCGTCACGATGATCGCGGTGGGCAATGCGATGCGCGGCGAGGGGTACCAGGCGGGCGGGCTGGTGGTGCTGAGCGAGTGCCAGATCGCGGGCAGCTCGCCGTACAGCCAGCGACCGACGGCCAGCCAGAACACGGTGGCCACGACAAGGGCGACGATCAGGTCGCGCGCCACGTCGAGCCGGCGGCGGGCGAACGTGGCCAGCAGCAGGACGACGGCGAACAGGGCGAGCACGTCGCTGCTGATCTGCCAGACGGTGTCGAGGAAGCCCGGCGCACTGCGCAGCAGCTGCGCGAACGCCACCAGGAACCCGGGCGACGGCAGCTCCGCGGCGGTGGTGACCGCGACGCCGACGAGGGCCGATGCGAGCAGCAGCACGTCGGTCATCCGGCGGGCGCGGGGCTCGCTGGCGGGTGACGAGAACAACCGCCGGGTCGGCCGCGGCTCGGCGTCGATCAGGACGGCGGACGCGCCCGGTGTTGCTGCAGCTGCGTCGTCCGTCATCGGGAGCGATTGTGTCACACGCAGGCCGCTGACCTGGCGTGACACCGTCGCACCGGCGCCCGCGGTCGCAGTTCGGGCAGTGCCCGGATGCCTACACTGAGCGTTGCCGGCACTCGGCCCCCTGCACGGAAGGTCCACCGATGATCCGATTCCTCGTCTCCACGCTCATCCAACTGGCGGCCAGCGCCATCGGCCTCATCGTCGCAGCCCTGATCCTCGAGGACATGACGCTCGACGGGCCGGCGTTCTTCATCGCGGTCGGCATCTTCACGCTCACCACCGCGATCATCAACCCGTTCGTGATGAAGATGGCCGTGAAGCAGGCGCAGGCGCTGCTGGGTGCCTCCGCGCTGATCACCACGTTCATCGGCCTGCTGGTCACCAATCTGCTCAGCGACGGTCTCAGCATCCGTGGTCTGAGCACCTGGCTGTTCGCCACTCTCGTCGTGTGGCTGGCATCGCTGCTCGCGGCGGTGTTCATCCCGATCATCCTCGTCAAGCGCGGCGTGGAGAGCGCCCGCTCCAACCGCAGCTGAGCCCGGCGGCTCGTCGGCGCTGACGGCCGGGGAGCCGTTCGCGCCGCAGGGCTACCATCGCCCCGATGGCCGCACCCGATCCAGCGTTCGAACGGCAGGTGTTGCGCCGCTCCATCACGGTCACCGCCGTGCTCGGCAGCCTCGGCATCGTCTGGGGCATCATCTCCGGCTCGCAGATGATCCTGCTCGACGGGGTGTACGCGTTCATCGGCATCGTCGTGTCGTGGCTGCTGCTGCGCGCCTCCGCGATGGCCGAGCAGGGCCCCACCCGGCGCTACCACTACGGCCGTGAAGCGGTCACGCCACTCGTGATCGGGGTGCAGGGCTTCGTGCTGCTGGCCACGCTGCTCTACGCGCTCACCGAAGGCGTGTTCACCATCCGCGCCGGCGGCAGCAACGTGACACCCGGCCCGGCCGTGGCGTACGCGGTCGTCACCACCATCGCGTCGATCGTGTTCTGGCGCTGGCTGCTACGCCAGGCGGCGCACTCGGATCTGTTGCGGGCCGAGGCCACCGGCTGGCGGGTGGCGGCGCTGCGCGGCGCCGGCATGTCGGCGGGCTTCGCGGTGCTGTGGATCCTGACCGACTCGTCGTGGGATCGCGCCGCGCCGTACGTCGATCCGGTGATGGTGGTGATCACGTGCATCGCCTTCCTGCCGGCGCCGCTGCGGATGGTGCGCTCCACGATCGTCGAGCTGCTCGAGGGTGCGCCTCCTCCCGAGATCCAGCGGCCCGTCCTGGACGCGGTCGCGGCGGTGTTCGGCGACTTCGACATCGAGGAGCCCACCGTGCGGATGACGAAGGTGGGCCAGAAGCTGTACGTGGAGATCGACGCGGCCGTGCGCCCAGATGTGACGATCGGCCAGGAGCACGAGGTGCGCGAGGCCGTGCGCATCCGTCTGGCCCACCTGCCCTACGACGTGTGGCTCAACTTCGAGCTGACGCCGAGCTAACTGGATGGTGAGGGTGCCGGGGTGGAGACCGGTTCGGGGTGCGGGCTGCGGTGCCCCTGTTGGGCGCGGTAGCGCCTCCATCCGATGCTGATGAACCATGCGAGGAGCGGGGCGACGAAGATGCGTTGGGCGAGGCCGTCGATCTGTGTGGCCTCGGCGGCACCGCTGGCCACGAACAGGCCCAGGCCGATGAGGGCGCACCAGCCGAAGACCCGGGTGATGCGGGCGTCGTCGGCGCGGTTGGGGTCTGTGCGCCAGCGACGGGCGAGCAGGAACAGGCCGACGACACCGGCGACAAATCCGACGAAACCGCTGGCGAGGTGCGCGGCGCCCTGGTCGGTCTTGCCGAGGCAGCCGGTGTCGCAGTGCACGACGCCTTCGAGTGTGGTGCCGAAGAGGCCGAGTGCGCCGATGAGCACGGCGCCGACGACGACGCGACCTTCGTCGACCATCAGGCCGATCGCGAACGCCACGACGGCGATCCCGAAGAGGACGAAGCCGGTGTTCTGGATGCCGGGGTGGGGCGCTCCCGACCCGCCGAGCTCGCTGATCATCTGGTCGACGTGGCTGTAGCGCGGGTAGCGGATGCCGGCGAGGACGATCGTGGCGATGAAGAGGACGGCGCCCGCTGCTGCGGCGAGTCCGCTCCACGCGACGAACCGCGTCGCGGCCGAGGACTGGGTATGTGGTGCACTATTCATTAGAGTGCACTCTATTCAGTATTCTGATGGTATGTCAACGAGCCGCCGCTACCAATCGGAGCTGCGCGAGGCGCAGGCGCTCGAGACCCGCGCGCGCATCCGCGCCGCGGCGCGCCGGTTGTTCGCGTCGGACGGCTTCGCCGCCACGACGATCGTCGCCGTGGCCCGCGAGGCGAAGGTGTCGGTTCCGACCGTCTACGCGGTGTTCGGTTCGAAGGCCGGGATCGTGCGGGAGCTCATGGACGAGCTCGAGCAGGAGGCAGGCGGCAACGACGCGGCGGCATCGATCCTCGGGGAGGACGATCCGCACCGTCGTCTCGAGAAGTTCGCGGCCTGGATCCGGTCGCTGTTCGAGACCGGCGCGCCGGTGTTCCGCGCCGCCCGCGCGGCACGGCTCGCCGGTGACGAGGATGCGGCCGGGCTCGCCGACGTCGGCAACGCGCGCCGTCACGAGGGCGCGCGCTTCCTCGCGGACGGCTTCGTCGCCCAGTCCTGCCTGCGCGACGGCCTGTCCGTCGAGCGTGCGGCGGACACGATCTTCCTGTTGTCGAGCGCGGAGCTGTACTTCCTCGCGACCGATGCCCGCGGGTGGACCGCGGACCAGTACGAGGCGTGGCTGCGCGACACGCTCATGGACGCGGTGCTCGTCCCCCGGCCGGCCGGTAGGCAGATCGCCGGACAGCATCGCCGAAAGCGCTGACCGGCTCACCCGCTCGCCTTCACGCCGCCGCTCGACCTCGGGCAAGAGGGCCGCGGTCAGTCGGCGGGGGCGCCCTGGAGATCCTCGACGGTGATCTCCTCCTCGCGGCGGTCGGGGATCTTGCCGGCGGGCAGCACGGCCAGCAGCGCGAGCAGGGCGAGCACCATCATCGTGGAGCGCAGCGCCCGCAGGCGTGCATCCTCGTACAGGTCGATCGCGGCGGCGGTCTCCTCCTCGCCGGCGTCGAGGCCTTCCAGGATGGTCTCCAGCTGGGCGTTGGTGATGAAGTCGACGTTGTCGAAGTTCACCTGCTCGGTGAGCTCGCGCGGCAGGTCGGGCGAGTTGGCGACGTCGCGCACGACGATGCCACCGAGCAGTGAGATCGCGAGCGCGGTGCCCACCGCGATGCCGGCACTGCCCGAGAGGTTGTGGGTGAGGCCACGGAACGCGCCCACGTCGCCGGCCAGGCTCTTGGGCACCGACGACAGCAGGGTGTTGAACACGAGGGCGACGATGCATCCCTGGGCGAGACCGAGCGTGACGAGCCCGATCACGACGACGGTCTGGCTCCAGTCGTTGCGGATGGTGAAGGCCAGCAGGGTGAGCGCGGCGGCGACCACGAGGAAGCTGACCCGCGCGATCTGGCTGGGCCGGAAGCGACCGTAGAGCCGCACCACGAGCGTGTTGGCGACGAAGATCGACAGGGTGTAGGGGATGATCGACACGGACGTGCGGAAGCCGGACAGACCCTGCACCACCTGCATGTAGAGCGGCAGCAGGAAGCTGGCGGCGGTGCCCACGAACAGCATCAGCGCCATGCAGGCGACGATCGCCCGCTCGGAGGTGGAGCGCACGACCTCCAGCGAGAACAGGACGGGCTTGCCGGCGTCCATCTGGCTGCGGGTCCAGCGGAAGAACGCGTGGCCGAGGATGGTGCCGACGACGAAGACGACGATGACCGGCGAGAGCCCGGCGATGTCGAACGGCGCGTTGTCGGTGGCGCGGATGAAGCCCCACGCGTTGAGGAAGCTGAAGCCGACACTGACCAGGATGATCGCCGACGAGGACAGCGCGGCGCCGCGCCAGTCGATGGCCACCTCGCGGTTGGGGGCGATCGGTGCCAGCTTCCAGCTCAGCGCGAAGTTGACGGCACCGATGCCGGCCAGCAGCGCGAACGACCAGCGCCAGCCGATCGACGAAGCGAACGAGCCGGCGATCAGCAGCGACACCACCTGCGCGAGCGGGATGGCCGAGGCGAGGAAGCCGATCGCCTGGGCCTGCTGCTTGCCGTGGTAGTTGCGGGCGATGAGCACGGTGAGCGCGGGCGCGGCCAGCGCCACCGACGAACCCTGCAGCGCCTGGGCGACGAACAGCAGGGTGCCGCTGGACGACAGCGAGATGGTGAGCGCCACCAGCGCCGGCACCACGATGCCGATCTGCAACGCCCGCCGCACGCCCAGCTTGGCGCCGAGCTTGGCGCCGAGGAGCACGAAACCGGCCATCGCGAACGTGGACGTGGTGAGCGCGAGACCGACCGAGGAGGCGGGGATGCCGAGATCCTTCGTGATGCCCTGGATGGACACGTTGAAGGCGTTGAACGAGACCTGGACCTGCACCATCATCACGACGATGAGGGGCAGCCATGAGTTGCGCGGCTCGGCGGAGGCGGCGATGGCGGGTGATGCGTCGGGCATGACCGCGAGTCTCGCTCACGGTGGTCGGCGCGCGGTGCATCGGCGCGCGCGACGTTCCCGCTCCAGCCCCTCCCGGGATGCCATCATTCGGCAGGCGAATCGTGGGAGGGAACATGCAAGACGTCATCTCGGGAGTGCTGGCCATCGCGGTCGGCCTGTTGTTCTGCTTCCGCGGCTACCTCACGATGAGGATCATCATCCCCATCTGGGCGATGTTCGGCGGCTTCGTGCTCGGCGCCGCGATCGTGGCCTCGTCCGACGACCACGGCTTCCTGCGCACCGGCCTGTCGTGGACGGTCGGTGCCGTGGTCGGCATCGTGTTCGGGTTGCTCGCGTACATGTTCTTCGAGGTGTCGGTGGTGATCGCAATGTCGTCCATCGGCTTCTCGCTCGGGGTCACGGCGATGATCGCGATCGGCGTCTCGTGGTCGTGGCTGATCCTCCTCGCCGGCGTCGCGGCCGGCCTGCTGCTCGCCGTCATCGCGCTCGCCGGCAACCTGCCGATGGTGCTGCTCACCGTGCTCACCGCCTCGGCCGGCGCCAGCACGGTGGTGGGCGGCATCATGCTGCTCACCGACAAGTTGCAGACCTCGGAGATCGCCCACTCGAGCAACGCCACCGATCGGCTGCACGACGACTGGTGGTGGTTCGCGATCTGGGGTGTGCTGTTCGTCGCCGGCCTGCTCGCCCAGCTCGGCGCCCACGACCGCGCCACGGGAACCATGCGGGAAGCCTGGGACGCCCACTGACGCCAGTGCCCGCCACCGGCTGACCCGCGACGTGCGGTCAGCCCTTCGCGCGCAGCACCAGCCAGGCCGCGAGCAACGCCATCCCGTTCGTGCCCCAGTGCGCCAGCATCGGCGCCACCAGGCTGCCGCTGCGCCGGCGCAGGAGGTGGAAGCACACGCCGGCGAACGTGGTGGCGGCAATCGTGCCCAACGCCCCACCGGCGCGACCCAGTGAGGTGAACGAGTGCGGCGACACGTGCCACAGCCCGAACGCCAGCGACGTGCACGCGATCGCCCAGCGCGGTGACACGAGCCTGCCCAGCAGGCCGCCGAGCACGCCGCGGAAGGCCAGCTCCTCCAGCAGCACCGTGGCGATGGGGATCTCCACGAACACCTGGAACAGCATCTCGCCACCGCTCAGCGCGGCCCGGTCGCCCATCGTGCCGGTCGGGTCGACACCGGTGGCGGCGGCGAGGGCGACCGCAGCGCCGATGGCACCGGCCGCGGCCGCCCCGCAACGCACTCCCTTGGGCACGGCGGCGCGAGTGACGCCGAGTTCGTCCGCCGTCATCGCCGACGAGGCAGCCACCCCGGCCATCACCGCGGCCATCGTCGTGTTGGTGGCGAAGTGGAGACGGTCGGGGATCACCACCCGGCGCAGCTCGTGGTAGCCCGCGAGCGCGCCGAACGCGACGCCGAGCGCGGCGCGGGTGCCCAGCCGGGCGCGCACGGGCGTCAGCGCCAGGCGGTCAGAAGCCGACCGGCGAGCCCGGGCCGAGCGGGATGTCGAGCAGCCACCAGCCGGTGAACAGCAGCAGCCACGCACCGAGGATCGCGACCACGTAGGGCACCATCAGGGAGATGATCGTGCCGAGGCCGGCCTTCTTGTCGTAGCGCTGGGCCACGGTGACGATGAACGGCAGGTACACCATCAGGGGCGTGACCGGGTTCATCGGCGAGTCGCCCACGCGGTAGGCCGCGAGCACCGTCTGCGGGGCAACGCCGAGGCGTACGAAGATCGGGATGAACACCGGGGCGAAGATGGCCCACTTCGGCACGACGCCGGGGATGATGATGTCGAGCAGCACGATCACGAGGATGAGGCCGATCAGCAGCGGCAGCGCGCCGAGGCCGGCTCGCTCGAGCAGGTGCGCCATCTCCACCGCCGCCACGCGCGGCAGGTTCGTGTAGTTGAAGAAGGCGATGAACTGGCTGATCATCAGCAGCATGAAGATCAGGCCGGAGAGCCCGGCGAAGGTGGCCGTGACGGCATTGATCACGTCGCCGCTGCCGTTGATCGTCTTGGCACCCTTGCCGTAGGCGATGCCGCAGACGAGGAACAGCAGCGAGATGATGAAGATCAGGCTGGCCATGAACGGGGTATTGCCGATCAGGTCGCCGGTGGCGGCATCGCGAAGCGGGGCACCGGAGGGGATCGTCATCAGCAGCACCAGTGCGATCATCACCAGCAGCGCCCGGAAGGCGAACTTCAGGCCTCGGTCCTCGGCGAGCGCGGCCTCGTCGTCGACGCTCGCGTCGGCGGCCTGGTACGACGGGTCGCCCAGCGACGGGTCCCACTTGCCCAGCCGTGGTTCCACGATGCGCTGCGTCACGAACACGGCGACGAGCGCCATCACGATCGACGAGGCGATGCCGAAGTAGAGGTTGGCGGTGATCTCGAGGTGCTTGCCCGTGGGCCCGATCGCCTCGTTGGTGATCTCGGTGAGCATGCTGTCCACCGGGGTGATCAGCACGTTGACCGCGAACACGCAGGCGACACCGGCGAACGCCGCTGCCAAGCCGGCGAGCGGATGTCGATTGAGCGTGACGAACGCCGCCGCGGCAAGTGGTATCAGGATCAGGTACCCGGCATCGGAGGCGACGCTGGACAGCACGCCGACCATGATGATGAAGAACGCGATCAGCTTCGGTGGCGCGACCTTCACCAGCTTGCGGATGAGCGCGGCCATCATGCCCGCCTTCTCCGACACGCCCACGCCGGCCATCGCGATGAACGTGACCGCGACGACCGCGAAGCCGGCGAAGTTGTTGACGAACGAGGAGAACACGAAGCGCAGGCCGTCCACCGACAGCAGGCTCTGCACCTCGAAGGTCTGCTCCTCGATGATGACGTCGGGCACCTCGAGGATCTGACCGCTGACCGTGTCGTACGGCACGACCGAACCGCCGAGCGCATCCTGCACGCGAGCCAGCTCCGCCTTGTTGACGGGGATGGCCACGTCCTCGGTGACCTTCACGTCGAACGCGGCGAGGATGGCGGACAGCAGCGCGACGAACGCGATCAGGTACAGGAACATGATCACCGGGTGCGGCACCTTGTTGCCCGCCCTCTCGATGCCGTCGAGCATGCGCTCGCTGCGCTTGCGCTTCGTTGCGACTGCTGCTGTGGTCATCTGCGTCCCCTTGCTCAATTGCCGTGCCGTCAGTCGACGTGTCGTTCAGTTGACGTGTCGTTCAGTTGCCGAGTCGTTCAGTTGCCGAGTCGTTCGGTGCTGCAGTTCCGAAGGTACTCGGTCACGAGCCGCACACCCGACCCCGTACCACCCTTGGAGTGGTACGGCTTGGTCGGCGCGTCCAGCCAGGCGGTGCCGGCGATGTCCAGGTGCGCGAACTTCCGGTCGCCCGCGAATGCCGCCAGGAACGCGCCGGCCGTGATGCTGCCCGCCGCGCGACCGGCCAGGTTCTTCAGGTCGGCGATCTCGCTCTTCACCATCTCGTGGTAGTCGTCCCACAGCGGCAGCTGCCAGCCGCGGTCGCCGGTGGCCAGCCCGGCGACGACGAGCGCATCGGCGAGCGCCTGATCCGTGGCCATCACGCCGGTGGCGACGCTGCCGAGGGCGATGATGATCGCGCCGGTCAGCGTGGACAGCTCGATGATCGCATCCGGCTCGTAGCGCTGCGCGTAGTGCAGGCCGTCGGACAGGATCACGCGGCCCTCGGCGTCGGTGTTGAGGATCTCGATCGTCTTGCCGCTGAGCGTCGTCACGATGTCGCCCGGGCGGTACGAGCGACCGCTGGGCATGTTCTCCGCCGACGGCACCAGGCCCACGACGTGCAGCGGCAGGCCGAGGCCGGCGACGGCCTGCATGATCCCGAACACGGCAGCCGAGCCACCCATGTCGTTCTTCATCGTCTCCATGCCCTCCGCGGGCTTGATGTTGAGACCGCCCGAGTCGAACGTGAGGCCCTTGCCGACGAGGCAGATGGTGGGCACGTCGGTGAGCTGGGCGCCGTACTCCATGACGATGAAGCGAGGCGTGCTGTCCGAGCCCTTGCCGACCGCGAGGATGCCGCCGAAACCCTCCTCCGCGAGGCGCGTCTCGTCGAAGACGGTGACGCTGATGGAGGGCTCGCGCTCGCCGAGCGCGACCGCCTTGTCGGCCAGCATCGGCGGCGTCTTCTGCTCGCCGGGCGTGTTCACCAGATCGCGGGCGAGGCACACGGCGTCGGCGATGACGGTGCCGCTGGCAACACCGGCCGACACCGCGCCGGCCGCGCCGTCGGCGACGACGAGTGCCACCTCCGCAACCTCGAACGTCTCCTCCGCGGAGAGGCCGGTGCGGTGGACCAGGTAGCGGTAGGCACCGAGCAGCAGGCCCTCGGCGGCGGCCTCGGCCGCGGCCTCCACGTCGACCGGCAGGTCGGACGGGAACGCGACGGCCGCCTCTGCAACCTGCAGCGGGCGGATCTGGCGGATCGCCGTGGCGAGTGCCTGGCGTACGCGCTCGGTGGTGACCGATGAGCGCTCGCCGAGCCCGACGAGCAGCACGCGAGTCGGCGCGACCGCTCCCTGCGAGTAGACGAGGAGCGTCTGGTTCGGCTTGCCCGTGAAGTCGGCGGCCTGGAACAGCCCGGCGACGGCGGGCGGCAGCTCCTCGCCGGCGAACCCGAAGACGACCGCGAGCGCGGACGGTTCCTGCAGTGCATCACCCGTGCGGACGACGATGTTCATGGCCTTCCTTCGTTTCGATCGATCGAGCGCTGTGACCATACGAGCGGGCACGCGCGGCTGGCACACCCGAATCGGGTGTATCCCCTTGTGGCGCCTGCGGATCGATGGTCGCCATCCGTCGGTGCAGTACCGTTCGCGGCCGTGAGCAACAGCGAACAGAGCACCATGCTTGTCGACGACGCGACCGACACTGCCGCCGGACCAACCGGCGCCGAGCCGGCCGCCGACTCGGCCGCCGCGCAGGCGGACGAGGCGTCGCCGCCGCGGATCAAGTGGCGCCGCCGGATGGCGACCCCACCCTCGTTCGGCTCCGCGCTCGGCGCGCTCGTGCTGTGGTGGGAGTCGCTGCGCCCGTCGATGCTGCCGCGCGACTGGCTGCTGCAGGGTGCGGTGGGCGCGCTGTGCATCACCTACGGCGTGGGCATCGGCGGCCTGATCCAGCGCGGCGTGTCTGCCGTGCTGCGCAAGACCGGGCGCGCCGTGTCCCCCACGCTCCGGCAGCGTTCGATGCTCGTGCTCGAGGTCGTCGCCGCGGTCGCAGTGGTCGTCGGTTCGTGGCGCTGGCTGAGCTGGCAGCGCGACCACCGCGCGCTGCTGGGCATGGAGTCGCTGTCGCTGTTCACGATCGTGCCCATGCTGCTGGCCACGGTGCTGCTGACGATCGTGCTGATGGTGCTCTTCCGCAGCATCAAGCACGTCGTGTACCGCGCGGATCTCGCTGCGGCCAAGCGCCTTCCGCAGCGATGGTCGCGCACGGTCGTGGTCATCGGCGTGGTGGTCGTCGCCGTCGTCGGCAGCGGCTGGGCGATGGACCGCTTCGCGATGTGGGCCGACACGAACTTCGGCGCCCTCGACACCGGCACCGCCGACGGCATCGAGCAGCCCACGTCCGAGCTGGTCTCCGGTGGCCCCGGCTCGCTCGTCGACTTCGACGACCTCGGCTTCCAGGGGCGTACGTTCGTCGGCGAGACGCCCACCGTCGACGACATCCGCGAGTTCGACGATTCCGTCGAGCCGCTGCAGCCGATCCGCGCCTACGTGGGCCTCGACTCGGCGGGCACCGTCGAGGAACGGGTGCAGCTGGCGGTGGACGAGCTGCGCCGGACGGGCGCCTTCGACCGCCAGGTGCTGGTGGTGGCCACGCCCACCGGCACCGGCTGGATCAACCCCAACGCGGCCCGCACGCTGGAGTACATGTACCACGGCGACACCGCCATCGTCGGTGTGCAGTACTCGTTCCTGCCCAGCTGGGTCGCCAGCGTGGTGGGGCCCGACAGCGCACCCATCCTCGGTGTCGCCCTGTTCGACGCGGTGCACGCCGCGTGGAGCGAGCTGCCGGCGGACTCGCGGCCCAAGCTCGTCGCCTTCGGCGAGAGCCTCGGCTCCTTCGCCGGTGAGCATGCGTTCAGCTCCGACGACGGCGTCGCCGCCTCGCTGCAGTCGATCGTGGATCGCACCGACGCGGCACTGTTCGTCGGCCCCACCCGTGGCAACCCGATCTATGGCCCGCTGGTCGACCACCGCGACAGTGGCAGCCCCAGCTGGAAGCCCGAGCTGGCGGCCGTGCCCAACCTGCGGGTGGCCAACACCACCGATGACATCACGGCCGACGCCACCGGCTGGCCGCAGCCGCGGGTGCTGTACCTGCACCACCCCGGCGACGCGGTGGGCACCTGGGAGCCGGCCAACGCGTGGCGCTCACCGGGCTGGGCCGACGACCCCACCCCGTACGACATCCTGGGCGCCGCCCGCTGGACGCCGCTGGTGAGCGTCACCCAGGAGGTGTTCGACCTGATGAACGGCTTCTCCGCCTCGCCGGGATTCGGCCACGACTACCGCAACAACCTGGCCGCGGCCTGGGCGGCGATCCTGCCCCCGGACGGCTGGACGGCCGCCGACACCGACCGGCTGAACGAGTTCCTCGGGCTGTAGGAAATCGTCCGATGTGGCCGATGCTTCAGGCCTGCAGCCGCTGGTAGCTTTCCCGCATCGGCCCGCACCGTGGCCGGCTCCCCACGAGAGGTGTGCACATGCCCAGCATCGGTCCCGTCGAGTACGTGTTGATCGGGTTCCCCGACAACCAGTTCACCGGGGGGATCGCGCCGGCACTGGCGGATCTCGTCGCCAACGATCTGGTGCACATCATCGACCTCGTGTTCATCCGCAAGGACGCCGACGGCAGCGTGCTCAGCTTCGAGTACGACGAGTTGGCCGAGACGGCGGCGTACGCCGACATCGACGGTGACGCCGACGGTTTCCTCGACGACGACGACATCTTGGCGATCGCCGAAGATCTCGACGCCAACTCGTCGGCGCTGCTGATCGTGTGGGAGGACGTGTGGGCCAAGCCGCTCGCGGACGAGATCATCGCCTCCGGCGGGCAGGTCATCTCCGGCCGGCGCATCCCCCACCAGGTGGTCACCGAAGTTCTGGAAGCAATCGAAGGGAGCCAATCATGAGACGTCGTGGCATCGGAAGGGCCGGTCGCCCCAGCCTGATCGGCACGGCAGCCCGCACCGCAGTCGTGGCCGGCACGGCCTCGGCCGTGGTCAACAGCAGCCAGCAGAAGGCAGCCGCGCAGGCCAATCAGGCTGCGCAGGCGCAGGCCTTCCAGCAGATGCAGCAGCAGGCGCAGATCGACGCCGCGGTGCAGCAGGCAGTGGCCGCGCAGGCCCCGGCCACTCCGGCACCAGCGCCTGCGCCTGCGCCGGCGCCGGCCCCGGCTGCCGCCGGCGGGTCGAGCGTGCTCGACCAGCTCAAGGAGCTCGCCCAGCTGAAGGATGCGGGCATCCTCGACGACGCCGAGTTCGCGGCCGCCAAGGCCAAGATCCTCGCCGGCTAGTTCACCGTCGCCTCGGCGCCGTCGCGGGCCTCGTCTGCGGCGGCGCCGTTCGCGCGCAGGCGCAGGTCGGCGTAGAGCAGGAACAGCGCCGCAGCCAGCCAGGGCAAGGTCACCGCGTTGACGAGGCCGACCACGATGTTCATCACCCAGAACGACTTGGCGGTGAGCAGCAACACCACCAACCCGATCAGCGGCGAGGTGAGCAGCGCGCCGGCGAAGCAGGCGGACACCAGCACCAGGGTGCGCAGCCGGCGACCTCGCGTGAGGCGCATCGAGCCGCGCAACGAGTCGCGCACGCCCACCGCCTCCACAGTGCCGATGCCCGGCGCTGCCGCGAACGCAGGCAGCAGCCACCAGCCCAACGGGCCGGCGAACAGCAGCACCGCGAACACCACCACCATCGGCAGCAGCCCGCGGCCGCGCAACGCGCGCCGGATGGTGGCGCCCTCCCGTGGGCGGTCGAGGTCGCGGACGATCGCCATCCCCACCACGAGGGCGACCACCATCACCGGGATCGTCTCGATCGCCCCCGCGGCCATCGCCATCACCAGCCCGGAGAAGCCCTGCCGGTCGCCGGGGCCGACGAGGTCGCCGAGGAAGGTGTTCTTCAGGATGGCCGGCTGCAGCATGGCGCCGACGATGCCGCCCACCGTCGCCAGCGCGGCGACCGGGAGGAACCGTCGTGGGTTGCCCGTGACGAGGCGGAACGAGGCCGTCATCACCTGCCCCGATCGCCGCCGCGCCAGCACGGGCGTCGGCGTCGTCGGCCGCCAGCGCGTGCGGGTGACGAGGAAGGCGACCACGGCGACGATCGCGACGAGCATGCCGAGCAGCACCCACGGGCGGTCGAGCAGTGTGTTGAGGAAGTGCGAGACGTGCACGGTGGCGCTGCAGAAGAAGCCGGTGACACCGAAGTCCAGGTCGGGCACCCGCACGGCACCGTCGCGACCGCCGGCCATCCACTCCAGCGGCTCGTTCCACGAGCGGAACGTCTGCGGGCCCAGCTCGCTGTCGTTCACGCTTCGCTGCCGCTCACCCCAGTGGCCCTTGAAGCCGAGCCAGCCGAAGCCGCCGTCGGCGGTCACCTCGCCGGCGTCGGGCAGCATCGTCACCACCGGGTCGAGCCGGGTCGACGGCCCGCGCGAGTCGTCGCAGCCGAAGCCGGCGTCGCCGCTCATGCCGAACCACAGGTTCTGCGTGTAGAAGATCGCGTGCGCACCCTCGGCGGGGTACACCACCGGACGGTCGCCCACCCGCTCGACACGATCCCAGGCGCGGCGCTCGTTGCCGTAGTGCTGGCTCAGCGACATGATCGCCGGTTCCTGGGTGAGCGCCGCCTCCGCGGTCGGCGCATCGAACACCAGCTGCATCATCTCCCAGTCGGTCTCGTGCCGGTTGTTCCAGTCGTTGTAGACGAAGTACAGCCAGTACTGCAGCACGAGGCGATCGGGGTCGGTGGGGTCGGTGACGACGCGGGCGTAGACCATCGACCGCTGGCCGCTCGTGCGCCAGCCGAAGCGGCGGTCGTAGTCGCAGCCCGGGCGCAGGGAGTTGCCGGGCAGGTCGAAGTTCGAGCCGGCCGGTGCGTTGAACAGGTCGGCGGCGCTGGGGGCGGTGGTGATCAGGCGGCCGGAGGCGTCGCGCAGCTCCACGTCGGGCTGGTCGAGGATGATCGACACGTCGTCGGGCTGGAACGCTTCCCCCTTGCCGCACTGCTCGTCCTGCTGCTGGATGGCGACATAGGGGGCGAAGCGCTCGGCAAGTGCTGTGGCCGGGTCACCTGTTTCGGACGCGCCGGTCGAGGGTTGGGCGGCCGCTGCCGCGCGGGTGCTGCCGGCGACCGCGAGGGCCAGCACCACTGTCGCCGCGGCGTACAGGAGACGGTGGGGCAACGTTCGCATCGTCACGCGCCCACCCCCGCCAGCCCGTCGCCGAGGATCTTGGCGCCGAGCACGAGCAGGATCACCATCATGATCACCGCGTTGTTCGCCAGCATGAACTGCTTCACGCTCTCCAGCGGGGCCGTGGCTCGCTCACCGGCCACCAGCGAGTAGACGACGGCGGCGAGCACGCTCGCCGAGCTGAGCACCACGAAGACGGCGGCGCCGAGGAAAGCGTCGTGGCCGCCGGCGACGAGATCGGTGATGGAGGCCGCGGCCGAGCCGACGAGCGCGACGTTCTTGATGTTCGCCGCCGCGAGGAGGAACCCGAGCGTGAGCGCCTTGCGCGGCGACACGTTGTCGAAACCCTTCATCCACTTCGGCATCGGCACGTCGTCGCCGGCGCGCGGGCGGGTGCGCCACTTCTTGATCCCGAGCAGGATCATCAGCGCGCCACCGGCCACGCGCGCCCAGTCCACCCAAGTGGCCGACGTGCCGTCCGCGCTGTCGGTGCCCTGCGAGATCGCGAGCGTCAGCGCCGTGAGGGCGGACAGGCCACCCATCCAGCCGAGCGTGAACAGGATCCCGTTGGCCCGGGCCCCCGGCGCTGCGAGCAGGAGCACGATGGCGATGATGGGGAACGGGCTGAGCGTGACAGCCATCGCTGCCGGCAGCACCTCGCCGATTGCCTGCGTCAGCATCGCCGTCAGAGGGTGTTCAGGTTGTACTTGGACGCGACCGCGCCCTGCTGGTTCTGGTACTTGCTCTTCAGGTCGGGGTGGCCGTAGGGGCGCTCCGCCGCGCGGTCGAGCCGCTGGAAGACGAGCTGCGCGATCTTCATGCCGGGCCGCAGCAGGATCGGCAGGTTGCTGACGTTGGACAGCTCGAGCACCACCGTGCCGGTGAACCCGGGGTCGATGAAGCCGGCGGTGGCGTGCACCTGGATGCCCAGCCGGCCGAGCGACGACTTGCCGTTCACCACGCCGACGATGTCGTCGGGGCAGCCCACCACCTCGGCCGTGTGCCCCAGCGCGAACTCGCCGGGGTGCAGCACGAACGGCTCACCGTCGGGCACGTTGACCGTGTCCATCAGCCGGTCCTGCGGTTGGAACGGGTCGATGTGGGTGAGCCGGCTGTTGCGCATGACACGGAACTCCGTGCCCAGCCGCACGTCGACCGACGCGGGTTGCACCAGCTCCGGGTCGTACGGGTCGAGCAGGATGCGCCCGGACCCGAGCAGCTCGCGCAACGTCGCGTCGGAAAGAATCACGGGCCGAGACTACTGGCCGTCTCCAAGGTGCTGGCACTCCATACCGCGGTGGCGAGCGCCGCGCCCGAGCGGTAACCTGCTGGCCTTCCCGCGGGTGTATTTGAGATTCTTAAAATAATATTAAACAATTTAATCTTTGCTAAACTAAATGTTAAAT
>CAYZFZ010000028.1:17914-26123 GCA_964477795.1 uncultured Bifidobacterium sp.
ATCAGCTTCCCAAGCTGAGAACGCGGGTTCGATTCCCGTCACCCGCTCCATTGTCACCCGCTCCATCCCAGGTCAAAGGCCCTGACCAGGCGCTTTGCCGCAGAATTTCCGCGGCGACCACTAGCGGCCTCGGTCGTTCGTTCCCGCGACAGCGCGCCATCGGCGACACGTTCGGTCGCGTGACGCTCAGTCGGCGGTGCGCGCCTGGATGTATGCCGCGATCATCACGACGATCGCCGTTTGGAACGCGGCAGCAACAGCAACGCCAACCCCGACCGCGACGAAGGGTCGGCTCTCAACACACGAGACCGCCGAACAGACCTTCTCCTGGCGCCGTGCCAAGGCGACGCCGGCGACCGCTCCGACTGCGAAGAGCACCCATGCGAACATCTCCACGTTCTTCGCGATCCGAAACGCCCTCTGCCGCGGCGACGCGAGCGCCCCGGCGCGAGCCGATCCCTGGCCCTTGTCAGCGCGCAGCATTCGACGACGTGCCTCGACCGCGTCGACGATCTCACGGGCTACCGCCAGATCACCAGGTTCGTCGGCAATCAGATACGTTCGACCGTTCCAGGAAAGCTGATTGCCGTCAAGCACCATCTCCGGCGCGGACGAGTCGATGAACGCGCTGACGTGTTGCCGCCAACCCTTCTTCGACATCACGGAGAAGACCCTGAGCTGGAGGTCGTAGGAGACCACCACCGGCTTGCCGCGGTACACACCGGGAACCTTCATGCGCTGAGATTAGGCGCTACCAATCTGCGGCCAGCCGCCTCGACGACCAGAAGCGCATCCCCCGTACGACACCGGCCCACACATCTGCTTGCTCCGCCAAGACTGCTTCTTGCTCCACCAAGACTGCCCAAGGGTGTCACACCGGTCGGTGGGTCTATCGACCACCCCAACCTCGGGCCTGAGCGTTGTGCTGCCCGTCCATCTCAGCTTCCGCTGCCAATCTCCGCGCGGAGACTGTCGACGAGAGTCAGTAGCTCGTTCACTTGTTCCGATCTACAGCAGCGCGATCGTTCTGTCGCTGATCGCGATCGCCAGCCGCTCGTCAACCGGAGCGAGTCGTCGAAGTACCTCGGCTGGAGGACGCAGTAGACCGGTACGTTCCTTGTCCGGGCCGAGCTGCGGGTTCCAGCGGCACACGACCTGCTCGCCGCGAAGAGCGACCGCGAGTTGTTGTCGCCGTTCGACAGGGAACGGTCCCTTGTGGGCGATCGGAATCCTGATCTGGCCGGCAGCCAGATCGGAGTCCGTCACGCTCATCGGCGGCCTCGGCTCGCCTTGCGGAACAGCGCACGTCCAGCTGCGCTCGTGCGCTCGTCGCGGTCCTCGATCAGATCGACCGCCACCGCCAGATCGGGCAGCGGCGAGCCGAGCACCACAGCGAGTTGGGCGCCCTCGAGTGCGACGGCACGCAGGGTCACGTTGCCGTTCTCGGCAGGACGCAACTTGAACTCGTCAACCAGTCGCTCGATGGTCGCCCGTGCTGCGTAGGCGTCGAACCTGGCGGAAGTTTCGGTGAGCCCTGCAGCCGCCGCAGTGGTAGCCGACAACCCGGCGCGAATCAGCCCTGGCCTCGCCATCAGACGCTGCAGGTACGCGGGGCGCGTGTCGTAGCGATGAACGTCGGCACGACGGCGCGCCAGCCACCGCCAGTCGTCCAAATCGCGGCCGGCGAGTGCCAGCAGCCGTCGACGACGCTCGCCCTTCACCTCGAACGACTCGCGCACCCCAGGACTGACCTCGGCAGCGAACCGCGACAACAGCGCCGCCCACGCGGTGATGGGAGCGAGTGCCCGCCCACCGTGGGGTTGGCGCACATGGCGATACGCAGCGAGCGAGATCGGATCGACCAGCCACACAGGGCCGACCTTCGTACCGGACAGCTCACCGGCAGCGAGCAGTGCGCGGATGCGCTGCACGTTCACCCCGAGCAGTGCCGCCGCGTCAGCCACGAGCATCTGGTTGTCGATCATGCTCATCACCTCGCACTACTATAGCGATGTCGCTTTAATAGTGTGATCCTGTCGTACCATGTCCGGTTCGAGCCGTTCTGTGCAGCCGTTTCGTTCAGCCCCAGAGTGCAACGCACGGTTCTGTGCATGCACAGGTGCGCACGCACAGGCGCGCTTGGCTCAGGCGGTGCTCCGGAACGGCGCGTACCGCTCGTTCATCAGGGGGCTCGACAGCAGGAAGTCGGCGGTCGAGCGGTTGCATGCGATCGGGGTGTCGTAGACGACCGCGATCCGCAGCAACGCCTTCACGTCGACGTCGTGCGGCTGCGGTTCCAACGGGTCCCAGAAGAACACGACCAGGTCCACGCGGCCTTCGGCGATCGCCGCGCCGATCTGCTGGTCGCCGCCCAGCGGACCACTGAGGAAGCGGTGCACGGTGAGACCGAGCTGCTCGGCCAGCAACGTCCCGGTTGTGCCCGTCGCCGACAGGCTGTGCTGCGCCAGCGTGCCCACGTTGAACGATGCCCAGTCGAGCAGATCGTCCTTGCGGTTGTCGTGCGCGATCATCACCACCCGCTTGCGCAGGCTCATCGATCGCTGGATGCTGCCGGCCTCCATGCGCGAGACACTACGCACCCGACGTTTCGGTCGGGCGAACGCCGAATGAAGACCGTGTGGCCCATGTTGCAGCCGGGTGCGCCGGCAGTGGCAGTGTGAGGTGACCAGCCAGTGGAAGTGGGGGCAGAATGCCGCGCGTAGCCATCAACGATCTCGCACACATGCGTACCGCGGTCTTCTTCGAGGAGCCGGGGCGGCGCGACAAGCTCAGCCGGTTCTGGATGCTGCTCGTGCTGGCCGCGATCATCGCATCGGCCGGCGTGGTGGCCGACTCCACGGCCACGGTGATCGGGGCGATGATCGTCGCACCGCTGATGACGCCGATCCTGGGCACGATGCTCGGGGTGGTGTTGGCCGACCGCCGCAACCTGGCCCGCTCGGTGCTGCTCGTGCTCGCCGGCGCCGCGGCCGCGGTGCTGGTCGGCTACCTCATCGGCCTCACTGTCGTGCGCGACGTGGTGGCGGCCAACAACTCGCAGGTCGCCGGCCGGGTGAACCCGCGGCTGATCGACATGCTCGCGGCGCTGGCCACCGGTGTGGTGGGCTCGATCGCGCTCGTGCGCAAGGACATCTCCGACACATTGCCGGGCGTGGCGATCGCGATCTCGCTGGTGCCCCCGCTGACGGTGGTGGGGCTCACCCTCGAGGCCGGTGCCTACCAGGAGTCGCTGGGCGCGCTGCTGCTGTTCGCCACCAACGTGGCCGCGATCCTCGCCGCCGGCATGGTGGTGATGGCGCTGTTCGGTGTGCAGCGCATGGCCGACGTCGAATCAGCGACGACGACCGCCGCGGCTACCCCGTCGCCCGCGCTGCGCCGCGGGCGGGCGAGCGTGGTCGTGGTGGTGCTCGTCGCCGTCATCGTCGGCCTGCTGGCGAAGAGCTCGATCACCATCGCCCGCGACACGAACCGCGAGGTGCGCGCCCGGCGCGCCGCCGACCGCTGGGGCGACGACGCCGACTGGACCGTGCGCACCATCACCACCCGCCAGGGCAAGGTGGTGATCGTGATGGGCGGGCCGCTGCCGATCCCCGAGACGGCGTCGCTGCGCGACGAGATGGAAGCCGAGGGTGTCGACCCCGACGAGGTGGAGGTCGATCTCGTGCCCAGCGTCGTCGTCGATCTCGGCGACTGAAGGTTTCGCGGCAGCGATCACCCGACGCTCGGTCGCGAGCGGACACGCCCGGCACGAGTTCGCGCCGGCGTCACACGCGGTCGAACTGGTCCTGGGCGAGTTGCTGTGCGAGGGCTTGGTTCGCCTCGTCGGTCGGACCGATGACGGACACCTGCACGAGGTGCACATCCTTGGTGAACACGACGACGGCCGCTTGGCCCCCGGCGGATTCGAGGTTGGTCAGGGAGCGGCCGCTCGCCTCCGGGACGGACGCAACGTCGAAGGGCACGACCTCCATCGACGAGTCGTCGTCCAGCGCGGCAAGGCCCCTATCTCGGTATGAGGCGGCACCGTCCACGTTCGAGAATTCGTACAGGAAGACGATCACCCTGTCGCTCCCGTCGGCGGTCTGCCAGGCGCGCTGGTAGCCGCGCACGAAGCCGGCGGCAACGAGGACGTCCTCGGCATCGGCGGCTCCGTCGTCGACGACGGCCTTGGCCAGGTCCGAAGGCCCGGTGTCGAACTCGCTGTCTGGAACCTGCTCGAAACCGGTCGGGAGGTCGCCGATCAACAAGCGCTCCATGTCGTCCGCGACGAGCGTCGTCACCGCAGTGGAGACGTCCGTGGCCGCGGAGCTGTCGGCGACCGAAACGACCGCGGTCGTGTTCGTGGTCGACTCGTCGTTGCACGCTGCCAGCGCGCAGACGCCGGCAACGCACATCGCCAGGCAGCTCATCCTTGTGCGCATGTCCCACTCCGCTCTCGATCATCTCCGTCGACACGGATGATCACCCACGGCCGAGGCTCGGTGCAAGGTCCGCGGCGGGCAGTGCGCAGCGCAGCGCTGCGCCCTGCCACGGCCCGACCGCGGGCGCTGTGGGCCGGCAGTCGGACCGACCAACGCCGGGCGGGCGTCAGGTGCGGGCGGCGGCTTCCTGGACGAGCCAGAGGAAGGCTGGGTCGATGGTGTCGCTGAGCATCTCCGGGTGCCACTGCACGGCGAACACCTCCGGGCGGCCCTCCAGTTCGAAGGCCTCCACCACACCGTCCTCGGCCGTGCCGGTGACGATCACACCGCGGCCGGGGCGGCCGACTGCCTGGTGGTGCAGGCTGTTCGTGGGCACGTCGCCACCGTAGAGCTGCTCGGCGCGGCTGCCGGCTGCCACGCGCACGGTGTGGCAGCGCTCGCTGCGCGGGGTGTGCCACAGCGCATGCGTGTCGGACTCGTCGAGGTGCTGCACGAGCGTGCCGCCCAGCGCGATGTTCAGCAGTTGCGCGCCGCGGCACACGCACAGCATCGGGATGCGAGCGTCGAGCGCGGCGCGGATCAGAGCGAGCTCCCAGTCGTCGCGGCCACGCTCGACGGCGCCGAGTTGGGGGTGCGGCTCCTCGCCGTACAGCTCGGGGTCGGGGTCGGCGCCGCCGGTCATCACCAGCCCGTCGAGCCGTTGCACGATCTGCACCGGATCCGTGTTGCGAGTCAACTGCACCGGCAGCGCGCCCGCCTTCTCCAGCACCTTCGGATACTCGCTGAGGTGCACGTCGACCTCCTCGCCGTGGAGCGCGGTGTAGTCGAACAGGGGGATCGACTCGGCCGGCCAGCGCCGCCCGGACAACCCGATCAGGGGCGGCCGCGCGCCTGGGCTCACGCCCACTCCACCTTCACCGGCAGCCGCTTCATGCCGCAGATGAAGTTGCTGCGCAGCCGCTCGATCGGCCCGTCGAGCTGCACGCTCTTCAGCCGCGGCAGCAGCTCCTGGAACAGCAGCTTGATCTCCATGCGGGCCAGCTGCGCTCCGAGGCACAGGTGCGGGCTGCGCAGATTGAACGCGACATGGTCGTTGGGCCAGCGGTGGATGTCGAAGGTGAACGGGTCGGTGAACTGGCGCTCGTCGTAGTCGGCGGAAGCGAACCAGGTGAGCACCTTGTCGCCCTTGCGGATCTGCTTGCCGCCCAGCTCGACGTCCTGGGTGGCGGTGCGGCGGAAGTGCATCGTCACCGAACCCCAGCGCAGCACCTCCTCGACCGCCCGATCCACCACGTCGTCGTCGCGGTCGATGAACGCCTGGCGCAGCTCCTCGAACACCGCCGGCCGCTCGGCCAGCGCGCGCAGGCCGGCCGCCATCGTGTAGCGGCTGGTGTCGTTGCCGGCGCTGATCATCAGCACGAACAGGTTCTTGTACTGCAGGTCGGTGAGGCACTCGCCGTCGATCGTGGGGGCCAGCAGGGCGGAGATGAGGTCGTGGCCGGGGCACTGGCGGCGCTGCTCGGCCTGGCGCTCGGCGTACTCGTACAGCTCGAGCGCGGCGGGCGAGCGGAACGGGATGTGCTTGAACTGGTCGGTGTCGGTGAATCCGACCGCGTACTCGGTCATCTCCGGGTCGAGGTTGCCGAGCAGCGCGTCGCCCTGCTTCACCAGCCAGTCGCCGTCGCTGTCGGGCACGCCCAGCATGCGGCCGAGCATGCGCATCGGCAGCTGCTTGGCGATGCGCTCGGTGTAGTCGAAGCGGTCGCCGAGGTCGCGGGCCTCCAGCACCACGCTGCGCGCCAGGTCGCGGATGCCGTCCTCGTAGCCGTACACCTCGCGGCGGCTGAACGGCTTGCTCACCAGCCGGCGGTAGCGGGTGTGCTCCGGCGGGTCGTACTCCAGCATGTTGCGGCGCAGGTCGAAGTCGTCGCCCTCGATCTCCTCCAGCGTCACGCCCTGCGCGCTGGAGAACAGCTCCACGTGCTGGCTCACGTAGAGCAGGTCGTCGTAGCGGGTGACCGCCCAGAAGCCCTTGCCCCCGTCGTGCTCGGGCCACCAGCTGATCGGGTCGTGGTCGCGCAGGCGCTTGAACGTGGCGTGCGGGAAGCCGTTGAGATACGAGTCGGGGTCGACGATGTCGAGATCGTCGGGGCCGAGATCGAGTTCGCCGTTGGCGTCGTAGTTCGGGCTGGAGCTCATAGTGTCGTCCCTCCTGCGAAGGTCGTCGCGACGCTTCGCCAATAACCGCCGATGATCTCGCGCACCTCCAGGCGAGCGACCTCCTCCACCGGGCTGGGCAGCAGCTCCAGCTCGGCATCGCCGCGCCACGCCTGGCTCAGCTCCACGTCGCGGCCGCTCATCGTGACCAGCTCGCTGTAGGTGTCGGTGCCGTCGCCCTCGATGCGCGGCATGTAGCGCGAGTGCACCATCGGGTGACCGTTCACGAACCCGTTGCCCTCACTGGGTTCGCGCAGGGTGACGTGGGCGTTGACGATGCGCCGGTCCATGTAGGCGACGGTGCCGGAGAAGCGGCCGCCGGGGGCGACCCGCGGGCCGGCCTTGCCGAGCGTGACCGGGCGGGTCTGCCAGATGCTGCCCAGCTTCTTCGGGTAGCCCTGGAAGTGGCCGCGCACGAGCGCGAAGTCCTTGTCGACCCAGATGTACACGCACCGGCTGTAGACGGTGCCCGCGTGCATGCAGCGCACGACGACGAAGGCCTCCTTGTACTGCGAGCGCACCGGGTCGTCGAGCTCGCTGCGATCGTCGCCGCAGCTCTGCCAGTCGGCGAAGATCATCGCGACAGCACCAGGGTCCTGATCGTCGGGCACCAGCGTCAGCGGCGCCGGCAGCAGCTCGGCCACCCGCGCCGGGTCGGTGCGGTACTCGACGGTGAGCAGGTCGCCGCTGTAGTGCCACGGCATCGGCGGCAGGATCGAGGCCCCGCCGAGAGCGGTCCGCGGGAAGATGAAGCCGTGCGCGCCGGCATCCGAGTCGGTCATGCGACGCACTCTAGTTTGGTCCCAAAGCACTTTCGGACGGAGCCGGCGCGCGCGGCCGTGGAACCCCTCGTCCGGACGCGCCACGGCACACATCCGTGCCCAGCGGCTTCCGGAAGCATCCCGTGCCTGTCGCCGCAGGCGCCCGGCCGCACTTCCGGACGCGCCACCGCACACATCCGTGCCAAGCGGCTTTCCGGAAGCGTCCCGTCAGGTGCCGACCCAGACCGGCCAGCCCTCGAAGCGCGGCGACGGTTCGGACGCGGTGAGCTGGCGGTCGCCGCTGCCGTCGGCGCCGATGACGTGCACGCGCGTGTCGCCGACCTCGCCCGACACGTACACGAGCTGGGTGCCGTCCGGCGACCACGCCGGCTGGTAGGCGGGTGCCGCGCCCTCGCCGGAGAACAGCGGCGTCTGCTGCGACCCGTCGGCCGCCATCGTCCACAGCTTCCCGTCGCGCGCCGAGCGGAACGCGATGCGGCTGCCGTCCGGCGACCATGCCGGCTGGTAGTCGTCGCCCGCGTCGGTGGTCAGCCGGGTGAGCCCGCTGCCGTCGATGCTCACGATGTACACGTCGGTGTTGCCCGTGTCGTCGGACGCGCCGAACACGAGCTGCGTCCCGTCGGGCGACCAGCTCGGGCGGCCACGCGCGACCTCGAGGTCGAGGTTGATCTGGGTGGTGGGCAGCGCGCCCGCCGGGTCGACGAGGAACAGGCCGTCGGCCGAGGCGAACGCGATCATGGTGCCGTCGGGCGACCAGCTCGGGTGCGA
>CAYZFZ010000029.1:0-22886 GCA_964477795.1 uncultured Bifidobacterium sp.
CGAGCTGCCCGACCTGTGGGACCTGATGGTGGGCGAGTGGGACTTCGACTCCAGCACCTCCCGCTTCGAGCAGGAGGGCTACGACGAGCCGTTCGTGCACGGCTTCAAGCAGCTCACCACCAAACCGGTGGTGATCGTCGGCCGCTACACGTCGCCCGACACGATGGTGCGGCTGGTGAACCAGGGGATCACCGACTTCATCGGCGCCGCCCGCCCGTCGATCGCCGACCCGTTCCTGCCGCGCAAGATCGAGGAGGGCCGCGCCGACGACATCCGCGAGTGCATCGGCTGCAACATGTGTGTGGCCGCCGATTGGCTGGCCGTGCCGATCCGCTGCACGCAGAACTCGTCGATGGGCGAGGAGTGGCGTCGCGGCTGGCATCCCGAGCGCATCGCGCCCGCCCCCTCCGGCCACGACGCGAAGGTGCTGGTGGTGGGCGCCGGCCCGGCCGGGCTGGAGGCTGCGCTGTGGCTCGGCCGGCGTGGTGTGGAGGTGGTGCTCGCCGAGGGATCGCGCACGCTGGGCGGGCGGGTCGCGCGCGAGTCGCGGCTGCCGGGCCTGGCCGAGTGGGGGCGGGTCGCCGCCTACCGGGTCGGCCAGTTGGCGAAGCTGGACAACGTGCTCGTCACGCTGGAGAGCCCGATGACCGCGGACGAGGTCGCGGGCTACGACTTCACCCACGTCGCGGTCGCCACCGGCTCTCGCTGGCGGGCCGACGGGCTCGGGCGGTGGCACCCGCGGGGCGTGTTCACCGATGCGCTCACACCCGACGACCTGTTCGCCGGCACTCGCCCGGCGGGCCGCCAGGTGGTGGTGTACGACGACGAGCTGTTCTACCTCGGCGGCGTGCTCGCCGAACTGCTGGCCAAGGAGGGCTTCGAGGTCACCATCGTGACGCCCGACTCCAAGGTGTCGGCGTGGACGGTGAACACGATGGAGCAGTCGCGGATCCACCGCCGGATGGTGGAGGCTGGGGTGACGATCCTGACGGACACCACCGTGCTCGGCCATGCGGATGGCTCGGCCACGATCGCCTGCACCTACACGGGTCGCGAGCGCACGATCGGGTGCGACGGGCTGGTGTCGGTGACGTTCCGCGAACCGTCGGCGGCGCTGCTGGGCGACCTGCTCGCGCTGGGCGTCGCGAACGTGCAGGCCATCGGCGACGCGCACAACCCGGGCACGATCGCGGATGCCGTGCTCGACGGTCGCCGCTACGCGGAGGATCTGTTCGCGCCGGCGCGCGATCGTGGTGCGACCCCGTTCCTGCGTGAAGTCATCGCGCTCGCCCCGCGCCGTTGAGCCCGCCGTCGAGCCCGCTGTTGAGACCGCCGTGAGCAGCCGTCGACAGCGGTGCCGGTGTCGGTGCCGCATCGTTGCGTCGTGAAACGAACGGTAGCCTTCTGGACGTGAGCCCGCTCGCCGCCGAGACCACCAGTTCGATCATCACGATCACGCCCGCCGCGCTCAAGGAGCTGGCCGCGTTGCGCGACACCGAAGCCGACGCCGACCGGCTGGGGCTGCGTCTGGAGATCATGAGCCAGCCGGGCGAGACCTTCCAGTACGACCTCAGCTTCGACGTGGTCACGAAGGCGGCGTTCACCGACGAGGTGCGCACCCACACCGGCACGGACGACGACGGCGTCGCCCGCTCGCTGAAGGTGATCATCCCGGCGGACGACCGCGACCTGCTCGAGGGCGCCACGCTCGACCACACGTCGTCGGCGGGCCTGGTCATCCGCAACCCCAACAAGCCGCAGGCGCCGAAGGTCGAGGGGCTGATCCACGACGATCCGCTCAGCGCCGAGGTGGAGGCGATCATCACCACCGAGGTGAACCCCGCGCTCGCCGCCCACGGTGGCTTCGTCACCTACGTCGGCCACGACAACGAGGGCACCGCCTATCTCACGATGGGCGGCGGTTGCCACGGGTGCTCGATGAGCCGGATGACCATGCTGGAGGGCGTGCAGACGATGATCGTCGAGCACCTGCCCGCCATCGAGCGCGTGCGCGACCTCACCGACCACACCTCCGGCGAGAACCCCTACTACCACTGAGCGGCCACCCAGCCCGCGGCTCACCCCCGTCCGCGGGGTCGCCGGGCAGCGCCTACGCTGGGGCGATGCCGCACACGCTCCGCAGTTCGCTCGCCGCCGCGCTCGCCACCCTCTCGCTGGTGATGGTGGCCGCGTGCAGTTCCACCTCGTCGCGGACGCTCACCGCCGACTCCGGCGCGGCCACCAGCGAGTCCGCCGTGGCGACCAGCGACGCCGGCACCACCACGTCGGCCGCGGACACCACGGAGCCGTCTGCGTCGAGCGCGCCCACCACCACGAAGCCGGCGCCCACCACCACCAAGCCGGCGCCCACCACCACGAAGCCGGCGCCGACCACAACGAAGCCGGCCCCCACTACCACCAAGCCGGCGCCCACCACACCGCCCACCACCGCCGCCCCCGGCCCGAAGGTGACGAGCGCATCGTTCAGCACGCCTGGGGTGTGTGCGGCGCCCGACGTCTCCACCGTCACCGTCCCACCCACCGTCCACATCAGCTGGTCGGCCACCGGTGCCGACAGCGTCTATGTCGCGATCGACAACGAGAACGGGCCGTTCGACTCCAACCTGCCGCTGCAGGGCTCGGCCGACCTGCCCTTCAGCTGCCCCGGCCCGCACACCTACTGGGTGGTCGCGGTGAAGGGCGGGCAGAAGGACTCCCGCTCCCAGACGTTCCCCTGACCGTCGCTCAGCTGCGGGTCGGCAGACCGTCGCTCAGGGCGCGGCCCGTTCGCCGGTCACCGTCAGCGGCTCGCCGACGGCGCCACCGGCCACCTCCTCGGGTGTGAACAGCACGGCGCGCAGGTGCTTGCCGGAGTACACCTTCGTCTGGGCGGTGAAGTTCGGGTCGGCCGGGTCGTCGGGCTGGCCGTAGGTGAGGATCGCCTCCGCGTGCGGGCCGTCGGGGCCGTAGGCCAGCGTCATCACGAAGCTGTTGCCGAACGTGACGGGGTAGCCCGTGCTGGAGAACGAGCGACCCTCGATCGAGTCGCCCGGGTCGCCCTTCGGGGCCGTCGTGTTCGCGTCGCTGCAGCAGTCGACGATCGAGATCGCGCCCTCCAGGTTGGTGCCGCCGGGGATCGGGATGCGCTCGTCGATGACCCGGCCGTCGTACTGCACGTCGCCGAGCGCGATGTCGAGCGCCCACCCCTGGCCGCGCAGCGCCATCATCGCGGCAGCGAGGTTGTTCACGATCGTGACCGTCTTCGTCGCGATCGTGTTCGGGGTGCCCACCGGGTCGGCCGGGTCGAAGGGCACGGAGTACAGGTTGCCGGCGTTGGTGCGGTCGTCGCTGGTGAACGCGTAGAGGAACTCGCGCCACAGCACCGCGCCCTTGGAATCCGTGTTCACCCGGCCGTCCCAGTTCCGCAGCACGTCGCAGGCGGGCAGGATGTCGAACGGCTTGCCCTCGACGAGCACCACCTTCTGCTCGTCGCAGGCCTTCACCACCTGATCGCGCAGCAGGTCGGCGTGGAGTGCCCGATTGGAGAACCAGGCTGCCTGCAGCTCGTTGAGGTCGAACAACCCGTCGTCGCCGCGCAGGCTGGGGTCGGCGAGCAGGATCGCGTTCTCGCGGGTGCGGGTGGACTGGGGGATGCCCTCCGCGCCGGTGAGCGGCGAGTAGCCGGTGAGCAGCTGCGCCGGGTTGGCCAGCCAGTGCGAATCGTTGGCGTTGAACACATAGTCGTCGCGTTCCAGTTGCGGCTGCTGATCGAAGGGGAGGATGCCCGGGCGGGTGGCCGCGGGGTCGTCGACCCATTCGTTGATCGGGTTGCTGCCGTCGAGCAGGATCGCGCCGTTGTCGAGCACGGTCTTGGCAAGGCCACCGGAGTACACCTGCTCCTGCCAGCCCGTGATCGCCTCCGGCGACAGGTTGGGGGTGGCCGCGGTGTCGGCGTACCAGGCCCGGCCGTCGGCGGAGGTGGCGATCGTGTTCACCCACGGGATGCCGTTGGCCGTGCGGTGCACCTCGATGAACGCATCCATGCTCGTGGCGGTGTCCATGCCGATGAACTGCTCGAGGATGTCGGTGTTGTCGATGTTCGCGTCGCGCATCGTGAACGCCGTCGTGTCGGTCCAGCCGAAGGGCAGGTTCAGCATCGGGCCGTAGTGGCTGTCGTACATCGTGCGGGTCTGCTGCTCGGTGGTGCCGTCGGACTGCAGCACGTCGATGCTCACGTCCTCGGCGGTCATCTGCTTCGTCTCGCTGCCGTACACGTAGCTGGTCGGGTCGCCGGGCGTCAGCTGCAGCGAGTACAGCGTCATGCGATACCCGGCCGAGACGGTGTGCGTCCACGCGACGGCGTCGTTGAAGCCGATCAGCACGCCGGGCACGCCGGTGAGCCCCACGCCGTACACGTTCAGCTCGCCGGTGGTGAGCGTGAGCTGGCTCTCCCACAGCCGCTTCTCGCCCTCCCACGGGAAGTGCGGGTTGGCGATCAGCATGCCGCCGCCGGTGGCGCTGCCGGCGCTGCCGATCGCCCACCCGTTGCTGCCCAGTGTGGTGGTGGTGCCGCGGGTGGCCGGCTGGTTGGCACCGGCGGCGACGGTGGTGGCCGGCGCGGCGGCGCCCGTCGTGCCGGTGGTGTCGGGGGTGGCGGGCGCCGAGGTGTCTGCCGTGGCGGCAGAGGTCGTCGTGTCCGCCGTCGGGGCCTCGGGTGGCTGGGCGGTGGCGATCGGGCCGATCAGGTTGCCCGCGCTGGCGAACAGGGTGATGTCGTTGAGATTGGCATAGAAGTCCTGCGTGGTGATCGGCTGCACCCAGTCCTCGCCGGCGCACCAGCCGCTCGGCCCGTCTGCGGCCAGCTCGGCGTTGAAGCCGGCGACGTAGCCGTTCACCATGTCGTTGATCCGCTCGGACTGGTCGCCGAAGCGCGTGGGCGCGTCGTCCCACAGGTGGAGGTGCCGGTAGGCGAAGTCGGAGTCGATGTTCTCGTCGTCGTCGCCAGGGCCGAACCACTTCGCCCGCTCGCCGCGCACCTTGATGATCTGGTCGAGCAGGGTGCACGCCCGTTCCTGGGCGTAGGCGTAGCCCTGCCCGAACCCGAGGCTGCCCCAGTCGTCGGCGACGATGTGGGGAATGCCGTACTCGGTGCGCGTGATCTGTGCCGAGTAACCGGGCACCGCCTCCGTCGTGGTGGTGGCCGCGACGGACTCGGTGGTGGTGGTGGCGGCCGTCTCGGCCGTGGTGTCGGAAGAGGACGACCCGTCGTCGCTGCAGGCGGCGACGAGCAGGAGGGCGGCAAGACCGACCCGTGAACGGTTGCGCATGGCCGCACAGTACCGCCGCGCCGGCGTCGTGACCGGCACCGGGGAGGGCCGAGCGGGGGTGGTCAGCTGGGGCGCAGCGCCCGGCAGCAGCTGTCGATCGCGTCGATCAGCGTGGCCTGCTCGGGGCCGAGCGTGGCGACGTGGCCGCTGTGCTGGAGCACGAGACGCACGACCGGCCCACCGATCGCGGCCGCGAGCGCGTCGGCTGCTGCCGGGTCGGCGACGTCGTCGAGCGCACCCGTGATCAGCAGCACGGGCACCGTGACCGAGGTGAGATCGGTGGCGAGCACCCCCGTCGCCATCTCGAGCAGGGCGGGCAGGGGCAGCTGGGTGTAGCCCTCCTCGCCCGGCGCGAGGGGCGGCCCCTCCACCATGTCGTGACCGCGCGAGAGGCGCCACTCCAGCCCGTCGACGGCGTCGGGGTCGGGGGCCGGGGGATTGATCGCCACCACCGCCCGGCAGCCTCCGCCGGCGGCGAGTGCGAGCGCCAGCGATCCGCCCAGCGACTGCCCGACGATCACGTCCGCGATCTGCCCGCCGGAGCCGCCGGCGAGCCCGCCTGCGCTGCCGGCCACGGCTGCTGCGGCGGCGGCGAGCCAGTCGTGCCATGTCACCCCGGCCAGCGCCGCCGGCTCGGTGCCGTGCCCGGGCAGGGTGGGGGCGTGCACCTCGTGCCCGCGGGCGGCGAGCCCGTCGGCGATCGGGGCCATCGTGCGGGCGGTGCCGCCCAGCCCGTGCAGCAGCAGGACGCGGGCCATGCCGTCAGGTGGCGTGGTCGAGCGCGCGCAGCAGATCTGCCAGCAGGTCGGCCGGATCCTCCAGGCCGACGGAGAGGCGCAGCAGGCCGGCGGTGACACCCTGCTCGGCAGCCTCGCCCTCGGTGAGGCTCGCGTGGGTGGTGGTGCGCGGGTGGCAGATCAGCGTCTCCGGGCCGCCCAGGGAAGTCGCGACCCGCACGATCCGCACCTGCTCGAGCAGCCGCTCGACGGCCGAGATGCCACCGGCCAGGTCGACGGCGAGCACCGTCCCGAACTGGCGCATCTGCCGTTTGGCGAGGTCGTGCTGCGGGTGGCTGGTGAGGCCCGGGTAGTGGACGGCGCGCACCGCAGGGTGGCGCTGCAGCTCTTCCGCGAGGCGCTGCGCGCTCGCACACTGGTGGGCGGTGCGCACGCCCAGGGTACGGATGCCGCGCAGCGCGTTGAGCGCATCGAACGGCGAGGGCGTCGCGCCGTGCAGCACGCCGTAGCCCCAGATCTCGTTCAGCAGGTCGCGCTCGCCGCTGACCACGCCGAGCGTGGCGTCGTTGTGGCCGGCGATGCCCTTCGTGGCCGAGTGCAGCGAGAGGTGCACCCCGTGGGCGAGCGGCTGCTGGCCGAGCGGGGTGGCGAAGGTGGAGTCGACCATCGTGATCGGGCCGCGCAGCCCGCCGATCTCGTCGAGGTCGACCAACTCGAGCAGCGGGTTCGACGGCGTCTCCGCGATCGCGAGCATCGTGGTGCCAGGGCGCACCGCGGCGGCGAAGGCGCCGGGTTGGGTGCCGTCGACGAACGTGACCTCGATGCCGAAGCGGGCGCACGGGCCCTGCAGGAACGCGAGCGTGGCCGAGTAGAGCTGGCGCTGGGCGACGATGTGGCTGCCGGTGCTGCACAGCGCGAGGACGACGGTGCTGATGGCGCCCATGCCGCTGGCGAACGCGAGCGACGACTCGGCGCCCTCCAGCTCCGCGACCGCGTCCTCGAACGACGACACGGTGGGGTTGGCGTACCGGCCGTAGAACTCGCCGGCCCGCACGCCCGTGGCGCGCCGGCGGGCGTCGTGCATGCCGTCGGACTGCCACACGCTGCTGGCCCACAGCGCCGGCGCCAGCGAGCGGCCGCTGTGCCCGCGACCGGCCGTGATCGCCGTGGTGGTGGGCTGCTGGGCGGAGGGCGCAGATGGCTCGGGTGGCTGGTCGGCGGGGTCCGGCATCTGGTCAAGACTACGCGGTCGTTCTACGCTGCGAGCCATGACAATCGACTTGGGTGGGCTCTACACCGACGCGCGGGCACGGATCGCCGGCTTGGTGGGCGCCGAGGGGGTCGATCCGGATGCACCGGTGCCGGCGACCCCGGCCTGGACCGTGCACGACGTGATCGCCCACGTGTCGGGCGTCGCCGCCGACGGCACCAGCGGCAACATGGCCGGGGCTCCCGGCGAGGAGTGGACCGCGGCGCAGGTGGCCCGCGGCGCCGGCAAGTCGATCGCCGAGCTCCTGGCCGAGTGGGATGTCGCCGGGCCGATGATCGCGGGCTTCCTGTCGTCGCCGGCAGGCGCGGCCGCGGGTGCGGCGGTGATGGACATCCACTCCCACGAGGCCGACCTGCGTCAGGCGCTCGGCCTGCAGCCGGCGCTGCCGGCAGCGTTCCTGGAATGGGCAGGCGAGCAGATGCGCACCGGTTTCGCGGAGCAGTGCGCGGCGGCCGGCCTGCCGGCGGTGGAGGTCGAGGCCAGCGACTTCGAGTGGTTCCGCGGGCGGCTCGGGCGGCGCACGCGCGACGAGGTCGCCGCGTACGGCTGGTCGGCCGACCCCACCGGCTACCTCGACGAGTTCTTCATCTTCGGCCGCGCCGCAGCGTCGCTGGGTGAGGCGCCGCTGGGCGACGCGGCGTGATCGGCCGCATCGACGAGGTCGTGATCGACTGCCACGACCCGATGCTGCTGGCCGAGTTCTGGCAGCGCGTCCTCGGCGGCTACGTCGTGCGGCAGAGCCACGAGTGGGTCGCGCTCGAGCCGCCCACCGGCATCACCGTCTCGTTCCAGCTGACCCCCGACGTGAAGGCGGGCAAGAACCGGGTGCACCTCGACATCGACGTCGCCGACCTCGAGGATGCGATCGCGGCGACCGTCGCGATCGGCGCCCGCCGCATCGGCAGCATCGTCTACGACGAGCTGGGCGGCTTCCAGGTGATGGCCGATCCGGAGGGCAACGAGTTCTGCCTGATCAACGGGCCGACCGCGATCACGGCCTGAGCCGGCGGCCCCGCCCTCACGCCACCGCGCCGTCACCTGGGCCCGCGGACAGCGGGTGAGTACTGTCGAGTGCATGAAACGCCCCATCCGACGCATCGCCTTGTCGACGGGCGGGGGCGATGCTCCCGGCCTCAACGCCGTCATCCGGGCGGCGACGCTGGGCGCGATCAACCGTGGGTGGGAGGTCGTCGGCATCCGCGACGGGTTCAACGGGCTGCTCCTCCCCGAGCAGTACCCCGAGGGTGGGCTGATGCAGCTCACCCGCGAGCGGGTGCGCGGCATCGTCCACATGGGCGGCACGATCATCGGCACCACCAACCGGGGCAACCCGACGGCGTACCCGACGCAGCAGGACGACGGCAGCTGGGTGGAGGTCGACCGCACGCCGGAGCTGCTCCAGCGCTTCGCCGATGCGGGCATCGATGCGCTGATCACGATCGGTGGCGACGGCTCGCTGACGATCGGCCACCACCTGTACGAGGCAGGCCTGCGTGTCATCGGCGTGCCGAAGACGATCGACAACGACCTGCTGCTCACGGAGGCCACGTTCGGCTTCGACACCGCCGTCAGCTTCGCCTCCGAGTGCATCGACCGCCTGTTCTCCACGGCCACCTCCCACGGTCGCGTCATCGTGGTGGAGGTGATGGGCCGCTACGCCGGCTGGATCGCGCTCAACGCCGGTGTCGCCTGCGGGGCGCACGCGATCCTCATCCCCGAGATCCCCTACGAGCTCGAGCCGGTGGCCACCACGATCCGCGAGCGCGAGCAGCACGGTGCCAAGTTCTCGATCGTCGTCGTCGCCGAGGGTGCCCGCCAGGTGGGTGGCAGCGTCAGCGTGCTCGGCAAGGCGGTCGGGCAGGCCGAGCGGCTGGGTGGCGTGGGCGAGAAGGTGGCCCGCGAGCTGGAGGCGCTCACCGGCAAGGAGGCCCGCACGGTGGTGCTCGGTCACCTGCTGCGCGGTGGCACGCCCACCTCCTTCGACCGCTTGCTCGGCCTGCGCTTCGGGGCGGCAGCGGTGCGCGCGCTCGACGAGGGGCAGGACGGCATCATGGTGGCGCTCGACCCGCCGGCGGTGAAGTACGTGCCGCTGCGCGAGATCACCGCCCGGCAGAAGACCGTGCCGCTGGACTGCGACACGATGCTCACCGCCCGCGACATGGGCATCAACTTCGGTGAGGTCGAGATCCTCGGCTGATCTCCGCCGGCGAGCCGCTCCCGGCGGGAGTGGTTCAGCCTGCCGGCTCCGACAGCCGGCGGACGATGTTGGCGGTGACCTTGCCGACGAGCGGGTCGTCGAGGGCGTAGACCCAATCGGTGCTGCCCACGGTGGCCACCGTGCCACCGCTGTCGCCGGCCGGGCGGCAGGTGAGCATGACGGCGTTGCCGTGGCGGACGCGGCGCAGGGTGTGCGGCGTGATCTCGCCGTACAGGCGCTCGGCGACGAACTCGAGATCGCACTGGTCGGAGCTGGCGGCGACGGACTTCGGGTACTCGCCCTCGGCCAGGCTGGACGCCGGGGCCATGGCGACGATCTCCGTCTGCGGCGGCGCGTCGGGTTGCAGCGCGATCGGCAGCCCGTACTCGTCGAGGCCGAGCTGCACGCCCACCGTCTCGTAGCCCACCGCGCCCAGCGTGGCGCCCAGCTGGTCGCCGTAGCGCAACCCGGTGCCCTCGAACATCCAGTGGTCGTCGCGGTAGATCGTGAACCCGCCGCTCGCCCGTGGTGTGGCCTGGCCGAAGCGGCTGTACAGGCCGTAGGCGGAGCCGGCGCCGAGGAAGCGCCACTCGGGCCGCCCGACGATCGGGTCGCACCACATACCGGTCATGGTGTTGCTCGCCGGCGTGCCGACGACGGGATCGTTGCGGTGGGCCGAGTACTTGTGGGCCATCATGGTGCGCCCGTCGTCGGTGAGCCGCACCTGCCAGAACATCGTGTTGCCCGAGAGGCTGGCGTAGTTGCCGCCGCGCGCGACGTGCGCCTCGACGGTGTCGCGCTGGGCCGCCGACCAGTACTCGTCGTGCCCGGCACCGATCAGCAGGCGGTAGCCGTCGGCGACCTCCGGGGTGCGGGCCAGGTCGCTGGAGACGGCGTAGTCGAACGTGATGCCCTCGCGCTGGGCCCACTCCACGAACCGGCGCTCGTAGGTGTGCCAGCCGGCCGAGCTCATGTAGCCGGGGTAGCCGTGCTCGTTGCGGTAGGCCTGGTAGACGAGGCCGTCGACGTCGGGCTGCTCGCCGTCGCGGACGGGGCGGCTCTTGCGGTCGTCGCGCTCGGTGTGCGGGCGCACGAGCATGCCGCGGCCGAAGGGCCGGTCGAAGGAGACCTGGTGCCCGCCCGTGTACAGGCTGCACCCACCCCAGTTGTTGTAGGCGTTGTACGTGTTCGTGGCCACGACGAGCAGGGCGGCGGCGGTGGGCCGGGCGGCGCGGACGACGAACATCGCGTGGCCGACGGTGCGGTCGGGAGCGATGGCCGTGCCGATGGCGGCATCCGTGCCGGTGGCGCGCAGGGTGATCAGGTACATCCCGCTGGGCCAGTCGTCGCCGACGGGCACCTCCACCGACACGGGCCAACCGCACCCGTTCGAGTCGGCGTCCGCGGGCGTGGGATGGGCGACGCCCGGCAGCCCGCTCGCCTGCCACACGACATCGCCGCCCCACGGGCGCACGTCGACGTCGTAGCTGCTGGTGGCACACCACACGTGCACTCCGGCCGACTGCCCTGGCAGGTAGCTCAGGGCGCCGCAGTACGCCTCGATCGCGTCGTAGTGGGTGACATCGTCGGCCATCCGCCCGACTGTACGCGCCCGTCCACACGTCGCCTCCGGTCCACACCCGGCGGCCGTCAGCCGAAGCGCTGCCAGTGACCTTCCGACACCACGTCGACGGCGCCGTCGACCACGCGGATCGCGGTCTCGTCGTCGATCGCGTAGGCGGGGCAGTCGAGGCCGGCGGCCCACTGCTCGGCGTTGGCCATCGTGTTGTCGGGCAGCATCTCGTGGTCGACGTGCGGGAAGATCGAGAAGTCCACCAGCCCGAGCGCCCGGTCGCCGCCCGCGGGCGGCTTCCACCCGACGAAGTCCGCGCCGATGCGGGGCGTCATCACCATGCTGCCGGCGCTCATGCCCACCCACACGGTGTCCGCCAGCGAGGGCAGCATCTCCGTCAGCCCGCATTCGCGCATCCAGTGGCACAGGTAGAGCGCGTCACCGCCTGACACCAGCAGCACGTCGGCCTCGCGCACGAGCGGCTCCCACTTGCCGCGGTCGATGCTGGGCAGTGCGGTCAGTTCGAGCAGCCCTACCGACTTCCAGCCCAGCTCCACCATCGGCTGCTCGGAACGGCCGGCGACGAACTCCCACACGTTCCGGCCGGGCCCGGCATGCGGATGGCCGTACATCGCCGTGGGGATGCACAGCGCGCTGCACTCCTCGATCGGGCGGCCGAGCAGGTCGAGCAGTGCCCGGTGGATGGTGGGGTTCCGAACCCCGGCAGAGGTGAGCAGCATCCGGCGCATCCGGACAGGTTGCCCAGCGACCCCGCGGTCGTCAACCACCCGATCGAAGTGCCCGACACCGGCGGCCCGCTCCGAGTCGCGATGACGTGGTCAGCGTGACGTGGTCGCGATGAAGGCGTGCCGCGTTCAGGCGGCGGGGGCTTGGGGTGGGGCGTGGATGGTGGTGGTGCCGTCGGGTTTGGTGATGGTGAGGGTGCGGTCGGGTGCGAGGTGGAGGGTCCAGCCGCCTTCGTGGAAGAGGTGGTGGTGCTGGTCGCACAGGGGTAGGAGGTTTTCGATGTCGGTGGGTCCGTCGAGGGTGTACCAGTGGATGTGGTGGATCTGGCAGTGGTGGAAGGGGGTGTCGCACAGGGCGCAGGTGCGGTGCAGGACGCGCAGGGCGCGTCGTTGGGCGCGGTTGGCGAGGCGGGTTTCGCGGCCGAGGAGGAGTCGGGTGCCGTCTTCGGCGGTGATGACGGGGGTGATGGTGCCGGTGCAGGCCCAGCGGCGGATGGTTTCGATGGGTAGCCCGTAGGGGTTGAGGTTGATGTCGAGGATGGTGCCGTCGTGGGTGTGGCCGGTGAGCAGTGTTTGCACGTCGATGAGCACGGTGATGTCGGGTACCCCGCTGCCGACTGGTGGGGTGAAACCGGCCGGCGCGGTGCCATTGGGGGAGCGCGTGGCACCCGTGCCCGGACCGCCGCCGCCCGTGCTGGCACCGCTGCGAGAGTCGGCGCCGCTGTCGCCAGTAGGGCAGCAACCGTTGCTGCTGCCAGAGCCGCCGCCTGTGCTGGCACCGCTGTCAATGTCGGCATCACTGCCGCCAGCAGGGCCGGTACTGGTGGTGCTGGCGGCGCCGCCGCCGGCATCGGGACCGCTGCCAGCATTGGCACTGCGGCCGGCAGCGGCTGCGCTGCCGGTGTTCGTGAGGCCGAGGAGGTTGGTGAGGGCGTGGGCGGCGAGGTGTTGGTGGCGTTCGAGTGGGTCGGTGGGAGCGGTGTCGGGGATGCCGCCGGTGCGGATGCGGTTGATCTCGTTGCGCAGTTGGCCTTCGAGGCGGGCGCCGGTGGCGGGGTCGAGGCGGCCGGCGAGGTTCCACATGCCGTCGCCGTCGTGCCACCAGCGCAGGCGGGCCATGCGTCGTTGGCGGGCGAGGCGGGTTGGGCCGTCGTCGGCTCGCACGCGGCGCACCACGCCTTCGACGGTCTTGCGGAAGGTGGTGGTGGTCTGTGTGCTGGCGGCGAGGGCGAGTTGTTGACCGTGGCCGGCGATGCGTGCCCGTTGTGGTGCGGGCAGGCCGTTGGTGGCACGCGTGACGACGTCGACGTGGCCGCCGGTGGTGGCCCCGGTGGACAGGGCGGTACCGAGCTCGGGGATCGCCGAGCAGGTGTTGGCGCGGTCGCGGAGCCGGTCGGCGGCGGCGAGGGAGGTGTTGGTGGTGGTGGCGACGATCTCTTGTGGGAACAGCCCTGCATCCGTGGCGGCCAACTCGTCGAGGCGGCGGACGATGTCGAGTTCGCGGGCGTCGAGCAGCCCGCGCACGACCTTGATGGCGGCGAGCTCGGCGCGACAGGCGGCTTCGTCGGTCAGTGCTGCTGCCGAGATCAGGGTGGCTACCGCCGTCACGTCCATGCGAACAACTGTACGCAGGGGGTGTGACAAGGTTTCCCCGGGCGGGGGCACGGCAGGAACTGCCGCCAAGACAGCGGCAGGTCAGGCCGCGAGCACCCTTGCCTGCCACTGGCGATGCAGCGGCGAGTGCGGCTTCAGCGCCAGGCGCTCGTCGAGCAAGGCCCTCGCCATCGACTGATACCCCGCCCGCTCGGCCGCGGCGATCAGCGTCTGCGTCAGCAACTCGCGCTGCGCGTGCGAACCGCCGGCGCGAGCCGCGATCGGGCGTACCTTGCTCAGCAGCTCCACCGCCTGCTGGTAGCCGCCCTGGCTGAACGACAGCAGCGCTCGCGCCGCGGGCAGGCCCACCTCGCGGGTCATCAGTGCGTTGTCGTTCGTGCCGCCGGCGGTCGCCTGCATCGTCGCCAGGAGCTGGTCGGCGAGGTCGCCTCGGCCGGCGCCGGCGAAGGCCATCATCGCGTGCACGTCGTTGAACGAGTACCAGGCGTCGTCGACGTGTGTCGCCCAGATGCCGGCCAGCTCCTGCCAGCGCTGCTCCACGTCCACACCGTGCAGCCCAAGCCGCCACAGCAGCGCGCTCGCGTCGAGCAGGTCGAGCATCGCCGTCGAGTACCCGGCGCGCACATGGCCGTCGTACATGTCGAGCACACTCGCCCAATCCATCCGGTCGAGGTGGTACAGCGACAGGTGCCACCAGTTGTGCACCGCGAAGAAGCTGTCCGTCGTCCAGTCGTCGACGCGCGACGAGAGCCACGCGATCCCGTCGTCGGTGCGGTTGGTCATCTCCATCACGTGGGCGACCGCGTGGATGGCCCACGCGTCGCGCGGATCGCTGGCCACCGCGCGTGCACCCGCCTCCTCGGCGCGCCCGTAGTCGCCCATCTCCTCCAGGCCGAACGCGTGCATGCCGGAGTAGTAGCCCTCCAGCCGGCTGCCCGGCTCGATCTGCGGCAGCCGGCGGGCGACCCGGTCGCGCAGCTCGCTGGACTGGCCGAGGAAGAAGTCGCCCTGGTGGGCGCACAGCATGGCGAGCGCGTCGTTGGGGTGGTCGACGAGGACGCGCTCCCACTGGGCGCACGCGTCGTGCAGGCGGCCGTCCACCCAGGCGGCCAGGGCGGCGAGGTGCCCCAGCTCGCGGGGTGTGGCGTCCGACGCACCGTGCAGCCCGGCGCCCAGCGCAGCGATCGCATCGGGCAGCGCCGACCGCTCGGTGCCGAGCACGCACGCCGCGCTCTTGAGCACGTTGGCCATCACGAGCGACGGGTCGATCAGCAGTGCCTCGTCGGCGAACGCGATCGGGTCGTTGCGCAACAGCAGCAGTTGTCCGACGGCGGCGTCGTAGCGGCGCACCGCCTCCGCGTCGTTGGCGGTGAGGGGTGCGCCGAACTCGTCGACGAACCTCATCGAGCCGCCAGCGCGGGCCGGCCGGCGCGCAGCACCTTGCCCGGTGTGGCACCGGTGAACTCGTCGTGGTCGACGGTGCGCACTCCGGCCACCCATGTGCCCACGTACCCGCGTGCTTTCTGCACGAAGCGGCGGCCGCCGGCGGGAAGGTCGTACGCCATGCGCGGCACCTCGAAGCCGAGGCCGGCGTAGTCGATGAGGTTGAGATCCGCGCGCATGCCGGGCGCGATCACGCCACGGTCGGCGATGCCGTACAGCGACGCGGTCTGCGAGGTCTGGCGGTGGACGACGTACTCCAGCGCCAGCTTCTCGCCGCGGGTGCGGTCGCGCGTCCAGTGGGTGAGCATGAACGTGGGCATGCCGCCGTCGCAGATCGCGCCGCAGTGGGCGCCGCCGTCGGAGAGGCCCATGCGCGTGTGCGGGTGGCGGGTGACGGCCTCGGTGAACGAGAGGTCGCCGTAGCTGTAGTTGAAGAACGGTGCGTAGAGCAGCCCGTTGCCGTCACGTGCCGTCAACTGGTCGAGCACGAGCTGCATCGCCGGGACACCGGTGCGGGCGGCGACGGCGGCGACGCTGTCGGCCGCCGCCGGCTCGTAGTCGATGTCCTCCTCGTCCACGCACCAGATGCGGCCCGCGGCCTGGAAGAAGCCGCCGTCGTCGGGCACGTCGTGGATGATCCGTCGCCTCCGCTCGGGCTCGGCGAGCGCGACGAGCCGCTCTGCCAGCGGCAGCTCGGCGACCTCCTGGTACGCCGGGTGGAACAGCAGCGGATGCACCGAACCCTGCAGGCAGTAGAGGATGCCGATGCTGCGCCCGGCGACCTGGGCGATGATCGGCAGCCCGTCGTCGTGCGCCTGGTCGAGCAGCGACAGCACCTCGCGCCACACCTCGGGGGCCTTGTCCGACTGGTTGAGGTTCACGCAGATCGGCTGCCCGGTGAGCGCGGCGACCTTGCGCATCCACGGCCACTCCTGCGAGGGCACGAGCGCGTGATCGGGGGCGAAGCCGAACACGCCGCGGCCCACGCGGGCGATGGCGCCGGCGATGCCGAGCAGCTCGGGCTCGCCGGCGGTGGTGCCCGGCACGAGCTCGCCGTCCTTCGCCCGGTGGATGGGCGTGCGCGACGTGGTGAATCCGAACGCGCCGGCGCGCAAGGCTTCCTCCACGAGCCGGCTCATCTCGGCCACCTCGGTGTCGGTGGCGGCCTCGTTCGCCGCGCCGCGGTCGCCCATCACATAGGCGCGCAGCGGCCCATGGGCGATGGACGTGCCGATGTCGAGCACTCGCGGCAGCTGCTCGAGCACGTCGAGGTACTCCGGGTAGCTCTCCCAGCCCCACTTGATGCCCTCCGTGAGCGCGGAGCCGGGAATGTCCTCCACGCCCTCCATCAGCTGGATCAGCCACTCGTGGCGGTCGGGAGCAGCCGGCGCGAACCCGACGCCGCAGTTGCCCATCAGCGCGGTGGTGACGCCGTGCCAGCCCGACGGGGTGACGTATGGATCCCAGGTGACCTGGGCGTCGTAATGGGTGTGCACGTCGACCCAGCCGGGCGTGAGCAGCAGCCCGTCGGCGTCGACGGTCTCGATGCCGCCGGCAAGCGTGCCGGCCGGCTCGACGGCCGTGATCACGGCCCCGTCGACCGCCACATCCGCCTGGCGTGCGGGTGCCCCGCTGCCGTCGACGAGGTGGGCATTGCGGACGACGAGTTGGTGCGGCATGCCGACATCTTTGCGCGTCCGGAAGGGCCGCGCTCGCCGGCGATGATCAGCGCGCCAGGCCCTTTGCGCACTCGTGCAGCAGGCCGTTGGAGGAGATGGCGGTGTTGCTCATGAACGTGCGCTCGCCGTGGCGGTCGGTGAACATGCCGCCGGCTTCCTCGACGATCACCATGACGGCGGCCAGGTCGTAGGGCTGCAGGCCCACCGCGTCGACCGCGAGGTCGACCGCGCCCTCCGCCACCAGCATGTGCTGCCAGAAGTCGCCGAAGCCACGAGCGCGGTAGGCCTGTTGTTGCAGATGCACCAACTCGTCGGTGAGGCCCAGCATGTCCCAGCCGGATGCGAACGTCACCGACACCTGCGCCTCGTCGAGGCGCGAGACCGTGGACACTCGGCAGCGGGTGCCGTCGGCGAACGCGCCGAGGCCGCGTGCCGCCCACCACGTGCGGCCCATCGCCGGCGCCGACACGACGCCGACGAGCGCGCCGTGCTCCTCGTGAGTGAGCGCGACCAGCGACGCCCACACGGGAATGCCGCGCACGAAGTTGGACGTGCCGTCGATCGGGTCGATGATCCAGCGCCACGGGCTGTCGACGTCGCCGACCAGCCCGTGCTCCTCGCCGAACAGGCCGTGGTGCGGCCGGTCGGCCAGCACCCGGGCGGAGATCGCCAGCTCCGCTTCCCGGTCGGCCTCGGTGACTTCCGTGCGGTTCGCCTTCCAGTCCAGGTTGAACGTGCGGTGGGTGTAGTGGGGCAGCGAGATGGCGGTGGCCAGCTCGGCCAGCTCGAGGGCGAAGGCCAGCTCACCGGCCGGATCGAAGTCGGGGATCGTCACGGCTCCCAGGCTACGAGGTCGGACATGCCACGCCCGGAGCCGCGTGTGGGCTCCGCGGCCGCGCCGATGAGCACGCCGGCGATCGCATCCGCGATGGGTTGCCCGGTGCCTTCCTCGTAGAACGAGAAGCCGGGGGAGGGGTTCACCTCGAACGCGCACCACTCGCCGCCAGGCGTGCGGCGCAGGTCGATGCCGGACAGGACGAGGCCCATGGCCTGGGTGACCTCGACCAGCCGCGTGCCGAGCTCGGCCGGGATGTCGGTTGCCCGCATCTCGAAGGCGGCATCGCCTGCCCCGGGGTAGCGGTAGTCGTCCGCGCCGGACACGACCTTGCTGGCGAACCAGCGGTCGCCCACGACGTGGACGCGAACATCGACCCCCTCGACCCACTGCTGGAACTGCACCGGACCTACACCCAGGTCGTCGAGGCGCTCCGGCCGCCGCTCGTCGATCGTGGCCACGATGCTGCGTACCCCGCTGACCGACTTGTAGACGATGCGGTGGTGGCGGGCGAGGAACGCCCTGGCCGCGGCCCGGTCGGTGGTGACCAGCGTGTCGGGCACGAGGAAGCCGGCGTTCGCCAGCAGTGTGAGCTGGTAGGGCTTCGACCAGTTCGACCGGCCTGCCACAGGCCGGTTGACCACGCAGCCGGGCAGGCTGGACGCGAGCGCGGCCATCATCGCCGCCGCGGCGGCACCGCGCCCGGCGGCGTGGGTGGGCCGCAGGTACATGGAGCGGATCTCGCCGACGTCGACGCGGCGCCCGCCGAGCTGCAGCCAACCCGCCGGCTGCACCCCCAGCGACACGTCGTACTCCAGTGTGGCGAGCACGGCGTCGTCCACATGCGCGACCGGCGCGTCGAGGTCGGCGAGCGCGTCGAGCACCAGTTCCACCGGCGGGTCGCTCGCCGAACCCCACACGACGATCATCGGCGCCCACCGCCCAGCACGCCCGCGAGCGCACCGATCGCAGCATCGGTGGGAACCGCCGCGGTGGTGACCGCGGCGAGCCGCGACCGCCCGTCGAACACGCACGTGGCCCACTGCATCCCCAGCGCGCCGGCCAGGCGGGCAGCGCCGCGGTGACAGGCGTCGCCGGCCGGGCCGAACGTCTCGCCACCCACCACCTCCACCACCGACATGGTCAGCCGGCGTTCGCGTCGCGGGTCGCTCGTCAGTCGCAAGGGGGCGAGGGTGAGCCCGCTCGCCACCGCGGCGGGCATCCATCGCTCGGGCCGCACCGCCTCGTCGCCGATCGCCCCGTCGCCGGCGCCCTCGCCCACACCGTTGAGGACGGTGGCGGCGGTGGTGGCGAGCACGAAGATCATGAACGCGTGGCACTCCGCCGCCAGGTAGGCGCGGTCCTCCGGTTGCACGTGCAGCAGCTCGTCGGGGTACACCGCCGCGCGGCGCACGAACACGCCGCTCACGTCGCGGTCGGGCACGCACCGTCCGTCCACCACCCACGTCCTGCCGGTCGCCGTGCCGGCGGGCCACACCCAGCCCGGCGCGAGGAGGTCCTCGGCCGAACAGAGTGCGGCCCGGGGCAGGGAACCGACGAGGTGGCCGGCCACCCGATCGTGGCGGCTGCCGACGACGACGATCACTGTGCTGGTGTAGTTGGTGTGGCTGGTGCGGCGATCACTGCGCGGCGGGCGTGTGTCACCGCGGCGGCGGTTGCCGCTTGGTGGTGGCGCCGGTCGACTTCTTGGCAGCCTTCTTCGCCGACGCTGCCTTCTTCGCGGATGCGGTCTTCCTTGCGGGCTTCGACTCGGAGCCCGAGCGCAGGCGGCGAGCCGCTTCGAGCACCGACTTCTGGTCGCGGTAGTCCACCTTGCCGCCCGAACGCGAGAGGTTGTGGATCACGTCGTGCAGCGCCTCACCGTCGCGGCTGATGGTCTCCACACGGTCGTCGCCCTCGGCGAACGCGACCTTGTCCTGCTTCACCCGCGCCTCGGCGGCGGAGATGCGCGGGACGACGAGGTCCTCGATCTCCGGCTCCGGTACGCCCACGTCGGGTCGCTCCTCGCGCCCGATGAACGCGTGCGTCATCTCCGCGTTGGACTGGTCGATCGTGGCGGCGATGGTCGTGATCACCTTCGTCCACTCCTCGTCGATCTTCTGGAAGATGTCGACGTCCTCGCGGATGCCCTTGATGTCGTCGATGTCGGGCAACCGCTTCAGCGTCAGGTCGCGGATCTCCTTCAGGTTCTCCAAGATCTCCAGCTTCTCCTTGATCTCGAACTTCAGCTCCTTGAACCGCTTCGTCGTCACGACGACGTTGCGGCACGTGGCTGTGGCGATGCCGTTCGCGATCAGGCGCAGGCAGTACGAGCCGTTCGGCACCGACGAGGGCACGAACACCCGGCAGGTGTGCACGATCGTGCCGGTCTGCAGGCCCATCGTGGAGAAGTCGAACGTGCGGCAGTAGTGCACGTCGGACGAGGTCGTCGACTCCAGGCGCACGATCGGGTAGTTCGTCGCCTGCGTCGCGTCGTTGCCGTAGTACGACGACTGCGTCAGCCCGTTGATCTGCCGGCCGGAGAGGGTGAACGACCGCCCGCGGCGGATGGTGCCCGGGCAGGCCGTGATCGTCGGCCGCCAGACCGGATCCGGGGCGAGGTCGGGTGTGTACAGGTCGACGGAGGTGCTGTACGCGGAGTACATCACCTGCCCGGAGGGCAGCACGAGCATGCGCCCCGCGTACGGCACGCCGCCCGCGGTGGACGGGCCGGGGGTGGCGCCGATCGTGTTGGTGGCCGGGTCGAACTCGAAGCAGAACGTCGGCGACTGGAACGACGCCGGCGTCGTGATGGGTCCGACGGTGAACAGCACCTTGCCGTTGGGCAGCACCGCCGCGGGGGCGTCGACGGCGCCCAATGGCTGGCCCGGGTTCACCTGCGGGATCGTCGGCCCACGGTTCCACGTGCCCGGCTGGTTCGCGATCGGTGGCGGCGTGTAGAGCGCGGTGAAACCGGTGGCGCCGATGACGAACAGGCGGCCGTCGGGCAGCAGCACCGACGCGCCGATCTCGGAGATGCCGTCCACCAGGGTGTCCAGCGTGGCGCCGGCGGCCACCCACTGGTCGGAGGCGATGATGTACTTCTCCGCGTTCGGCGGGTTCGAGCAGTCGACCGCGTGGATCGTGCCGTCGGGCAGCAGCGACCAGCTCTCCTCGCCGACGGTGTTGATCTTGTCGGCGGCGGCCGTCCACGTGTTCGTGGCCGGGTCGTAGATGGCCGTGTTGCGGGCCGCGACCTGGCCGACGAAGAAGCGCCCGTCGGGCAGCACGCACCCCGGCGCGTCGCCCACGCGCACCCACCCGGGCGGGTTCGGCAGCGTCGTCCACGTGTTCGCGTTCGGGTCGTAGATCTCCGCGTTCAGCAGCCACACCGCAGCACCGGAGTCGTACTCGCCGCCGACCACGATCACGCGGCCGTCGCGCAGCACACCCGACGCGTAGTACAGCGGCGCGTGCACGCTGTCGGCCACCGTGGTCCACGTGCCGTTGCGGTAGTCGCCGTTCGCCGGCGGTTGGAAGCGGTACCAGTGCCTGGTGCTCACCCCCTGTGCGAGCACGCTGCCGTCCGTCAGCAGCAGCATCGTCGCGATCGCCGCGGGCGGCGAATTGGTGGTCGTCGTCCAAGTACCTGCCATGGCGTGCCCCTCTCCCGAAGTCGCCGAATGGCTGCAGGGTGCACTCAACGCAGAAGCCGGCGAAGACTTGGGGCCGGCTGGAACGAGTGACCGACAAGCCGTCACGGCATGTTCCCAGTGGTGTGACGGTACAGAGAGATCAAGATTTCGTCAAGAGTGCAGTTGTCGGTCCGTGGCCGCACGAGTGCGGCGAGTGCCGGCCGCCCGTGCGAGTGTCTGTCAGGCGAGCAGGGAGCGCGCCGAGGCAGCGATGCCGTCGGCGTCGAGGCCCAACTGCGCCAGGATGCGATCGGCCGAACCCTGCGGGATGAACTTCGCCGGCAGGCCCAGCACCGTCACCGGCACGGCCGGCGCGATCGTGCGCACCTGGTCGGCGACGGTCATGCCGATGCCGCCGTCGCGGATGCCGTCCTCGACGGTGAGCACGGCGCGGTGGGCCGCCGCGTCGGCAATCATCTCCGGGTCGAGCGGGGCGCACGAGCGGACGTCCCAGACCGTCGCGTCGACGCCCGTGAGTGCCAGCGCCTCGGCCGCCTTCTGCGCGTCGGCGAGCATCTTGCCGACGGCGAGGATGCACAGCGAGCCACCGCCCTTGCGCGCCTGACGGGCTTGCAGGCCGACGCCGACCTCGTGCTCGCTCACGTGCACCGCCGCGCCACGCGGCCAGCGGATGCACACCGGGCCGTCGTCGGCGAGGCCGATCGCGTCGTGCAACATCGCCTGCAGGTCTTCCGCGCTGGACGGTGCGAGCACGCGCATGCCGGGCACCTTCGACAGCAGCGCCATGTCGTACATGCCGTGGTGGCTGGCGCCGTCGGGGCCGGTGACGCCGGCGCGATCGAGGCAGAAGATCACCGGCAGCCGGTGCATCGCCACGTCGTAGACGACCTGATCCCAGGCGCGGTTGAGGAACGTGGAGTAGATCGCGACGATCGGCCGCAGCCCGCCCATCGCCATGCCGGCGGCGCCGGTGACGGCGTGCTGCTCGGCGATGCCCACGTCGAAGAAGCGATCGGGGAAGCGAGCCTGGAACGGCAGCAGCCCGGTGGGGCCGGGCATCGCGGCGGTGATGGCGACGATGCGCGGATCGGCCTCCGCCTCCTTGATGATCGCCTCGGCGAACGACTGTGTGTAGCCGGTGACGACAGCGGGCGGCGGGCCGACGGCGGGGTCGAAGATCGGCGCGTCGTGGAGGTGCTTCTCGTCGTCGTCCTCCGCCGGCGAGTAGCCGCGGCCCTTCTGGGTGAGCACGTGCACGACGATGGGGCCGTCCGCGGAGAGCTCGATCGCGTTGCGGAACGAGTGCTCCAGCTCCTCGACGTCGTGGCCGTCGACGGGGCCCACGTAGCGCACGCCCAGCGCCTCGAAGAACGACGGCGGCTGCAGGAACTCGCGGACGGCGGCCTTGAACGCCTCGACGCTCTTCTCCGCCTGCGGGCCGACGTAGGGGAGGTCGCGCAGGAAGTTCTCCAGCTTGCGCTGGCGGCGCACGTACACCGGGTTGAGCCGGATGTTGGTGAGACCATGCGACAGGCGGCCGGTGATGCGCTCGGGCAGGCTGGGATGATCGGCCATCGCCTGCTCGCGAGCGACGCTGGGGCCGGCCGTGAGGTTGCTGATGGTGGGTGCGTAGCTGCGACCGTTGTCGTTCAGCACGATGATCACGCGCTGCTCGCTGTGGCCGATGTTGTTCAGCGCCTCGTAGGCCATACCGCCGGTCATGCTGCCGTCGCCGATCACGGCGACGATGTGGCGGTGCGGGTCGGTGCCCGCGTCGCGTGCCACGGCAAGACCGTAGGCGTAGGACAG
>CAYZFZ010000029.1:22896-26086 GCA_964477795.1 uncultured Bifidobacterium sp.
CAGCACGGTGGACGCGTGGCTGTTCTCGATGTAGTCGTGAGGGCTCTCCTCGCGGCTGGGGTAGCCGGAGAGGCCGCCGGCCTGGCGCAGCTGCTCGAAGCGGGCCTGGCGGCCGGTGACGATCTTGTGCACGTAGGCCTGGTGGCCGGTGTCCCACAAGATGGCGTCGGTGGGCGACTCGAACACGCGGTGCAGGGCAAGCGTCAGCTCCACGGCGCCGAGGTTGCTGCCCAGGTGGCCGGCGTTCTCGGCCACTGCCTGCACGATGAAGTCGCGGATCTCTCCGGCGAGATCCGCGAGTTCGGGGTAGCTCAGTTCGCGAAGGTCGGCGGGTTGCCGGATCTGCTGCAGCGCCATGGCGGATTCACGCTACAACCGCGCACCGAGGTTGCACGTGTCAGCTGCCTCCGGTCCGACACGGCCGCGGGCGGCGCGCTATGCATCCCGGATGACGATTCTCCAGGGCCAGGTTGCACTGATCACCGGCGGCGGCAGCGGCATCGGGCTGGCCTGCGCGACCCACCTCGTGCGCGACGGCGCCGCGGTGGTGCTCGCCGGGCGCAACGAGGACAAGCTGCGCGCCGCAGCCGACGGCTTGCGCGCCGGCGGCGGAGAGGTGCACACGGTCGTGTGCGACGTGACGGACGAGGCGCAGGTGGCGGCTGCGTGCGGTGTGGCCGACGGAGTCGGGCGGTTCACGATGGTGGTCGCCAACGCCGGCACCGGCTCGGCGGCGCCGCTCCACCTCACCACGCTCGACGACTGGAGCACGGTGCTGGCCACCAACCTCACCGGTGTGTTCCTCACCATCAAGCACGCGGCGGTTCCGCTGGCCCGTGCCGGTGGCGGTGCGATCGTCGCCATCTCGTCCATCGCCGCGCCGCGTACCCACCGCTACATGACCCCGTACTGCGTCAGCAAGGCCGGGCTCGAGATGCTGGTGCAGCAGGCGGCCGACGAGCTCGGCTCTGTGGGCATCCGGGCCAACGCGGTGCGGCCCAGCCTCGTGCCCACCGACATCTCCGTCGGCCTCACCGGCAGCCCGGACATCGTGGCCGACTACCTCGACCAGATGCCGCTGCACCGCCTGGGCACCACCGACGACATCGCCGCCTGCGTGCGCTTCCTGCTCGGCGACGAGAGCAGCTGGATCACCGGCCAGTGCATCAGCGCCGACGGCGGCCACCACCTCCGCCGCGGACCCAACCTCACCCCGCTGATGGAGATGGTCATGGGCGACGACGCCCACCCGCACTGAGCCTCGACTCGCCGCCGGCGCCGCCGGCTGGGTGAGACTGGGGCAATGGCCTCGCTGTTCGATCTCACCCACCACGTCGCACTCGTCACCGGCGGTAACAGCGGCATCGGGCTGGGCATGGCCGAGGGGCTGGCGCGCCACGGTGCGAGCGTCGCCATCTGGGGCACCAACCCTGCGAAGAACGCGGCGGCGGTCGAGCGGCTGCGGGCGATCGGCAACCCGGTGCTCGACCTTGTCTGCGACGTGGGTGACCACGAGGCCGTGATCGACTCGCTTGCTGCCACCGTCGCCCACTTCGGCAGGCTGGACAGTTGCTTCGTGAACGCCGGTGTCGGTGGCCAGGCGCCCAGCTTCGTGGGGATGACCGAGGACGAGTGGAGGCGGGTCATGCGCGTGAACCTCGACGGTGCGTTCTTCACCGCGCAGGAAGCCGTCAAGCAGATGGTCGCGCAAGACCCGCAGGGCGGCTCGGTGGTGTTCACCACCTCCGGCTCGGCCAAGTACGGCCAGCAGCGCGGGCAGCACTACGGCGGCAGCAAGGGCGCGCTGATCTCGATGATGAAGGGCATCGCCGTCGAGCACGCCCGCCACGGCATCCGCTGCAACGCGATCCTGCCCGGCTGGATCGAGAGCGACATGACGGCCGGCGCGTTCGGCTGGGACAAGTTCGTGCAGAACGTGATGCCGCGCGTGCCGCTGCGCCGTTGGGGCCGCCCCGAGGACTTCGCCGGCCTCGCCGTCTACCTCGCCAGCGACGCGAGCAGCTACCACGCCGGCGACGTCATCACCATCGACGGCGGCTACCACTCGTTCTGACAGGGCGCGCGGCTCGGCGGGTCTGGAAAGCTGAGGGGATGAGCACTCACCTCGACGGACACGCTGGGCAGCAGGCGATTGCGGCGCTGATGGCGTTCGGCACCGACACCATGTTCACCCTCAACGGCGGCCACATCTGGCCGCTGTACGACGCCGCCCGCGACCAGGGCATGAAGGTGGTCGACACCCGCCACGAGCAGACCGCCACGTTCGCCGCCGAGGCCTACGCCAAGCTCACCCGCAAGCCCGGCTTCGCCGCCCTCACCGCCGGCCCCGGCATCACCAACGGCGTGTCCGCCACCACCAGCGCGTACTTCAACGGCTCGCCACTCGTGGTGCTCGGCGGTCGTGCCCCGCAGATGCGCTGGGGCAGCGGTTCACTGCAGGAGTTCGACCATGTGCCAGTCATGCAGTCGATCACCAAGAGCGCCGCCACCGTCACCGACCCCGCGCAGGCCGGTGCGATGGTGCACGCCGCGGCGCGCCTGTCGCTCACACCCCACCGCGGGCCGACGTTCCTCGACTTCCCGCTCGACGTGTTCGGCCCGTCCGCCGGCGACATCCCCGCGGTCGACGAGCGGGCCGGTGCCGGCAGCGCCCCCGACGGCGACGACGTCGATCGCCTCGCCGCGCTCATCGCCGCCGCTGAGCGGCCGGCGTTCATCGTCGGCAGCGATGTGTACTGGGACGGCGCGTGGGACGCGCTGCGGGCCGCCGCCGAGCACCTGCGCGTGCCCTGCTTCTTCAACGGCCTCGGCCGCGGCACCCTGCCCGCCGATCACGAGCTCGCGTTCCTGCGCACGCGCGGCCTGCTCAAGGCCCGCGCGGATCTTGTCGTCGTGTGGGGCACGCCGCTCGACTTCCGCCTCGGCTTCGGCCGCTTCGGCAGCGCGCAGGTCGCCCACGTGGTCGACAGCGACGCGCAGCGGGCCAAGCACGTCAGCGTGCCGACGGTGGCGGGCGACAGCGCGATAGTGCTCCGCGCGCTGGCCGACCACACGGGCCCGCGTGTCGATCACGAGGACTGGATCGCCGAGCTCCGCGCGGCCGAGGAGCGCGGTCGCGCCGCCGACGAGGCACTGCTCACCGCCGACAGCCCCGAGATCAAGCCGAGCC
>CAYZFZ010000030.1:0-25917 GCA_964477795.1 uncultured Bifidobacterium sp.
CTCGAACATCGTCGTGCTCCTCGCTCTCGGCTGCCGATCCTCGGCGCCGAGTTCGATGGTAGGGACATGGTTCCCGCGCAGCCCAACCCGACTCTGCAGCCCGTGCCGCAGAGATGCCGAGCCGGTGAACGGGACTCAGATCAGGTTCATGTTCGGCTCGCCGTCGTCGTCGAGGCCGGTGCCGTCGCGGACGCACTGGCCGCCGACCGGGTCGCCGTTGTTGTACACCTGGCGCAGGCAGTTGCGCAGCGCCATCTGTCCCCAGTAGTTCGGGTGGAACGACTCCTTGGCGTCGAACGGCGGCACGTTCACCCAGCCGCCGGCGCCGCCGGTGGCGAGGATGCCGTGGATCTCCAGCACCCACTCCGAGTTGTCCGCCGCGCCGTCCTCCTGCCAGCTGTCCGGTCCGAAGACCGCGTCGACCTTCTCGACGTCGTCCTCGCACAGCCGCCGGTCGTCGAACGCGCGCGAGGTGTCCATCACGACGACGTTCGTCGCTGCCACGTCGGCGACCGCGTTGCGGACGGTCTGGTTGATGGTCGGCAACGCGACCGAGTTGGCCCAGTCGGCGTCCTCGTCCCAGAACCCGCAGCCCTCGTCGTAGCGGTTGTAGCCCGTCTCCCAGAAGTCGAACTCGTCGCTGTTCGGGATGGGCGACGGGTAGGTGTTGACGACCAGCGTCCAGTCGGCGTCCGTGTACCCGGCCTGCGCCATCACCGTGCGGATGTCGCGGATCGAGTTGGCGATCTCGGCGCGCCTGGCCGCGATGTTGTCGGTGCTGAACACCTCGGCGGCAAGTGCCGAGTCCTTGCAGTGCGTCTCGATCAGGTACGGCACCGGGATCTTCACGCCGAACCCGATGGAGATCCAGCGGATGCCCTGCGCCCGCCCGACGAGGAAGTCGAGCACGCACTCGTGCACGACGTCGGCGAAGCGGAAGTTGTTGCCGCCGATGCTGAGCACCACCATCTTCACGTCGCGATCCGCTGCGTACTGCGCGAGCATGGCGACTTGGCCGGTCATGTCCTGCGGGCAGCTGAACGCGTAGTCCGGCGTGAGCGGGTGGGTGTTGCTGAGGTACCTGTTCCAGTACGTGGGATCGGCAACGTTCTGATCGGTGGGGATCGCCTCGTCGGGGCAGCGGTCGACGCCCGGCTTCGAGGCAGTGGTGTACGTCTGCCCTCCCGAGCAGGCGAGGTTCAAGCTGTCGACGACCGTGCCGTCCTCGGCGTGGCCGATGTGGATCATCGCCGACTCCGAGCGATGGCAGGCCGGGATCACCTCGTACTCGCCGAACCCACCGTCGAAGTACCCGTCGGCGCCGAGCGCGTCGGCGTCGTCGGTGGTCAGCAGCGTCTCCGGGTTCCCCGCCCAGCGGCCGGCTTCGCCCGAGATGTACGAGTCGCCGAGCGACACCACCAGCGGTGGGCCCTGGAACCCTTCCTCCGAGCCGGTCGTGGCGGTGTCGTCGCCGGTGGTGCTGTCGCCGGTGGTGCCCGTCGTGTCGCCGTTGTCGCCGGTGGTGCTGTCGCCAGTGGTGCCGTTGTCGCCGCTGGTGCTGTCGCCGGTGGTTCCGTCGGGCTCCACCACGACGGCGAGGCTCTCCATCTGCGCCGCCACGTGGTACGGCTCGACCGTGCCGTCGGGGGCCTGGCGGCTGATCTCCACCCACACGTCGGTCGTGTTCGGCGGCAGTCCGGTGTAGTCGAGCACCACGTTGCCGCGGGTGGTGTACCCGATGGGGTCGTCGAGCAGCGCGACGTTGCGCAGCTCGACCGAGACGGGTGCCTCGGCAGCCGGACCGGCGACGTTGCCGGCGGGTCCGTACGTCAGCCAGAAGCGCGCGGGGAAGCCCGGCCCTCCGCTGCGCGCGTTCGTGGCAAGCAGCTCCAGGTCCAGTTCGAGGGTGCCGCCACCGGGCAGGCCGGTGAACGTCCAGCGGGCACTCTGCGATCCGCCGTCGTCGCGGAGCCACCACCAGCCTTCGATCTCGTCGCCGTCACTCGCGAACGCTGCGGCGTACTGGACGGCCGGTGGCGGTGGCGTCAGCGGGCCGGTGACCACCTCGGCCGGAGCAGTCGCCACCGTGGTGGAGGCGCCTGCGTCGTCCTGCGTCGTGGCCGGCGCGGGCGGCTCCGGCGTGGCCGGCACCGGAGTCTGCGTCGGGGTTGCGCCGGGCGGTCTCGACACGCTGTCGTTCGATCGTCGAGCGGCGCCGGATGTGCACCCGGCGGCGACCGCGGCACACACCGCGAGCATCCCCACCCATCGCATACCTCGGTGCGCGGTCATGGCCCACCTCCCGCTGGACTTCGGTCCTGCCTGCAGTATCGAGGTTGAGCGCCCGTCATGAGCAGGGCCGGCGGTCACCTCCTGCAGCAACTCCGTCGGTCGTGGCGAGCCTGGGTCCGCCGCGCGCCCGCTGCACCCGCTTCGCCCGGCCTTGGAGCACTCGCGCGACGAGCGCGAACAGGAGGATCGCGATGCCACCACACGCGACGGCGAAGAACACGACGTTGGTGCTGTCGCTGCCGGCCATGAAGCCGTGGATGGTGACCATGACGAACAGCACGTACGACAGCAGGTGGATGCCGTGCCACAGCCTGCGCGGGAGCCGCTTCATCGCCCACGACGTCAGCTGGATGACCACCATCAAGTAGAACGCGAACACGCCCCAGGCGATGGCCGCGGTGTTGGAGTACTCCAGGCCGGTGAACGGCACGAACAGCTCGCTCCAGCCGTAGTGCTCCCAGTTGTCGCCGACGAGCGTGGCCATGTGTATGGCGACCGTGACGATGGAGAGCACGCCCAGATAGCGGTGCAGGTCGAGCAGCCACGCCGGGCGATCGGCCGGCTTCAGCATGCGCGTGACCAGCAGGATGCCCCACAGGCAGGTGATCCCCAGCACCACCCAGGCCACCATGCCACTGGCTCGCGACAGGTACCACATCGAGTGTTCGTTCATGCCGACCCGCGCTCCGTTCCAGCCGTCGGGGGGCTCATGCGCGGAAGGCCTGCAGCGTCGTCGTCTCGTGGACGTTGCCGGCGCCGTCGACGGCGAGGCCGGCGAGCTGCACGCGCTCGAGCATGGCCATCGCCTCCGGGCCGGGCAACATCATCGCCGCGGTGGCAAAGGCCTCGGCCGTTGCCGCGTCCGCGGCGAGCACCGTCGCCGTCACGACACCGGCCGCCGACGGTGCTCCGCTCACCGGGTCGATGAGATGGTGCGCCCCCGACCCGTCGGGTCGCGTCCACCGGCGGACGGTGGTGCCCGACGTGGCCATCGCCCCGGCGTGCATCCGCAGCACGGCGACGTGGTGCGGTGGATCGCGCGGGTCCTCGATGCCGAGATACCAGGACGTGTCGTCGCTGGGCGAGCCGAGCACGACGAGGTCGCCGCCGATGTTGACGAGCGCGCCCGTGGCCCCGGCCTCGATCAGCTCCTCCGCGACGAGGTCGGCAGCGAAGCCCTTGCCGATGCCGCCGAGGTCGATCGCAGTGGTCGCCGGCACCGTGAGCGTGGAGGCGGCGTAGTCGACCTGCACCATCGCGCTGAGGCCGATGCGCGCGCCGGGCACCGACGGGGCCGGCGAGTGGTCGAGCGCGCTGTGGGTGTAACCGGAGGCCAGCAGCGCGGGCAGCGTGGTGATGTCGAAGCGGCCCCCGGTCTGGCGCCACGCGTCGAGCGCCCTTGCAACGACGGCGAGCGTGTCGGCATGCACCACGACGGCTCGGCCGGCGGCTCGGTTGGCGATCGTGATGTCGCTGCCCTCGCGGAAGCGGCTCCACCACGACTCCAGCTCGTGCAGGCGGGCCTCGGCGCGATCGAGCATGGCATCGCTGCCGCCGTGCACGATGACGTACGCGCGGCTGCCCATCACCCGCAGGTCCCGCTGCAGCGGGCCGCGGCGAGGGTGGGCGACGGTGTGCCCGTTCCCGCCGGTCGCGAGCGGCTGGTCGGTGGGGCTCATCCGCCGCTGGGAGCCGAGGTGGCGGGCGGTGCCGGCGGCGGGGGCTGTGTGACCACGGGCTCGGGTGCGGGTGCAGGTGCGGGGGTGGGGGACGGGGCCGGTGCGGGCGGCGGTGTCGCTGCCGGCTGTTGCACCGGATCGGCCGGCGGCGTGGCGGCTGCCGGTACAGGGATGGTGGTGGCGGGCGCGCCGGTGGCCGGCGTGGCCGGTGCAGGTGCAGGGGTGTTGGCATCGGCTGCCGTCGGTGCCGCCGCTGCCGGTGCGGGCGCGGCGCCCGTTGCCGCCGCCGGGAGCTCGCCGAGCACCGTCGTCGTGGTCGCCGTCATGCCCGGGATCGCGAGCACGATCGTCCCGGTGGGCGCCACGCTGGTCGCGGGTGTCGTGGTACCCGCCAGGCTGATGGGCACCGCCGCGGTGGCTGCGGCCGTCGCCACCGGTCCGGTGGCGGTGGGTGCCGCGGGCGCTGTGGAGGCGACCGGCTGATTGGTGGCGGCGATCACGGTGGTGAGGCCGAACACGGCCGAGGCGGTCGCGCCGGTCATCACGATGCGTGCGCCGGCGGCGACGTGTGGCCGCCTCGTGCGGCTCTTGGGCGCTGCCGGCGCCGAAGGGGCCCGGCGGGTTCCCGGCCCGGCAGCGACAGAGTTCGCCAATGGCGGGGCCGGCGGTGGGCCAACGGCAGTGGCGCGCTGTGGGGGCATCCAGATGGAGTGCTCCGCGGGTGCCTGCTCGGCCGGGGTGGTGGCGATCCGGATCGGTGCCTGGCCGCGCTTGGCACGCATGGCCGCGATGCGAGCGGCCTGCTCCTGGTCAGTCATCCTCGCGGTTCCCGTCCTCGCCGTGGTCGTCGCCGTGGTCGCCGTGGTCGTCGCCGTCGTGGTCGTCGCTGTGATCATCGCCGTCGTCGTCGCCGACCTCGCTGCCGCCACCCGACGGCGCGGTGGTGGCGCTGGGTGCCGGCACGCTGCTGTGCGAGCTGTCGTCGGAGCGATCGTCGGAGTCGTCGTCGGACCTGTCGTCGGAGTCGTCGTCGAAGTCGTGCGCGCTCGTGGGCGGCGTCACGGACGGGGCAGTCGGTGTCGCCGGCTGCGGGGCGGGCGGGGTGGACGCCGGTCGGGGCGTGGAGACGACCGTGACGGTGATCGGGGCGGAGGTGGCGGTCGTGCTCGTCGCGCCGACCGCCGGAGTGTTGCCGACGCCGACGATCACCTCGTCGCCGGCGAGGTCGGCAGAGAAGGTGACCAGCTGCAGCGTGTCGGTGAACTGCACCTCGAGGTGGGCGGCCGCGCCGCCGGCGCCGACGACGCTCCACCCGGGCCCGGCTGTGACGTTGGTGGCGGTGAGCGTGGATCCGCTGACGGTCACCGCGACGGTGCCTGCCGTGCCGACCTGGTACACGATCGTGCGGTCGTGCCGGCCGGCCCCGCCCTGGGCGGCAGTGCCGCTGGCATCGGTGGGCGCCTCGGCCTGTGCGGCGAGGGTGCCGGTGTCGTGGGCGGCGACGCCGGCGAATGCGGCCCCTGCCGATCCCACCACACCCACCAGGGCCAGCCCCGAGATCATCGAACGCTTCATCGCACTCTCCTTGTGTCGCTCCGCCGTTGGGAGCAGTCAACAGGAGGGCCTCCCAAGGGGTGTCCCGCCAAGATCCAACGGACGTCGAAGACTCCGTCAAGGATCACCGGCCATTCGACGGCGATCGAATTCTGAATGAGGTGACGGCGAGCAGTGATGACGCCGCCGACCCTGCTGTCGGCCGGGCCGCCGAAGCGGCGCATCGTGGACCTTCGGCCCTGCTCGCGGCCGCCGGCACGGTGCACGCTGTGAGCAGTCCCCCACGGCAGCCTCCGGGCAGCCCTCTGAGGGCGAAGGGTGTCCTCCTAAAGGACTCCGGGCCCTCGCGATCGCGAGGGCCCGCCCGCGTCAGGCGACGCCGCAGATGTCGAGCGCGAGCAGTGCGAGCGTGCGGGCGGTGGTGAACACCTCGTCGGTGGGCACCGACTCCGCCCGGCCGTGGGCGAGCATCGCGTCGCCCGGCCCGTACTGCAGGGTGGGGATGCCGGCCAGGCCGGTGAGCAGCCGCAGGTCGCTGCCGTAGGGCGCGGCGTAGTCGTCCGGCCGCAGCCCGCCGGTGGCCGCGACGTGCGCGGCCTGCACGCGCTGCACGAGATCGCTGCCCGGCTGCAGGCTGCCGCTCGCGTACTGCCCGCCCCACCACTCGATCTCGGCGGGGTGGGCGCGCAGCCACGGGTCGCGAGCGCAGGCCTCGGCGATCGCTTCCTCCAGATCGGCCTGTGCCGCCTCGGTCGGCTCGCCGATCGCGACGCCCATCCGGCCTTCGGCGACGAGCAGGTCGGGCACCGACGACGGCCAGTCGCCGCACTGCACGGTGCCGATCGAGATCGGGTGCGCCAGCGGCCAGCGAGCGGTGCGCTCGTCGCTGGTGGTGTGGCGGCGCGCCTCCAGCTCGGCGATCGCCTGCCACAGCGGCCAGAACTTCTCGATCGCGCTCACGCCCTCGGTGCGCCGCGCGGCATGGGTGGCCTGGCCGCGCACCCGCAGGCGGAACGTGAGTGCGCCGCTGTTGGCGGAGATGATGTCCATCGCCGTCGGCTCGGCGATCACGCACGCGTCGGCGCGCCAGCCGCGCTGGATGGTGGCGTACGTGCCCAGCCCACCGTCCTCCTCGCCGAGCACGCTTGCCAGCAGCAGATCGCCGCGCAGGCGCACGCCGGCGGCGCGGATGGCCTGCACCGCGAAGTGCGAGGCCAGCAGCCCGGCCTTCATGTCGCAGGCGCCGCGGCCGAACAACCGACCGTCGCGAACGGTGCCGGCGTACGGCGGGTCGACCCAGGCGTCGGGGTCGCCGGTGGGCACGACGTCGATGTGGCCGTTGAGCATCAACGCCGCACCATCGCCGGCCCCGGGCAGCCGGCCGACGACGCCCCACGCCTCACGGCGGGGAACCTCCATGCCGGGAAAGTCGGGACGGCTGGTGATGTCCGCGAGGTCGATGCTCCAGTGGTCCACCTCCAGCCCGCCGCGCCATCAGCGCGGCCATGTGGGCCTGCCCGTCGTTCTCCGCGTCCGTGCCGCCGACGCTGGGGATCGCGACGACCTTGGCCACCTCGTCGATCAGCGGTGCGCGCAACGCCTCCACCGCGTCCAGCACCCGTGCTGCTGCATCGCTCGCTGCACTCACTTCGGCTTCCAACCCTCGCTGTCGCTGGCGGGGATGATCCAATCCTGGGCCTTCTGGTCGATGCTGATCTGGTTGCGGTGGTAGGCGACCATCCGCTTCTCCAGCGCAGCGTCGGGGCTGATGTGCACGATGATCTCCTTGCCGCCCAGGACGGTGCACTTGAGCACCCGGTTGACGTCGATGTTCGGTGGCCGGAACTTCGACACGAACTCGTCGTGCTTGCCCGGCGTGTGGAAGTTCGTCGCACGGCGGAGCAGGTCCTCGGTGGCAGGGATGGCCCGGCGCGCCGTAGCCCGCCTCGCGGGTGCAGCGGCCGGCCGCGGTGCTGCGGGTCGCGCCGTCTCGAGCACCGTCGACGGCGACTTCGGATGATGTGCGCGCTCGGGCCCCATCGGCGACAACGTAGTGGCCCCGGCCGGCCCGACCGTTCAGCCCGGCTCGACAGGCGTGCGGGTGGCGGGCGGACCGGCCTCGCGTACGTGGGCGATGAGAGCATCGACGGCGGCCGCGTCGTCGACGACGCCGGCGCCGCGGCGCAGTTCGTCGAGCGCGACGTCGATGTCGCTGCCCGGTCGGTACGGGCGGGTGGAGGTGATCGCGTCGAACACATCGGCCACGGCGATGATGCGCGCCTCGGGGATGATCGCGTCGCCGGCGAGGCCGGCTGGATAGCCCGAGCCGTCGAGCCGCTCGTGGTGCTGGTCGACCATCTGCGCGATCGGCCACGGGAACGGCACGGGTACCAGCAGGTCGCGGCCTGTGCGGCTGTGGCGCTCGACGACGAGTCGGTCGGCGGCGTCGAGGGGTCCGGGTCGGGTGAGCAGTGCGAACGGTGTCGCGATCTTGCCGATGTCGTGCAGGTACCCGCCGATGCGCAAGCCGGCGACGTCCGACTCGGGGAGCCCCAGCCGTAGGCCGATCATGGCGGCGAGCTCACCCACGCGCTGCTGGTGGCCGGCGGTGTACGGGTCGCGGGTGTCGACGATCGCGCCGAGCGTGCGGGCGACACCCTTGATCGTCAGTTCGTGCTGGTGGGCGGCGACCTCCAGGTCGTGCACGAACCGCTCACGCTCGACGACGCGCTGCATCTGCTGGAGGACGAGCCGGCAGCCCAGTTCGTCGGCCGGCGCGTACTCGAACGGCTTGCCCCACAGGGTGAGGGTGGCGAGTGGTTCGCTGCCCTCGCCTGCGCGCACGACGAGGTGCCGCGCATCGGCGGTCTCGGGCTCGCCGACGGTCACCTGCGCGGCGCCTCCGCCGATGCCCAGCCGGCCGCCGGTGCTGCGCGTGAGGCGCAGCAGCCGTTCGCCGATGTGGCGCAGGAACGCGTCGCCAGCGGACGCCTCGTACAGCCCGGGCACGGTCAGCAGCAACTGATCGCGAGCACTGGCCTGGAGGTGGGCGGTGACGTCGCGGGTGAGCACCACCACCGCCGGCCGCCCTTCGAAGCTGGCGCTGACGCGGTCGAGCTCCACGTCCAGCAGCCGGCCGCGGGAATCGACGTGCGTCGTGAACGTGCCCAGGCTGCCGATCTCGGGGGGCGGTTCCGGGCCGGTCACTGCGGTGGCAGGCGACAGGTCGGTCAGGCGCAGGCGCAAGAACCGGTCGAGGTCGTACCCGTAGAGATCGAGCGCGGCGCCGTTGGCCGCCAGCAGTTCCAGCGTGTCCTCGTCGTGGATCCACACCGGGAGCGGGCACGCGTCGAACATCATCCGGTACGCGCCCTCGCTGGCGGCCAGCTTGCGTTGCGCTGCTTCCTCGTCGGTCACGTCGACCGCGATGGTGCCGATGGCGACGACCTTGCCCGTGTCGGAGCGAATCGGGAACCGGGTCGACCGGAAGTGGCGGCGGCTGTCCCCGTCGCCGACGTCCTGCAGGTACACGACCGGTTCGCCCACGGCCATGACGTCCGCGTCGGTCGGGGTGTTGCCCGTCCGCACGGCACCAGCGATCAGGTCCTCGCGCCGCTTGCCGATCGCATCCTGCGGGTCGATGCCGAGAATCTCGCCCACCCGGCGGTTGGCGAGCAGGAAGCGCCCCTCGAGATCGACCATGTGGAAGACGTCGGTGCTCTGGTCGATCAGCTCGCGCACGACGTCGCGTGCCCGCTCGTCGGCCTGGCCGACTCGCACTTCGTGGCGTCGGAGCAGCGCGTACAGCAGCAGTGAGGTGGCGACGATGAACCCGAAGCCCTTGACGATGTTGACCAGCGTCGTCTCCGCGTCGAGGGCGCTGACGAGCAGATCGGACAGCACGATCCAGGCCATCGCACCGATCGCATAGGTCAGCGCGTACGCGGCCGGGCGCGTCCATCGAGGGCGCGGGGCATCGGGCCGCATCTGACGCAGAGTACTCGCCGCGTCCCGCTGGATTGTCTGCGTTCTGTCAAGATGCCGCGCAGCGTGGGGTTTCCCGCGCGGAGAGTCAGATACGGTGGATGGCGTCACTCCGGTCGATCATCGGTGGCTCGACCGTGCGGCGGCGGGCACCGGTTGCGACGGCCGCATCTGGGCAAGCAGCGCTTCGGCCTCGTGCGGTGGCAGCGGCACGGAGAAGAGGAACCCCTGTGCCAGGTCGCAGCTCTCGTCACGCAGCTGATCACGCTGCACCGCGAGCTCCACTCCTTCGGCGATGGTCTCCATGTCCAGCGTGTTGCCCAGGTCGAGCAGGCCGCGAACGATTGCCGGCATCTCGGCCGGGCTCTTGATCGCGCTGATGAACGACTGGTCGATCTTGAGGATGTCGAAGGGGAACTGCCGCAGGTAGCTGAGCGACGAGTAGCCGGTGCCGAAGTCGTCGATCGCCAGCCGCACGCCAAGGGCGCTCAACTCCTGCAACCGCTTGGCCGCGACGACGTGGTCGTGGACGAGCGACGTCTCCGTCATCTCGAGGACGAGCGTCGACGGGTCGATGTCGGTCGCTCTGAGCGCGGCGCGGACGTCGGCCACCAGGTCGGGTGCCGCGAGCTGACGGGCCGAGATGTTGACGGCCATCGAGAGGCGATGGTGCTCGGGGTGGGCCCTGTGCCACCCGGCGAGGGTCTTGCACGCCACGCCGATCACCCACTTCCCGATCGGGATGATGAGCCCCGTCTCCTCCGCGATGGGGATGAAGCGATCCGGGTGGATCAGCCCGAGGGTCGGGTGGTGCCAGCGCAGCAGCGCCTCGAAGCCGACGATCTCCGAGGTCTCCAGCCGTACGACGGGCTGGTAGACGAGCGCGAGCTGGCCGTCGCCGAGCGCACCGATGAGATCGTTCCCCAACTGCAGCTGCTCCACCGCCACCATGCGCATCTCGGGGTCGTAGACGGCCCAGCGTGCCTTGCCACGCGTCTTCGCGCGGTACATCGCGATGTCGGCGTCGCGCAGCAGTGAGTCGGCGGTGGCATCGTCGTCGCCGACCGCGATGCCGAAGCTGGCGGACACGGTCACGGTCTGATCGTCGAGCTAGATCGGTACGGCAAGCGATTGCAGCACCCGCTCGGCGACGCCCTACGGCTCGATGAGGATCGCGAACTCGTCGCCACCGAGCCGGGCGACGGTGTCGCCGAAGCGCACGGCCTGCGCGAGGCGTGCGGCCACCTCGCGCAGGAGCTGGTCGCCGGCGGCGTGGCCGAGGCTGTCGTTGACCGTCTTGAACCCGTCGAGGTCGAGGAAGACGACGGCGACGTCGAGCCCGGTGCGCATGTTGCGGCGGAGCGCGTGATCCACCCGATCCAGGAACAGGGCGCGGTTGGCCAGGTCGGTGAGGCTGTCGTGGAAGGCCTGGTGCGATAGCTCGGCCTCGATCCGCTTCCGGTCGCTGATGTCGTGCAGGTTGGTGACGGCGCCTCCGACGTCGGGATCGTCGAACATGTTGACCACACGGACGTTGAGCCAGATCGTGTGCCCCTCGCGGTGCTGCACGCGGACTTCGGTCTCGAGCGTCTGGGCCGGCGACGCGACGCAGCGGGTGAACACGGCGCGCGCGTCGTCTTGGTCGATCGGTGCCACGAGCCCGAACGCATCGAGGCCGACGGTCGTCGACACGTCGAGACCGAGGAGCGCGGCGAGCTGCGGGGAGTGGTTCGTGATGTGACCGTGCTCGTCGAGGATGAGGTACGCATCGGCGGAGTTCATCGCGACCGCGGTGGCGTAGTGCTCCTGCGATCGGACGGCGGCGCGCGCCGTCTCCTCCGCGTGCAGGAGCCTGGTGCCGCGAGTGAACGCCAGCGCGATGAGCATCAGCGTGACGCCGTACAGCAGGTACGAGTTGGACGTGTCGCCGCGCAGGTGCTCGACGACTGCGATCGCGCCCGGCACCAGCAGCGGCACGATCGCGATCGCGATGCCGCCCGGCCGTGAGCTCTCGGCGCCGACCGTCGGCTCGTCGCCCGGTTCCGCGGCCCATCGATGGCACCATGTCGCAGCGGCCATCAACGCGCTGCCCATCATCCAGCCCACGTTCAGCCAGACCTCCATCCCTGCCACGGACGCGAACAGCGTGTAGCCGAAGTCGGCGAGCAGCCAGCAGGTGGCGCCGGCGCCGACGATCAGCGCGAGCCGGCCGTGCAGCCGCCGGCCCAGCGCGGCGCGCAGCACGAGCGCGAGGAGCGCGGCGTCGAGCGTCGGGTACAGCGCCCACACGAAGCGCTCGAAGACGGGCAGCGTGTCGTCGGTCACGATCTTGTCGAACGCGAGCTCCCACTGGATCAGGAGCGCCACGAGGAACACCACCGCGATGTCCACCATCCCATCGCGATCCATCCGGCCGTGCCCGCGTGCCGTGCGCAGCAGTGCGGCCCCGATCGCGAGGTACGACGCGAGCCAGAACACGTCGGCGATCGACACGTCCGGGCCGACGCCTCGGCGCCATGCGAGCCATTGCCAGGAGATGTCGCCGAGGGCGGAGATCGAGATCGCGAACGCGATCAACCTGGCGATCCGCCGGGCCGGGCTGCGGTGCGCGCCGAACCACGCGACCACGGCCGCGCCGCAGAGTGCCGACAGGTAGGTGAGGTCGCGCACCAGCCCCTCTGGTGAGGCGATGTGCACGATCATCAGCGCGAGCGCGACACCCGCGGCGACGGCGAGGGGCATGGTCCGGGCGGGTGCCGTGGCGAGCGCCCGCGACGGCCGCGGTGCGGCCGTCGACTCATGCGTCGGCAGGGCTCCCCTCGGAGCCGGCATCGTGTTCACGTCACTCCATCGGCTCGCGCTGCCGCTTCCACAAGTCGGAAATTGCCGGCGACGCTGCGGAGCAGTGCCGGTCGCGGGTGCCCGCCCTCAGGTCAGCGCGCCGGCCGCACGCTGCAGCACGTCGCCGAGCCGCTCCAGAATCCGGTCGGCGAGCGACTCGTCGGTGGTGAGCGGTGGGGCCACCAGCAGCCAGTCGCCGAACGCACCGCCGTTCTGCCGGCGCGAGTACAGCAGCAGGCCGTGCTCCAACCCGATCTGCAGCGCGGTCGCGCCGGGGTCGACGTCGGCGGGAAACTTGGCCGCGCTGGCCTTGTCGCGCACGAGCTCGACCGCCTGCAGCAGGCCCATCCCGCGCACGTCGCCGATCAGCGGCGACTGCCCCGCCAGCTCCTCCAGCCCCGCACGGATGCGGGCGCCCACCCGGCCCGCGCTGCGCACCAGATCGCGTTCGACGATCTCGTCCAGCACCGCGCTGCCCGCGGCGCACGCCATCGGGCACGCGTCGTACGAGTGCGACACCACGAAGCCGGTCGAGCCGGCCAGCTCGTCGGCGATCGCGGCGGAGGTGAGGACGGCACCGAGCGGCGCGTACCCGGCGCCCAAACCCTTGGCGACGGTGATCAGGTCGGGCAGCGCGGCGGGCTGGTGGTGGGCGGCGAAGTTGGCGCCGGTGCGGAAGGCGGTGACCACCTCGTCGTAGACGAGTGCGATGCCGAACCGGTCGCAGACCGCACGCGCCCCGGGCAGGAACGAGGGGTCGGGCACGTTCACGCCCGAGGCCTGCCCGCCGATCGGCTCGAGCACGAATGCGAGGACGGTCGCAGGGTCGAGCCGTTCGATCGTCTCCACCAGTGCTGCGAGGGTGTCGGCCGCTGCGGCGGCGGGGCTGGCGGCGCGGTAGGTGAGCGGGGCGGGGATGCGCGCGGCCTGCACGGTGAGCGGCCCCCACATCGCCTCGGCGGCGAGATCGCCATTCATCGCCAGCGTCTGCACGGTGGCGCCGTGGTAGCCGGGCATGAGCGTGATGATGCGACAGCGGCCGTTCTCGCCGCGGGCGATGGCGAGCGCGCGCAGCATCTTGATCGCCATCTCGTTGGCTTCCGACCCGCCGGAGGTGAGGTGCACGCGCTCGAAGCCCGGGCCGGCGAGCGTGGCCAGCCTGGCGGCGAGCTCGGCGTTGGCCGGGTGCCGCGTGGAGCGCGAGTAGGTGTAGGTGAGGCGGCGGCCCTGCTCCGCCATCGCCGCCAGCACCCGCTCGTTGCCCTGCCCGATCGAGGTGAGGAACGGCCCGGCGCACACGTCGATCAGCTCGCGCCCGCGGTCGTCGACCAGCGTCTCGCCGCGACCCCCGACGATCGTCGGCATGCGCGTCGCGGTTGCCGCCGGGAAGAACGCGTCCTGCGTGTTGCCACTGCCCGACCACCATCGCTGCTGCGCGTCCATGCTCGGACGGTAGCCACCGGGCGTGTGCGACTGCTGGTGGTTTCCGCGTCCGGTATGTCGACGGGTCAGGCGGTTCCGGAGAGCCGGCGCCGTGTCACTGCCAGCAGCAGTGCGCCCAGCGCCACCAGCCCCGCGCCCACGGCCAGCGCGGGCACCACGGTCACGCCTGCCGACGGGATGTCGTTCCCCGGTGTGTTCCTGTTCGGGATCACCCGGAAGCTCTCCGACAGGTTCCGTGCCACTGCGGCATCGCACGGGATCATGTTCGACCGCGCCCCCGCCGCTCGTGCGGCGTGGAGGAACTCCCAGTCGCCAGTTGGCAGGCTGGCAACGTTCGGTGTCACCGTCGTCAGTCCGTCGGCATCGATCGTCACCTGCCACGTCGTCGCCACCGACGCGTTCGAGCAGTCCCGGGCGCCGTCCACCCACTGCACCGCGTAGAGCGTCCCCGTGATCACGTCGCCGGGGTCTCCGCCGAGCACCACGACGTCGCAGTTCGCGCCGACCGTTCCGTTCACCGCCAGCTCCACCTCGGGCCTGCACGCCGACGTCGACACCGATACCTCGCGGCGTTGCACGAACTGCTGCGACACGTCGCTCGGGTCCTCGTGCACCGCGACGACTGCACCGCCGACGAGCAGCTGCTCGAACACCACGAACAGGCCACCCGCCGGCGAGGCCGGCACCGTGAACGCGACGTCGACGCACCCGGCCGTGGCCATCGGTGCGAACGTCGCCGACGCGATCACCCCGGTCGGGACGATCGAGCCGTCGGCAGCGATCCGCTGCACCTCACCGCGGACCATCACCAACGGTGCGTACACGCCCTCGTAGCAGACATGGTCCACCATCGAGCCGCCCGCCGGTGACACGTACTGCGATCCATCGGCCGAGTTCGACACCGAAGTCGACACCGACGGCACCACCACATCGAACGTCTGCGCCGGGTCGGTGGGGTCCTCGTGCACCGCGACGACCGTCCCGTTCACCACCAGACGTTCGAACACCACGAACCGGCCACCGGTGGGTGTCGGTGGAACGGTGAAGCCCACGTCCACGCAGCCCTGCGGGGTATCGGTCGCTGCCACCCGGCCGGTGATCCCGGTCGATGTGACGGTGCCGTCCAGCCCGATCCGCTGCAGCTCTCCCTCCACCATCGCCGAGAACGCGTGGAGGTGCGTGTAGCAGACACGGTCGGTCACCGTCCCGCCCTGGATGCCGACGGAGTGTGTGCCGTCGAGATCGCTCGTCACCGTCGTCACCACTGTTGGCACCACCTGCTCGAACGCCTGGGCGGGATCGTCTGGGTCGGCGTGCTCGGCGACCTGCACCCCGTCCGCGAGCAGGCGTTCGTAGACGACGTACCGCCCGCCGGCGGGTGACGCGGGAACCGCGAAGGGCACCTCCACGCACCCTTGCGGGCCGGCCGGTGTGAACTCGACGGACGCGGTGATGCCGGTGGCTGACATCGGCTCGCCCGCCTCCGACCACCACAGCTGGCCCTCGACGGCCGCGTCGGCGGTGTACAGGTCGGTGAAGCAGACCTCGTCGGTCACCGTGCCGCCCTGCGGGCCCAGGAAGTGGGTGCCGTCGAGATCGCTGGTGACGGTCGTGGTGATCGTCGGGGCGATCAGCTCGAAGGCCTGGTCCGCATCGGTTGGGTCGGTGTGCGACGCCACGGTGACTCCGTCAACGGTCAGCACCTCGAACACCACGAAGTGCCCGACGGGCCTGCCCGCGGACAGGACGAAGGCGACGTCGACGCATCCCACCGGGCCCGCCGGGATGAACGTCGCCGACGACGTGATCCCTGTCGGCAGTGCCAGACCGGTGAGCGGGTCGATGCGCTGCAGTTCGCCGTCGACACGGCCGGTGGCGCCGTACAGGTCGCTGTAGCAGACCGCGTCGGTGATCGTGCCGCCCTGCGCCCCGAGGTAGTGGGTGCCGTCGAGGTTGCTGGTCGCCACCGTCGTGATCGATGGGGCCACCATGTCGAACGTCTGCATGGCGTCGTCCGGGTCCTCGTGCGCGGCGACGGTCACGCCGTCGACGAACACCTGCTCGTACACGACGTAGCGAGCGGGCCCGCCGGCGGGGACGGTGAACGCGACGTCGACACAGCCCGCAGGGGTGGTCGTCACCGGTGCCGTGCCGGTGATGCCCGCCGGTGACACGGAGCCGTCATCGGCGAGCAGTTGCAACTCGCCCACCGCGGTCACCACCGCGCCTGGCGCAGGGAGCAGATCCGAGTAGCACACATGGTCCGTCACCGGTCCACCCTGGATGCCGACCACACGCCCACCGTCGACGTCCGAGGACACCGACGTCGTCACCACCGGCACCACCACCTCGAAGGTCTGCAGCGCGTCGGTGGGGTCTTCGTGCACTGCCCGCAACCGGTTCTCGAACGTGAGCCGCTCGAACACCACGTAGGTGCCTGCGGGCATGCCTGCCGGGAGGGTGAAGGGCACCTCCACTGTGCCGGCCGGCGATGCCGGCGTGAACGTGGCACGGCCGGTGATCCCGGTGCTCGTGGTCGAACCGTCGGGCCACACCCGCATCACCTCGCCGTCGACGGCCAGCTCCTCGCCGGGCACCACCGTGTCGTAGGTGACCGTGTCGACCAGCACGCCACCGGTCGGGTTCACCCGCCGTGCGCCCCCACCGGCATCGACCGAGGTCGTGATCGCCGGCACGTCGAACCCGGCGGGATCCCACCGGAACTGGCTGTACCCCTCGATCGGCCCCGCCGGGTTCGACAAGCGGTGGATCAGCCCCGGATACAGCACCGACATGTTCCGGTACTGCTCGCCGGCCGTCGCGGTGATCGGCACCGGTGATTCCAGCACCCACACCTCGCCGCCGGCGAGGGACCCGTCGCCGTCGTCGTCACCTGCCACCAGCACGGGTGCCCAGTCGTCCAGCTTGTCGGCGGGGGTGCCGTTGTCGTCGAGGATCATCGGCCCGTTCGATGCCGGCCACGTCACCGCTCCCGACGACTCCTCCAACCACACCTCGTAGCGGAACCTCACCAGCGACCCCGCCGCGTACACCGGCACACCATCACCGGCGTCCGCCGAGGCGTCGTCGAACGACCCCGCCCACGGTTCATCGGGGGCGGGTGATGGCCACCACGCCGGCAGTGCATCGCCCTGCGCGTTGTACCACGGTCCACCGTCGGCCGACACCGTCTTGCGCAGATGCACCGTCGCCTCCACCAGTGCCGACACGGTGGCCGTCTCGGTCGGGTCGCCCAGCACGCTCCACTCCGTCGGCGCCGGCAACGACCCGTCCGACATTTCGAGCACCCGGTGCCGGTAGCCCAACCGGTGGCCCATCTGCCCGGCGGTCACCGTCCACGGCGCCACCCCCGGGTAGACCCCGTTGCCGTTCACCGCGTACGTCGTCGCCGCCAGCGGCACCCCCGACCCCGACGGGTCGACCGTGAGGTCGAACAGCTGCACCTCCATCGTCACGCCCACACCCGGCGCGAGCAAGTCCACGATCAACGAGTCCGACAGCACCTCCCCCGGCACCGGCACACTGTCCGAGATCTGTGACGCCAACTGCACAGCGCCGCGGTCGAAGGCGTCGGCGGCGTAGCGGCGGTTCTCGCCCGACACCCACGTCAGGTTCGCCTGCGACGCCTGGCCGTCACCCCAGTTGTGCACACTGGCCGGCGGCTCCTCCGTGTTGAACTCCACACCACTCGCGAGGACTGACGTGCTGACGTTGAACGTGGCCTGCCCGGCAGCATTCGTCACCCCCGCGGCCGAGTGGGTGGTGGAGTAGTCCAGCGCCGGCCAGCCGGCCGCCTGTGCGTTCAACCACGCCTGCGTGGAGGTGGTGCCGGTGTAGGTCACACCCGCGGGCCAGGTTGGCCACACGGGCAGATCGGCCACCGGCAGCCCGTCCTTCGTCGCCGTGACCGTGACCGTGCCGACCGCTGTCACCCGTGCGGTGAGCACAATTTCGGAGCCGGTCGCATGGTGGGCAACTGCTGCCGCGGCGATCTGCTGCACGAGTGGCACCACCGCCTGCGTCGACGACGGGATCGTGCCCGCTGCGTTCGCGTACAGGTGCAGGTTCCATGGGTCCAGCAGCGGGCTGTACGTTCCGTTCGCATTGTGGTTGGGCAGCACGCTCAGCAGCGCGAGGTGCACTGCCAGGTAGCGCTGGCGGGTCGACCAGCCGGCCAGCTCGCCGCTGCCGTCGATCGCCAGCGGCTGGTAGGGGGCCACCCGATCGCCCGCATACATCGCCACGATCCACGCCGCCTCCGCCTGCGCTGGCACCGACCACCACGCCGGCAGCGGCAGCTCCGACACCGACCCGACCGGCACCCCGCCGAAGCTGTCGTCCAGGCAGAAGCCGACACCCGTCGAGTTGTTCGCCCCGCCGGGCATCGCCCACAGGCCGCCCATGTGCGCACCGAACGCCTTCGTCGGCAGCACCGTCGTCGAGCCGTTCTTCGCATGCAGCACCCAACCGCAGAACAGGTTGTCGCCGTTGCACACCGCCGCCGAGGGCGCCGTCGCCATCGCACCCGGCGCCGACGACAGCACCGGCACCAGCGGCGCACCCACCAATCCCACCGCCATCAGCAGCCGGCGCCACACCTGGCGCGCGTTCATCGCCCCACCACCGTCGACGCGCAGGTGACCATCAGTTGTTCGTACGAGCCCAGTACCTGCCAGCCACCGGCGTGGCTGACGCAACCACCCAGCTGCTCATCCGCGTTGTCCCACACCGCGGCCACCGCGGGCTCGTCTGCCGACACGCCACCCAACACGATCGCCCGGGCGATCTCACCTTGGTGCTCGGCGGTCACGCACTCGTCCACCGCTGCCCACACCGACCCGGCACCCTCGACCGGTGCCGCACCCAGCAGCGGCCCCACCAGGCCGTCCAGCGAGCCCACCCGGTCAGCAACACACCGCGCTTCCGTATCCGTCAGCTCCACCGAGAGCAGCTCGCGGAACGACTCGCGCCACACCACACCCGGCGTCGCCCCCGCAGGACGCGCAGACGACACACCCGCGCCGACAGCCATCACGCCCGTCGTCACGGCCACGGCCACCAACACCCACGGACGCGCCACCGCACGCCAACGACCACCACGACTACGCTTCATCACGCTGCTGTTCCTTCCGCCTGAGGATCGACCGGTAAGCACCGCGGTGGTGGAGGGGCCAGGGTCCTAAGCCGTACCCTCCACCACCGCACTTCTCTGCTCGACATCGCCATCGGCGACTCAGCAGCTTCAACTCGAGGCCGCTCATGTAACGACCCGCTGGTTGTCGACACGCCCGACCGCCCAACACCGGCCGGTGCTGTCCGAGACAGTGACCACCGCCGCAGTCACGCCAAGGAAGCGACCCGTCCACACCGCGTAGTGCGCGGCCGAGTAGTACCACGCATTCCACAAGTCACCGCACCCGCTCGATGACCCGTAGAGCGTCTCACCACCAACGCCGGGCTCGTGCGGGCCACCGAGGCCGCCGAGCTCTGCGAGGTGCGTCGCCCACGCGCACGCACCCGCATACAGGGAGTCCGACCACACCAACGCCGGAAGACCCAGCGCGGCACGCCACGAGTTCGGGGTCCCCAGCCCCACCGGCACGCACGCACCGATGGTGCGCACCACCGTTGACGTCGTCGGCACCGCACGACCCAAACGCACCGCGGGGTCCCCAGCGTCGGCGACGTCCACCGCAGGCACCGTCAACACACTGGTCGCGCCCGCACCCGCCACACGTTGGTCGGCACCCGCCGCCGACCAGAACATCACGACGCACAGCGCAGCGATACCGACACCCCAGGTGAGCTTCCCCATGTCGCACAGCGTACGAAAGCCTCGGAGAACGCCGAGTATCCACACGCGCACCACATCGGAGGACTGTCGTGGTGATCGCACCCTTCCGCCTTTCGTTGCGTCAACAAGACGCACGGGCGCGCCAGAAGATGATGCGAGGCGCGATCGTCGCCCGGCGGCGTGGGCCACCGGGCGACTCGATCAGGCGGGAACGATCAGACGGGAACGATGGTGGGCACCAGCACCGTGCTGATGCCGTGGATCTCACCGTTGCTGGCGTGCACGTCGGGCTTCACCACCGGGGCGCCGCCGACGGTGAGTGTGGCACCGCTGCCCTCGGCCACGACCGGGGCACCGTTGATGGTGATCAGGGTGCCGGTGAGCTGCGCGGACGACAGCCGACCTTCGACGACGTGGTACGCCAGCAACTGGCGCAGCGTCTCGGGATCGTTGCGCACCTCGTCCAGTTGGGCCGGGTCGAGGGAGGCGAAGGCCTCGTTCGTCGGGGCGAAGATGGTGTAGGGCCCGATCACCTCGGTGTCCTCCGTGAACCCGGCCGCGATCAGCAGCTCGACGAAGGTGGAGAAGTCCGGGTCGGCCTGCAGCGTGCGGAACAGATCGCTGAACGTCTCCTCCGGCGCCTCGGTCGTGGGCGGTGAGGTCTCCGGTGGCTCCGTCGCGGGCGGCTCCGTCGCCGGGGGCTCGGTGGCGGGCGGCTCCGTGGCCGGTGGGGTGGTGGGCGCCACCGTCGTCGGCGCGGCCGTCGGCGGCACGGTGGTGGCTTCGGCCGTGGTGGTGGTCGTGGTGGCCGCCTCGCCGCCGTCGATCAGGCCGCGCTCGTAGGCGGCGCGAATCGTGGCGGCGTCGAACACACCGGTCTGCGGCACGCCCAGTTCGGCCTGGAACGCCTTGATCGCGTCGGTGAGCTCCTGCGACCAGATGCCATCGAGCGGGCCGCTGTAGAAGCCGAGTTCGGTGAGCAGCTGCTGGATGCCGAGCGTGCTGGAGCTGAACAGGTCGCCGTACTCGCCGAGCGCGGCGCGCAGGGCGGCTTCGGTGGCGGCGTCGACCACGCCCGTCGCCGGCAGGCCGACACTGGTCTGGAAGGCGGCGATGGCGGCGGTGAGCTCGTCGCTGGGCAGACCGTCGATCGGGCCGTCGTAGAAGCCGAGGAAGCGCAGCGCCTGCTGCAGGCGGGTGATCTGCGAGGCTGCCGCGAAGGCCGCGGCCTGGCGGTTGAGATCGGCCATGTCGATGTCGGTGCTGGTGATCTCGGTGAGCACCCCGCCCTGCATGCGCCCGGTGGTGAAGCGCACCGACGTCGGGTCGCCGCGCTCGTCGATGGCCAGCCGACCCGACGGGCCGTCATAGTCGATGTCCTCGGCGGCGGCCAGCTTCTCGTGGCAGTCGGCGTAGGTGGTGCACGTCACGCCGCCGGCGGTGACGTCCTGGATCGCGAGCGCCATCGTGGCCGAGCGGGCCGACTCCATCTGCTCGGCGGCGAGCGCCAGCACGATCGCGCAGTCGTACGCCTGGGCGGCGTACGCAACCTGGCCGTTGGGATCGTCGTCGGTGAGCCGCTGCAGGAACGCCCGGTTGCCGGTGGTGCCCAGCACGCTGAACCCGTCGATGGAGGCGGGGTCGTTGCCACCGGCGATGGTGCCGAGGCGGGGAGCGAAGAAGCCGTCGAGGCCGATCATCGAGGCGGGCGAGAGGCCGGCGCGCACCAGCGAGTTCAGCAGGTTGCCGCCCTCCTCGAACGAGATGAGGATCGACAGGTCGGGCGCCAGCGCGGCCGCCTGCGCGGCGGTCTCGGTGAAGGTCACCCGGCGCGGGTTGTAGCCGATCACCGACGGGGCCAGGCCACCGGCCTGCAGCAGCGCAGCGAGACCGTTGCCGATCGACAAGCCGTAGTCGTCGGAGCGGGCGATGATCGCCACCTTCCACGCCGCGTCGGGGGCCTGCTCGTCGCGGCGGGCGATGATCTGCTGGGCGAGGTACGCGGCCATCACGTCGTCGGGCACGGCGGTGCGGAACAGGATCGGCTGCTCCTGTCCGTAGGTGAGCCCGGGGAGGGTGGCCGAGGCGGTGCACGTCCCGGTGTTCAGCCGCGCCAGCTCGGGCAGCAGCTCGAGCGCGGAGGTGGAGCCGGCGGGCCCGATGAGCGCTCGGGCGCCGGCATCGACTGCGTCGCCGGCCATCTGTGTCTCGGTGGAACCGAGCGGTGTGTCGATCTGGGTGACGTTGAGCTCACCGCCCAGCACGCCGCCGCCGGCGGCAATGTCGGCGGCCGCGGCGGTGATGCCACGGGTCTGCGCCTGGAACAGCGTCGCCAGCAGGCCCGGCGTGGGCGCCAGCACACCGATGCTGAGGCCGTCGCCAGTGAGGGCCGCTCCGGTGGTGGTGGGTGCGTCGGTGTCGGCGGTGGTCTCGGCGGTCGTCTGCGCCGTCGTCGTGTCGGCGGCATCGTTGCCGTCGTCGGAGCACGCCCCGGCGACGAGGCCGGCAGCCACGACGATCGAGGTGAGGCGGAGGAGAAGGCGTGGTGAACTCATGCGGTCGTTTCCCTTCGATGGCGCGTCGCCGACGCGGACCTTGCCGAAAATCTACGCCGTGGGGCTTCCGGATGCCTTCACCCAGTTTGGGTGAAGCACTACCCACGCAGAGTGGTGAAGTTGACATTCGGAACATGCCGCTCGCTGCTCCCCGGCTCGCAGGCAGGCGAGTGCCGGAGGCCGAGCATCGGCACGCGAGGAGTAGAGTCCGCCCGATGTCTTCGCCAGTACTGATCTGCACCGACGGCTCGGAGCTCTCGATCGCAGCGTTGGCTGCCGGAGTGGCACTGCTCGCACCCGGCACGGACTTCGTGGTGGTGACCGTGATCGATCGTCTCGACCCGCTGCTGATGTCCGGCTCCGGTCATGCCGGCCCGCTGATGACCGAGCAGGAGTACGTCGCCGAGAAGGCATCGGCCGTCGACGAAGCAGCGTCGATCATCGCCCGCACGCAGCAGCAACTCGGCCTCACCGGCTGCGAGTCGCGGGTGCTCCACGGGCCGGCCAGCGACTCGATCTGCCAACTGGCCGGCGAGGTCTCGGCCGCTGCGATCGTGATCGGCTCCAGAGGGCGCGGAGGCTGGAAGCGTGCGGTGCTGGGCTCCGTCTCCGACGAGGTCGTACGGAACGCCCCCTGCACCGTGCTCGTCACCGGCCCCGCTCCCGCCAAGTCCTGACCATCCGTCGGGCCCCGCCCGGTCAGCCCGGTCCACCAGCCGGATCGTGGCAGCACGCGTCGCGATCGAATTCCGGCCTCCACGCTCCCGAGCAAGGTCAACTTGTAACGGGCCGTCTCGATCTCTTGCTGCATTTCTATCTACTGGCCCCCTGCTACACAGGAAGTGAGAGCCGGAGCAGGTACCGGACGTAGGGCTTGCTCTCGGGTGGACTGGTCTCATCGGCCGTCGGGAAGGTGCGACTGCTGAACCGGCTCGCCAACGAGCAGGTGATGCGCGACGACGCCCACGATGGCTCCATCGTGCTCTGCGACGTGTACCTGGCGGTCGAGTTCGGCGGCGGACGGGTCGTGGAGCCAGGGCCACAGGTCGCGGACGATTTCGGCCACCTCGGCCAGGTGGGCCGAGGATGCTTCGCCGAGGTCGAAGTTGTCGAACGTCGCCGCGTCCGCGGCGACCGCCGGACGGAGGATCACTTGACGACAGTGACCGAGTGCTTGGTCTTGCCGCTCGGCTTCCACGAATCGAGGCCCGAGACGTCAGGCTTGGCTCGGCGGTAGCCGCCGTTGGCGAGACTGGTCTTCGGTTCCTTGACCGATGCGAGTGCGTCGGAAAGGCGCTTGATCGTCGACCAGCGCGCGTCGAGGTGTCCGTTCTCGATCTTGCTGATGTCGCCCTGGGCGATGCCCGACAGCTCGGACAACTCGGCCTGTGTCAGCCCGAGGTCGATGCGCCGCTCGCGCAGCGCGTCGCCCGGGTTTGGCGGGAGCGCACCGAGGTCGAAGGCGGCGGTCGAAGACATGGCCGAAGCATATAGGGAATACCCTATTTCCGGCAATGACTGTGATGGACCCGTCCGGCGCCATGCCAGCCGACTGCCGCAACCACACACGCCGTCATGGGCACCGCGACGATCTCCGCGGTAGGAGTGCTCACCGTGAGAGGATGAGGCCGTGACCGGCGGCCAGAAGGCAGTGACCTCGATCGCTCTCGGAGCGGGCCTGGCGGTTGTGGCGTCGGCTGTCGTCGCGAGGTTGAACGGTCCGCCCGATGGTGGCTGGTTCATGTACTCGCCCAACTCGACGAACCTCTACAGCACAACGTCCAGCGGGAGCACGATCCGAACGGCGGCCGTCTGGCTCGCCGCGATCGCCATCTGGTTCGGGGTGTCCTGGCGCCTGTTCCGGTCGGACAAGTAGCGCAGACCTGTCGCCCGGGTCGGCACGCGAGCCGGACCGTGGCAGCACGCGTCGCGATCGAATTCTGAATGAGGTGAACTCGACACAAGTGGGACGTGTCCGCGACACAAGTGGGACGAGTCCGCGCTGTGCCCGCAGAAAGCCGAAAACGCCATCGAGCGGCCCCGAAGGACCGCTCGACTTCAGCGCGCTCGAAGGGACTCGAACCCCTAACCTTCTGATCCGTAGTCAGATGCTCTATCCATTGAGCTACGAGCGCTTACGGGTCGCCAGTCTAGAGGTGTCGCCTGCGCTTCGGCTACCGCAATCGTCACCGGCACGGCGCGGACACGACGCCGGCGGTCTACAGCTTCCAGGGCCCCCAGCCGCCGGCCTTGAGGTACATGGCGTACGCGACGTAGGCGTTGATCAGCGGGTCGTACAGCTGCTCGGGGGCCGTCACGCCCATCTGCGCCAGCCATGACTTGTGCACGTTGTAGTACAGCTGGAACAGGCCGAAGCAGCAGAAGTTGCGCACGCCCGGCACCAGGTTGCTCTCGCGGGTGGCGATGCGCACTGCCTCGTCCTCGAGGTCGTCGGGCCACACCTGGCGGATGATCGCCTCCACCTCGGCCCGCGTGTAGCTGGTCTTCGGCGCCGCCGCTGCGGGCGTGCTGGTGGACGTGGTCTTCACCGTCGTCGTGGTGGCCTTCACCGTGGTCGTGGTGGCCTTCTCCGTCGTGGTGGTGGCCTTCGGCGCATCGGTGGTGGCCGGTGCCGGCGCGGCGGTGGTGGGCGTGGACGCGCCCTGCGGCAGGCAGACCGTGCGGCCCGGGTACAGCGGGGTGTCGGTGGAGGCGTTGTTCGCCGTCAGCACTTCCTCCAGCTCGACGCTGACCTTCTTCGCGATCAGGATCCAGTAGTCGCCGGCGACGACTTCGTACTCCTTGTCGCACACGAGCTCGGTGGTCTCCGACGCGGCCTCCACCTGGGCGGCAACCACCGGCGAGGTGCTGATCGTGTTCGACGCCTCGGTGGCGGGGGGAGTGGCCGCGGTGGCCGGGGAGGTGGCCTCGGTGGTGGGGTCGGCCTCGGTGGCCGCAGGCTGGGCGGCGGCCTCGGCGACCGGTGCCGCAGCGACGGTGACGGCAGCCTCGGCGGCTGCGGACGCGGCGATGGGATCGGTGCTCACCTGCGGCGCGGAGCCGCCGACGGCGAGCGTGGTGGCCTGCGGCTGCAGCGAGGCGCGGCCGTCGTTCGAGCTGCGCAGCGACATGGCCACCGGCACGCACAGCGCGACCGCGACGGCGAGTGCGCCCATCCGGCGCAGCAGCGGGTCGACATGGCCGATCGACTGGCGCAACCCGCCGCCTGTGGCAGCCTCGTCGGGCTCGGTGGGGACGACGGGCAGCTGCTGGGTGTTGCCGTGCTGGCGGCGGCCGACCTGCGGATCGACCGGGCGCGGGCGCCGCGTGGGGGCGACGGGAGCCGGGCCGGCGGGCTTGCGCCTGGCCGCCAGGCGCTCGAGCGGGCGAGTGGGCTCGTCGCGCCAGAACCCGTAGTCGTCGTGGTTGTCGTCGATCATTCGTCACCCTTCGAGGGACCCCGCCGGGGCCTCTACGCGGTCAAGATGACGATCTGTCTACTTCCTTTGTCATGAAAACGCAACAGTGTGTCAGATCCGTGACAACGAGTGGTGGATGCTCGCGGGCGCCGTGGGCGGGGACGACGACGGCCCGGCAGCAGGAGCCGCCGGGCCGTCGATCACCGCGGAGAGGGTGGGATTTGAACCCACGGATCACGTTGAGGCGATCCCCGCATTAGCAGTGCGGTCCCTTCGACCTGACTCGGGCACCTCTCCAGAGGGCGACAGACTATCGCGCCGACCCCTTCGCTCCC